>CAYXBW010000015.1:0-31995 GCA_964463305.1 uncultured Christensenella sp. | reverse complement strand
CGGGCGACGCCATGATGAAGGCCGCCGAGGTGGAGCTTTCCTACGCGCAGCCCGTATGCGCGGGAAAGTATATCGTCATAGTGACAGGAGAGGTGGCAGCCGTAAAAGCCGCTGTTGAGGCGGGCAAGGAAGCCGCAGGAATGAAACTGATAAACGAGCTGGTGATACCCAGCATAGATCTGCAGGTGCCGGCCGCCATAAACGGCTGCACAGATATAGAGCGTGTAGACGCTGTGGGCGCGGTGGAGACCTATTCGCTATGCTCTGCCGTGATAGCGGCGGATCAGGCGGTGAAGGCCGCCGAGGTGAAGCTGATAGAGGTGCGCCTGGGCAGAGGCATGGGCGGCAAATCCTTCATAACAATGACGGGCGACGTGGCAGCCGTGGAAGCGGCAATACGCGCGGTGCAGGGCATAGAGGAGGCCGAGGGGCTGCTTTCAGACTGCGTGGTGATACCCTCTCCGCATCCTGAGATCGCAAAATCTCTTCTGTAGCAAAGGAACGACCCGGCGCTGTGCCGGTTTATATAGCAAATAAAAATTTTTTAAAAAACATAGGAGGAAATACAATGTCAAAAGAAGCATTGGGCATGGTGGAAACAAAGGGACTCATAGGCGCTATAGAGGCGGCTGACGCAATGGTGAAGGCGGCCAACGTTTCTCTCATAGGCAAGCAGCAGATAGGCTCCGGCCTTGTTACCGTTATGGTTCGCGGTGATGTGGGCGCTGTCAAGGCATCTGTAGACGCAGGCGCAGCAGCCGCAAAACGCGTGGGCGATCTTTTTGGTGTACATGTAATACCCAGCCCGCACGATGATGTTGAAAAAATACTGCCCGCAGCAAGCGGTGCAAAGGCTGCAAGCGCTCCAAAAGCTGCGAAATAAGGCGGTAGTATAAAAGTATGTATACCGGCGAAGTTGTGGGGACGGTGGTTGCCACGATAAAGGAAAAAAACCTGCTGAATATACCGCTGCTGGTAGTGCAGTTGGTGGAGAACGGCAAAAAGACTAAAATGATAGTCGCTGCCGATTCCACCAGGCAGGCCGGACGCGGAGATTTTGTGTACCTTATAGGTTCCAAGGAAGCCGCGCGTGTGTTCCGCAAAAAACTGACGCCGGCAGATGCGGCTATAGTGGGTTTTATAGACACGTACAGAGAGCAGCTTTAGCTCTCAGGCAGAATGAAAAGGGCAAAAAGCCCCAAATCAATATATTTTAAGAAAGGTATTTTGAAAAATGGACAAACAGGCATTGGGAATGGTAGAAACTAGGGGACTCATAGGCGCAATAGAGGCTGCTGACGCTATGGTTAAAGCGGCAGACGTATCACTTGAGGGTAAAGAGCAGATAGGTTCCGGCCTTGTTACCGTTATGGTTCGCGGCGATGTTGGCGCGGTAAAAGCCGCTGTAGACGCAGGCGCAGCCGCTGCAAAGCGCGTGGGCGATCTGTACGGTGTGCACGTAATTCCAAGCCCCCACGGCGATGTTGAAATGATACTTCCCAAGGGCAAATAATAAAGGGGTAGACGCTGTTGAGGATTGCCAGAGTAGTGGGAAATGTGGTCTCCACCATAAAGGATGAGTGCTTCCACGGCTATAAGCTGATGATAGTGGAGTACCTGGATGAAAACTGCCAGCCGGACGGCTCTCCGCGCGTAATAGCGTTTGACGCTGCCTGCGCGGGCATAGGCGATATCGTGCTGGTGAATGTGGACGGCTTTGCCGCCATGGTTTTTCTGCACAAAGAAATGATAGGCGATCTCACTATTTGCGGAGTTATAGACAGCTTTTCTTACGAGGGCAAAAACACTGCACTGAATTAGTGATTTGGAGTGCTGTGCTGGCGGCAATAGCGGCGGAAGCTGCCTGATAAGCGGGCACTGCCGGGCTGTGCGCTGTTTGCTTTGTGCGAAAGGCAGTAAAACGGAAAAGACGGGTGCGTATATATGGCGCGGGAATTGGAAACAAACGAGCTTAACCAAATGCTCAGCGTGGTAAAAAAATATTACGAGCTGGGCATGAATCAAGAGCAGATAGCCAAGGAGGAATTTATCTCCAAGTCTTCTGTGTGCCGCCTCATAAAAAAGGCGGTTGCCGGTGGGTTTGTGCGCTTTCAGATCAATTACCCGGTAGAATCCGTACCGGAGCTGGAAAACCAGTTCCACAAGCAATTCGATTTAGAAAAAGCCTTTATAGCACCGGCCTACACGGACGATGTGGATATAAGGCTGAAAGATACCTGCAAATCGCTTTGCGCAGACCTTTGCAGAATAGTGCAGCCGGACGACATAATATGCGTATCATGGGGCACCACGCTGGATCAAATGGCGGATATACTCTCAAAAGAGGGCTCCACCAACCGCAAATGCTCTAAGATAGTTATGATGAACGGTTCCACTGCGGGCGATATAGATTCCACCAAGTCCAGCAAGATAGTGGAGGAATTTGCAGATTTTTTTGCGGCGGAAGGCTATCTTCTGCCCGTGCCGCTCATAGTTGACTCGGCACAGACGGCTAAAGCGGTGAGGGAAGATTCCCACGTGAGTTATGTGATGGACTTTGCGCGGCAGGCGAGAATTGCCGTGTTCTCAATAGGTGGCATGGCTAAGGATTCTGTGCTAACACTGCGGGGGGCTTATTCAAAAGACGACTATGCCGATGCCATAAGGCGCGGCGCAGTTGGAGATATAGCCGGGCATTGCTTTGATATAAACGGCAAGCAGGTAAATACGGATATGGATGAGCGCATGATGGGCATCAGCTTTGCCGGAATAAAGGCGAAGGAATACCGTATAGGCGTTGCGGTGGGCACGCAAAAAGCTAAGGCAATAGTGGGCGCGCTGCGGGGCGGACTGATAAGCAGGCTGTATACAGACGAGCTGACGGCCAAGGAAGTGCTGCGGCTGGCTAAAAACTGAAAAATAGACGAATTACTATTTTTATAAAAAGCGAGGAAAAGTGATGAAAGCTGTAAGAATGTACAAACCGGGCGATCTGAGGGTAGAGGATGTTCCCGTACCCGAACCAAAAGACAATGAAGCGCTTGTGCAGGTTATGGCCTGCGGCGTGTGCGGCTCCGATATACCGCGCGCAAACAAATATGGCGCACATATTGCTCCGCTTACACTCGGCCATGAGTTTGCCGGAAAAATAGTTAAAGTGGGCAAGGACGTAAAGGATTTCAAAGAGGGTGACAGAGTGACGGTTCCCCCGCTGATGCCCTGCTATAAGTGCGAATGGTGCAAAAAGGGAATATATTCCCTCTGCGAAGACTATGACTACTTCGGCTCTCGCAGAGACGGCGCAATGGCAGAATACGTTGCCGTGCCCGATACTAACATGCTTAAGCTTCCAGATAACGTTGGCTACATTGACGGCGCCACCACAGACCCCTGCGGAAACGCGCTGCACGGTCTGGCGCAGGCGCAGCTCAAGTCGGGTGAGATTTTCGTTTCATACGGCGCTGGCCCTATAGGCCTTTACGCTATACAGATAGCCAAGGCTCGCGGCGCGAAGAAGGTTTTCGCGGTAGACATGGGCGCGCAGAAAATAGAAGCTGCGCTCAAATGCGGCGCAGACGTTGCTATAGACGCTTCTGTGCAGGATCCGGTGGAGATAATAAAAGCGGAAACAAACGGCCACATGGCGGATGTTGTTATAGACTTCACGGGCGCTCCTCCGGCACAGAAAAAGGCAATAGATTGCGCGGGCAAGATGGCGCGCGTGGTACTGCTGGGAATATCCCACAAGGGGCTTGACCTTGAGGAGAAGCAGGTAGATAACATAATGCGCTCACAGATCTCCGTTATAGGTTCATGGAACTCATTTACAGATCCCTTCCCGGGTGATGACTGGTTTGACGGTCTGGAGCTTATGAAGGAAGGCAAAATAGGCGCACAGCATATGATAAGCCATTTGCTGCCGCTGGATGAAGCGCCGGAGATGTTCAAGAAAATAGATAAGGGCGGCATATTCTTCAATAAGGTTATGTTCGTTCCCCACGGCGAGAATTTTGGAGAATAATATGCAGGCATTGATTTTTAACAGCAACGGTAAATACGAACTGGTGGAAAAACCAAAGCCGTCCGCAAAGGACGATACCGCGGTGATAAAGGTGCTTGCCACCTCTATCTGCGGCACGGATTTTCGCACCTACCTGCACGGCAGCAGTAAAATATTGCCCGGAACCACGGTGGGCCACGAAATGTGCGGCGAAATTGTGGATATTGGCAAGAACGTGAATGGATTCAAGCTGGGTGAGCGCGTTACAGTGGCTCCCGCGCTTGGTTGCGGCGAGTGCTATATGTGCAAAAAGGGTTCCACAAATATGTGTGACAGCCTCAAAACGCTGGGCTTCCAGTATGACGGCAGCTTTGCCGAATATATGGAGATCCCTGCCGAGTTTTTCACTCGCGGCAGCGTAAACCCGGTTGCGGACAACGTTACTGCGCTGCAAGCGGCGCTGGCAGAGCCTGTGGCCTGTGCGGTGAACGCGCAGGAGTATCTCGCCATAGAAAAGGGCGACTATGTGGCGGTGTTCGGCTCCGGCTTCATAGGCACAAACCATGCGGACATAGCTTTTGCGTCCGGTGCGGAAAAGGTTATAATGATAGAGCCAAACGCTGAACGTTTGGCAATAGCCAAGCAGTTCGTTCCCGGCATAGACACCATCTCTGGCGAAGAGGACGCAGTTGCGCGCGTTATGGAAATAACGGGCGGACGCGGCGTGGATGTTGCCATTGTTGCCTGCTCTGTGGGCGCGGCGCAGGTTACGGCGCAGCAGATGATAGCCAAGCGCGGACGTATAAGCCTGTTTGGCGGACTGCCCGGCAACGGCGTAGGCTTTATAGACAGCAACGTGATCCACTACAAAGAGGTGGGCGTTTTCGGCGCGCACGCTTCCACGGCGGCGCAGAACAAAAAGGTGCTGAGCTGGCTGGCGGATGGAAAAATAGAAACGGCAAAGTACGTAACGCACACATATCACCTAAAGGACGCAATGCAGGCCTTTGACGATATAGAGAAAAAAGGAATAATGAAAGCGGTAATCGTTTCGGACGATCAGGAGGTAAAATAAATGGATATCAATGAAATAATCAGACAGGTAACAGAGGAAGTATATTCCAAGTACGGCGGCGCGCAGAGCGCTTCAGCCGGGGATGACCTTAGCCCCGCAGCTATGGCAAAGTATATAGACCACACTATCTTGAAGCCGGAAGCTTCTTTAGACGCAGTAACACGCGTTTGCGACGAAGCCAAGAAGTTCAAGTTTGCCAGCGTATGCGTAAACCCCAGCTACATCGGCTATGTGGCACGTCAGCTGGAGGGCAGCGGCGTTGCTCCCTGCTGCGTTATAGGTTTCCCCTTGGGAGCCTGCACACCCGAAGCCAAGGGCTTTGAGACAACGGACGCAGTTAACAACGGCGCAAAGGAAGTTGACATGGTTGTCAACGTGGGCGCTATAAAGTCCGGAGACTGGAAGCTGGTAAAGCGTGATATAGAGGCAGTTGTAAACGCTGCTCGCGGTCGCGCGCTGGTTAAGGTGATCATTGAGACCTGCCTTTTGACGGACGAGGAAAAGGTAAAGGTTTGCGCGGTTGCAAAGCTGGTTGGAGCTGACTTCGTTAAAACCTCCACAGGCTTCTCCACTGGCGGCGCTACGGCAGAGGATGTTAAGCTGATGCGCGAGACCGTTGGCTCAGAGCTGGGCGTTAAGGCTTCCGGCGGCGTTAAGACCTATCAGGATGCCGTTAACATGATTCGCGCGGGCGCGAACCGTCTTGGCACAAGCTCCGGCGCGGCAATAGTTGCGGGCGGCGCACAGGATGCCGGTCACCAGTGCACAAACTGCGGTGCGTGCAAAGGCACCTGCCCCAGCGGAAGAGTTACCATCACAAAGAACAGTTACTGATAAACAAAAATTATTCAAAAGCGCGGCTATGGGCAAAACCATGCCGCGCTTTTTTGTGTAATAATGTGCGGGATAGGGTTTTGGTGAACTATATGGTTAAATAACCGCAGACAGGCAATATAACTTCTACATGCAGCTATATTTGCATGAATAGGCAGAGGTGCAAAGCATATTGTTTCATATTTTCACCAATATGCTAAAAATTAACACACAAATGTTGTTTGCTGTTGCAAATTGCTCCGGTAGATATTAAAATAGCTTTATACCAATTCCATTTAAGAAGTGCTTGCATTTTTTAAAGTTCGAAGCGCGTTTGGAATTAGTATTAATGGCAATATGGTTTCGTGTGCTTATATTTTGCATAAAGGGCATGAGCGCGCCACTTCCGTATTTTAGATGGGAGCGGCATAAATTAGATAGGCATTTCTTCAACAGAACTTTATTTGAAAGGAATTTTTTAGATGGAGCTTAAAAAACTGCAAAACGGAAGCGATATAAGAGGCGTTGCGCTGGGCGAGAAGGCAAACCTCACGCCCGAGGCAACGGAGCTTTTGGCGGGAGCCTTTGTAAACTGGATGGCGGAACGCGGCAAGAGCGGTAAGCTCACCGTGGCAATAGGAACGGATTCGCGTGTGAGCGGCCCCTCTCTCAAGGCGGCCTGCATAGCGGGAATAAACGGCGCTGGCGCGGACGTCATAGATTGCGGTATGGCCTCCACTCCGGCAATGTTTATGACCACGGTAACGGAGGGATTCAAGGCGGACGGAGCAATAATGGTCACGGCCAGCCACTTGCCTATGGACAGGAACGGGCTGAAATTTTTTGTGAATACGGGCGGACTGGAAAAAGAGGATATAGCGCGTCTCATTGAGATAGCCGAGGGCGGCGTGAAGCAGGCGGGTGAGCGCGGCGGCGTTACGGAGCGTGATTTTATGTCTGTATACGCGGCGCAGCTGACAAGCGTCATTCAAAAGGGTACGGGAGAGCAAAAGCCGTTTGAAGGGCTTAAAATAATAGTGGACGCGGGCAACGGCGCGGGCGGTTTTTATGTGGATAAAGTGCTGAAGCCGCTGGGCGCGGATACGGAGGGCAGCCAGTTTTTGGAGCCGGACGGAACCTTCCCCAACCATATGCCAAACCCTGAAAACAAGGAGGCAATGGAGAGCATAGTGGCCGCCGTGAAGCGCACAAACGCGGATTTTGGCATAATATTTGATACGGATGTTGATAGAGCGGGCGCGGTGGACGCGGGCGGAGCAGAGCTTAGCCGAAACCGCCTCATTGCGGCTATTTCCGCCATACTTATAGAGGAGCACCCCGGCACCACAATAGTAACGGATTCCGTTACGTCCAGCGGGCTTGCCGCTTTTATAGCCGAGTGCGGGGGAGTGCATCACCGTTTTAAGCGGGGCTATAAGAACGTAATAAACGAGAGCATACGCCTAAACAAAGAGGGAACGGATTCCCAGCTTGCCATAGAAACGTCCGGTCATGCCGCTCTTAAAGAAAACTATTTTCTGGATGACGGAGCCTATCTGGTGACGCGGCTTTTGATAGCAATGGCTAAGCTCAAAAAGCAGGGGCGTTCAATTTCGGATCTGATTTCAACGCTGGTGGAGCCTGCCGAGAGCGTGGAGATAAGGCTGAATATACTTGATGAAGATTTTAAAGGCTATGGCGGAAAGGTGATAGCCGAGCTGGAAAAATATGCTGCGGCGCAGCCCGGCTTTCATATAGCGCCGGACAACCGTGAGGGCATAAGGGTGGCTTTTGACAAAACTGAGGGCGACGGATGGTTTATAGTGCGCCTGTCTCTGCACGATCCGCTCATTCCCGTAAATGTGGAGAGTGACAGCGCGGGCGGCGTTAAGCAAATAACGGGCAAGCTGTATGATTTTCTTAAAGCTTACGAAAAGCTTGATCTAAAGCCGCTAAAGGATTTCTTGGATAGCTGAAAGTGATATAAAAAAGATGGCTGCGCCGGCATTCTGCGCAGCCATCTTTTTATTACACATAAGAGTAGCCACATGCTTAAGGGTGAAATATTTCCTTTGAAGATGCGAGGTTGTATACATAGGGCCTTGCTACTTTCGAAGCATGCCGCTGCCCTCTATTTTATCCACTGCGGCGCGAAGCTGCTGCGGGCTTTGCACCAGCGCAAAGCGCACATAGCCCTCGCCCGCCGGGCCAAAGCTTGCGCCCGGTGTGCACAGCACGCCCGTCTTGTCTGCAAGCTCCAGCACAAATTCAGAAGAATCTGCATAGCCATCGGGCAGCTTTGCCCATACGAACATAGTGGCGGGGCTGTCCGGCACGTTCCAGCCAATATCCCTCAGACCGCCGCACAGCGCGTCTCTGCGCTCGCGGTAGCATGCGCGGTTGCTATCCAGTATGTCTTGAGGCCCGTCCAGCGCAGCCATTGCGGCTATCTGTACGGGGAAGGATATGCCGTAATCTATCTGGGAGCGCACACAGCGGAAATTGTGCATTATATCCGCGTTGCCCATTGCAAAGCTTATGCGCAGGCCGGTGAGGTTATATGATTTGCTGAGCGAATTGAACTCCACGCCTACTTCCTTTGCGCCCGGCACGGCAAGAAAGCTCATGCCCGGCTCCCCGTCCATCACCAGCTCGGAATAGGCGTTGTCATGCACCACTGCCACATTGTAGGTTTTGGCCCAGTCCACCAGCTTTTCGTAAAAAGAGCGCGGGGCAAGCGCGGTAACGGGGTTGTTGGGGTATGAAACCACTATCATCTTGGCGCGTTTGGCTACCTGCTCCGGTATAGCATCCAGATCAACCAGAAAATCATTTTCAGCCAGCAGCGGCGTGAAGGCTATCTCGGCACCCGCCAAAAGAGGCCCGCATTGAAAAACGGGATAGCTGGGATCGGGCACCAGCACCACGTCACCCGGATCGCAGAGCGGAAAGGCGATGTGCGCCAACCCCTCTTGAGAGCCGTATACAGATGTTATCTCCTCTGTGCATAGCTGCACGCCATAGCGCCGCGCATACCATTTTATCACGGAATCCGTAAGCTCCGGCATATCGGCAAGCGAATATTTATAGTTGTCCGTATCAGCGGCGGCGGCTTTAAGCGCGGCAACCACGTGCTCATCAGGCTGTAGATCGGGCGTGCCAACGGAAAGGTTTACCGTTTCGCGCCCATCCGCCGCAAGCTGCTTTTTCTTGTCGTCCAGCTTGGAGAATATATTTATATCAAAGTGCTTCATTTTTTTGGAAAAATTTATCATAATCATTCCTTCCATCTCAAAAATATTATCACAGATACATTATACCTCATTTGATGAAAAAAACTTACGCTATTTTGTAAAAAGCGCAAGCACTACAATATTTCCCAAACATATTTTATGAATTTTCAGCGGGTACCGTGCCAAGCGCATAAACGACTTTTGCGCTGTGGAAATATATAACAGCCACACTGCGCAGGAGCGTGCAGTTTTGTTTGTATATAAGCCGCTTTGGGATATTTTAAAGGTATTTGCATAAAAGTACAAGCTAGCTCATTTGCCGCCGCGCAAAAATTGAAACATATCACTGGCTGAGGGAGGGCAGCCGCCAAGACTTTCTGACAGACCGCCGGTGCAGCTTCCCACACCTCGCCCTTTAGCGGAAACCCCGCGGAAGCCCTGGCCTATACATATATTTTGGGAAAGGCCCCCGCATTCCTCCATACGCTTTACGGCGTGTATGAGGTTGGCATAACAGGCGGAGCAGGCCTGCCGTTCATCTATGTGTGCCGCCAGCCGCGCGACCTTGCGGGTGGACGGACGGGTGGCGCGGCTTTCATCTTTGTTAAGCGCGCGGATATTGGCGGAGGAAATATCTGCGCTGCCCACTCCTTCGCGCTCTGCAACCATTATATGTGTTATCTCCGCAGGAGTGTAACCAAGCGTATCCGCAAGAAAAGAATCTACCAGCACCGCGTCTCTTCCGCAGATCAGGCGGTTCATTTTAACCGGATTGCCGCCCTCTTCAAAGTCCAGGTCTCCGCACATGCCGTCTGCCAGTACAAAATCCGTCTTTATGAGGGCGTTGAGGCAGCCTATTGGTTTGTGCAGCCCCATTGCGTGGAATTTCCGTTTTTCGGCATCAGATATAACGCCTTTCATATTTTTTAGCGCGCCCGTTATTTTGGTTTGGCAGTGGCCTTTCATTACGGGCAAATTTATAATAAAATCCATGCCAAGCGCCGCGTTGCTAAGCTCTATATCATAACCGCCGTGGGAAAGAATGGTATAGCTATCCTTCTTTGTGTCTACCAGCGGTACGCCGTATTTTTTGGAGAGCGCGTCGTACCCGCAGGCCTTGAAGGCGCGCTGCGTATCCGCACCTATCCAGCTTCCCTCAAGTATGGTGATATCATTGTGGTTGTTTGCCTGTAAATATTCTATGAGCGCACCCGCTATCTCTGGCGAGGTGGTGGCGCCCTCCGTGCAGGGGCGAGCCACCACAAGATTGGGCTTTATTCCTATTTTTGCGCCGCGCGGTATAATGTTTGCAAGGCTCGCTTCACAAAGCAGCCGCCGCGTCATATCCGCTGCGTCCTCCCCGTATATTACAAGTATATCGTTTTTATTCATGCGTTTCACCCGTATGATACCGCTTGCCCGTCATAGATAGCGGAGTTATTTCAAAAACAACAGTACGCGCGATAAGGCTTTCGCTTATGGGAAACCGCATCATTTCCGGGCGGTATTTGCGTGTTATCTCCGTCATTATCTCCCGCCTCTTGGTTTCTTCCGTTATTTCTGCTGCATCCCCAAGCGTCACAACACTTCTATAGCCTGTGTTTACATTACACATATACTCAGGATGGGGCTTTGCCACGCTGCCGTACTGCTCGTACACGGTTACGCACACGCGCCCGTCCTGCCGCAATCTGCTTGCGCGCTCGCCGTTGTTTTGACCGTGTATATATATTTTGCCGTCTCTGTAAAGAAAGTGAACCGGTACGGCATAGGGGTAATCTCCGCTTACTGCCACCGTGCAGGCAAAGGCCTTGCTAAGCAGTTCTTCCATTTCGGTTTTTTCCATATTACATGCATGCATGGTATATCTACCCCTCCAGATTTCCGGCTATTACCGCACGCACCGCAATTATATTGGGCGAGAGCTGTATCTCGTCGCCATATTGTACGTCCAGACCGTAAGAATCCGCGAAAAACTGCTGCAAACGCGCAAGATCGGGCGAAACAAGGCGCACCTCGCTGCCAGCCAGATCGCGCGGCAGGCTGCCAAGCCCATAGCGCTCCTTAAAGTCGTTATACGCGGGCGAACGTGTGTCCCAGCCGCCCAGCAGGTGGTTGTTTTTGAAATAATCCTTGGGGAAGGCGCAGAATATACTGTATGCCTCGTTTCCGCGTATGAGCGGGTTGGAGATGGGATACATGAAGGCCATATCCTCCTTAACGGCATACATTGTCTCAAAGGCTTCCTTTATGCCGTCCACGCTGGTGCCATAGCTTGCATCCAGCTCTTCATCCACGCTGACGCGCACCTGCGCCGTGGCAAAAAAGCGGGAGCCAAGGCCTATGCCCGCCACGCAAAATACTAAAAGCGCGGCGGCGGATACGCTCCTTTTGTTTACCGCGCCCATGCGCTCCAGCAGAGAAGCGCCGTCTATAAGCGCCACCAGCAGCAGTATAGATAGCAGATAGTGCGGGTACCACGCGCGCTCAGCATTACGCCACATAACGTTGAACAATATGTGGAACAAAAAGGGCAGCACCGCAATGACAGCCGTGAAAACGCGGAACAGCTTCTTTTTTTGAGATATGAAGGCGGCGGCGAAAACGGCGGCGAGGCACACCAGCATGAAAAGATATCCCGTATCCATAACGCTGTTGACGGCATCCTGCACCACCACCTCTCCGTTCAGATTGTAGCGCGTATCCGCCATGCCCTCATATATATATTCCATCTTTTGAACGGAAAAACGGTCGTCGTCAGGGTAGGTAAAGCTGCCCCAAAAATAATCCGCATCCTGCGCAGACCAGCCCAGATCTGCAAACAAACCGGGATAGCGAGAGTAATCAAGCGGTTGATGATCCATTATATTTATGCGCGCCTCGTGGAAGCGTTTATAGTCTGCCAGCTCCTTGTCTGAGGCGAAGTATGCGCCGTCTATGAGCACCAGCCCGCCCATTACGCCAAAGCCGGCTATGAGCGCCAGCAAAAAGCCCACAGCTTTGCGGCGGTATTTTATGGAAAACAGTATGGCAAGCGCGCCGCAATACACCAGCGCCGAGGCCACGGACTCCTTGCGCAAAGCCATTGCGGATACCAGCGCAATAACAGATATCACATACAAAAAGCGCCGCGTCTTTTTTTCTTCCGTATAAAAAGCATACACCAAAAACACCAGTGCGCACCCCATCATGGCGTAGCACACCATTGTGTATGTGAAGTTCATCACTATATAGCCAAAGCAGGCGGGTACGGTGAGCAGGTATAGTGCGCTGCCAAGCTTTGGGCCGAATTTGTCCATGATCACGCCGCCCACAAAGGAGCAGGAGAGCATAAGCCCTATAAAAAGATATATGCCATACCAGTTTAGCGCGCCAAAAATGCGGTACAGCCCTGTCAAAGCAAAGCTGAGCACCACGCTGCAATGGGGAAAGCTCACGTAATAATCCCCCATAGAGCCGTTCAGCAGATTTTGCATATAAAAATCATCGTTCATGGAGAAGTGCACAAAATTCAGCGAGTTCATTACAAGAAAAACCGCGACATTTATGGCGCAAGCCACAGCCGCGTACAGCAGTACAGACTTTATACCCCGCTTAATAACCAAACCCTTTTTAGACAAAGACATACCTACCCCGACTTATTTATAAATTTTTTTAAATCAACAATACATTTCAAAAATATACTTTTAGAGACAACATGCCCGCCCCGCTCCAGGCCACGCCTGTCTGCTATCCAATACTGATTTCAAAGAAAAAAATTAATTTGAAATAATGCGCTTCAGCTTCGTTTTATATTGGAATATATCATGTTGAACACCAGCCCGCAAATTATTATTGCCGCCACCACAAAGCCTGCCTTGAGCGCAAAAAAGCTGAACTCCGTAAGCTCAGGATCGCTGCCCGCCTTAAAACCTATGGCAACTATAACGCCTGCCATAACAATGCACACTGCCAGCAGCACCACGGTGAAAGATATGCGGTTGGCCATGCGCTCCAAATTTTTGTCCAGCTTATCAAGATGCTTTATATTAAGGTCAACGGAATAATCTTTTTCCTCCATGCGCCGCATAAGGTTAAGCAAAAACGGCGGCAGCATCTTAACCAGATCTCGCGAATCGCTTAGTAAAATGCTGGCGTCAGATTTTAGCTGTTTGGCTGAAAAACGGCTTTTTAATAGTCTGCTCGTTGTTTCGCGCGCTATGCTGAGCACGCTTGAATTGGGCGAGAGCAGCTCTATTATGCCCTGCGCCGTGGCAAGGGCCTTGGCCACCATGGCAAACTCGCCCTGTATGACCATGTTGTATTCACCTGCCAATGAGAAAATGCTGGAGAAAAGCTTGCCGGCGTTCACCTCTTCCAGCGGAGAATATACATATTCATCCATCAAAACGTCCAGCGTTTTGAGAAATTTGCGCTGGTTCACACTGTTTCCGGACACATCCATATCCATTATGGCCTGAGCTATCTTACGGGTATTTTGCGTGGCCATTCCCAGCATAAGGTCGTTTAGCTGCATTCTGAAATGCTCTGAAAGCCTGCCAGTCATGCCAAGGTCTATAAACTCTATGCAAGTTCCGCCCTGCGTTATCATAACATTGCCGGGGTGGGGGTCGGCGTGGAAAAAACCGTCCATCAATATTTGGCTCAGAAGCGAATTTGCAAAATCTTCGGCAATTTTGCGCTTATCTGCTCCCAGCGCGTCAAGAGCGGCAACATCGCTTATTTTTACGCCGCGTATATAATCCATTGTGAGCACGCTTTTTGTGGTGTATATCCACTTTACGTGAGGCGTGGATATGTTTGGCTGGCCGGCAAGGTTTTCGCGCAGCCGGTCAAGGTTTTGAGCCTCGTTTGTGAGATCCATCTCCTGCTCCAGCACCTTTTTAAGCTCCAGCACCATTTTTTCGAAGTGGTACAGCTTGCCGTATTTTGAATGCTTGTCAACAAAGCGCGCCAGCCGGAGCAGTATATTTATATCCGTTTCCACCACGTTTTGTATGCCGGGACGGGAAACCTTAACGGCCACCTCATCGCCCGAATGCAGCCGCGCGTGATATACCTGAGAAACGGAGGCCGCCGCAACAGGCGTTTTGCCAAACTGGGCAAATATATCCTCTATGCGGCCGCCCAGCTCACCCTCTATCATGCGCCGCGCCTCCTCGAAGGGGAAGGGGGGCACGCTGTCTTGCAGCTTTTGCAGCTCCAGCGCCACGTCTTCAGGCACAATATCTGTGCGCATTCCAAGTATCTGCCCTATTTTTACAAAGGTGGGGCCAAGCTGTTCGCAGCTAAGCCTTATACGCTCAGCCAGGCTCAGCTCTCCCGAATCGCTTGCGGCGTTTTCAAGTTCCTTTTGAGGGTTGCGTGAAAAAGCCGTTTTAACAAAAATAAAACCAAGCCCGTTTTTGTTTAAAACGGACATGATTTCTCTAAAACGCGAAATATTGGTGCTGTGCGGTTTTACGGTATGTGCCATATTGCCGTCAATCCTGCTTTGCGGCCGCAAGCTCCTCTTTTATTATAGCGCGGATATCTTCTTTTGTAAGGCCGCTGCCCTTCATATCTGAAACAACTTCCTTTACTTCATCGCGGATCATTGTTTTAAGCTCACTGCGCTGCTCTTCACCCTTTTGCACCAGATCGTGCATGAAGCCCTGAGCATCCTGCTTTTGAACTTTGCCCGCATCCACCATTTTTTCTACCATGGCTTCCAGCTTTTCACGGGAATAGGCAAACAGGCCAAAGCCGAAATTGATAGTATCTTCAACAAAATTGGACATAAAATAGCCTCCTTTAGCTTTAGATGACTACATTATAATACGATATACCGTTTTTTGCAAAAAAATTGCTCAGAGCACGTTTTGAGCAATATAAAAATCACAGGCGGTGCTCACCATCTCGGCCCAACTGCCAAATTCGGAATTCTCTCCCACCAGCTTGTTTACCTCTGGGCGCAATAAGCAGGGTATTTCGTCTATACTGCGAAGGCAAAGACCGGTAGCTTGAAGAAATCTGTCGAACGTTGAGAACTTAGTATATTCATTGATGAAACTGTCATTAAAAAGATCGTGCACCCCAATATTGCCCACAACGGCTCCGACATGGCGCGTATCCCCCAGCAAAACCATATCAGACATAATAATAAGCTTCCTTTCCATTAGGAGGCGCTGCACAGCCTCCGGCAATCAGATATTATTCCCGTTTCCGCACAAGCGAACCCTTGCAAGATACTTGATACGGAACAAATGCTATTGTGTAATAATAACTATGCTATAAGATATATAATATAAAATATGGCAAGCTAAACCAAAGCTGCGCTTCGCAATTGTGAATTTTGTGCACTGTGCTTTGGGCTTCACAAATATTTTACGAAATACGCTGCCCAAAATGTTTACATATATAGTATACTTATGTGGAAAAAACATAGGCTTTGGAAGGGTGAGGGTGTTATATGGAAAAACCTACATTGGAACAACTGCGTAAAAAGCAGGGCTTTATATGTGATATGGATGGAGTTATATACCATGGCAACAGGCTTTTGCCGGGAGTTGCAGAGTTTGTTAAGTGGCTCATAGATGAGGGCAAAAACTTTTTGTTTTTAACAAATTCCAGTGAGCGCACAAAGATGGAGCTAAGGCAAAAGCTGGGGCGGATGGGTCTTGATGTGGAAGACAGCCACTTTTATACCAGCGCTTTGGCTACCGCCAAGTTTTTGAAGCAGCAGTCTGAAAATTGTTCAGTGTATGCAATAGGCGAGGCGGGGCTTTTTAACGCGCTGTACGAGGCGGGCATAACAATGAATGATGTAAACCCAGAATATGTGGTGGTGGGGGAAACAAGCAACTATAATTACGAAAACATACTTAAAGCGGTAAAATTTGTGCAGGATGGTGCAAAGCTTATAGGCACAAACCCGGATATGACTGCGCCCACAGAAGCGGGCATAATACCGGCCTGCCGCGCGCTGATAGCTCCAATAGAGCTGGCTACCGGCAAAAACGCCTACTTTGTGGGCAAGCCAAACGCGCTCATGATGCGCACGGGCATAAAAATATTGGGCGTGCATTCCGCGGACGCGGCAATAGTGGGCGACCGCATGGACACGGATATAATAGCGGGTATAGAATCCGGCATGGAAACGGTGCTGGTGCTTTCCGGCGTGAGCACGCGGGAGACGGTGAAGCAGTTCCCCTACCGTCCATCCTACATACTGGACGGCGTGGGAGACATACCGGGATAAGCTGAATTTGGATGGTAAAGCCTCTTTCCTCTATGGGAGAGAGGCTGTTTTGTTGTATGTTGCCGCCGCGGCTTTCAGCAGATGCATATATGTGCCATACTGATTGACTTTAGAAGCAAAATATTCGATAATATAAGATGTTTGATTTTTAGTAATGTTCCACAGATTAGGGGGATAATATTTGAACTTTATAGAGAATGAAAAAAAGTGGCAAAAGCGCTGGGCGGATACCGGGCTTTACAAGTTCGACAAAAACAGCGGCAAGCCAAAGAAATATGTACTGGAGATGTTTTCCTACCCCTCCGGCGCAAACCTGCATATAGGCCATTGGTACAATTACAGCCTGGCAGACAGCTATGCCCGTTTTGCGCGAATGACGGGCTGGAATGTTTTTCACCCCATGGGTTTTGACGCCTTTGGGCTGCCCGCGGAAAATTACGCCATAAAAACGGGCATACATCCGCAGGATTCCACGCTGAAAAACATAGCGACCATGGAAAAGCAGCTCTCCGCAATAGGCGCCACCTATGATTGGGATTACGAGCTGATTACCTGCTCACCCGAATATTATAAATGGACGCAGTGGTGCTTTTTGCAGCTATATAAAAACGGCTTGGCCTACCGCAAGGCCGCGCCCGTAAACTGGTGCCCCTCCTGCAACACCGTGCTTGCAAACGAGCAGGTGGTGGACGAGGGCGTGTGCGAGCGCTGCGGTACACTGGTGACTCGCAGACACCTTACGCAGTGGTTTTTCAAAATAACGGATTACGCGGAGCGCCTGCTTGACGGTCTTGAGGGTCTTGACTGGCCGGAAAAAACAAAGCTCATGCAGAAAAACTGGATAGGCAAATCTGTGGGCGGAGAGGTAACGTTCACGTTTGAAGAGACGGGCGAGCCGTTCACAGTATTCACCACGCGCGCGGATACGCTGTTTGGCTGCACATATGTGGTAATGTCTCCGGAGCACCCGCTGCTTGAAAGCATAACAACGCCGGAGCAGCAGGCGGCTGTGGCAGAATACAGAGAGTATGCCGCCGCAGCAAGTGAGATAGACCGCCTTTCCACAAAACGTGAAAAGACGGGTGTTTTCACAGGAGCCTACGCCAGAAACCCCATAAACGGCAGAAGGGTGCCCGTGTGGACGGCAGATTACGTGCTGGCAAGCTACGGCACGGGAATAGTGATGGCGGTGCCCGCTCACGATACTAGAGATTTCGAGTTTGCGAAGAAATACGAGCTGCCCATAGAGCGCGTCATAGAACCGGCAAAAGAGGGAGAGGACGGTTCTTTGCCTTACACGGAGTATGGCGTGCTTGTAAATAGTGACTGGGCGGACGGGCAGAGCACGCAGCAGGCCAAAGCAAGCATAATAGAGCATCTTTCAAACGAGGGGCAGGGTGCGTTCAAGACGAACTACCGCCTGCGCGACTGGCTGATATCCCGCCAGCGCTACTGGGGCGCGCCCATACCCGTGGTGTATTGCGAAAAATGCGGTGAGGTAGCGGTGCCGGAGGACCAATTGCCGGTGGAGCTGCCCTATGATGTGGACTTCACGCCGGACGGTACGTCTCCGCTGAAGAAGAGCGAGAAGTTTTTGAACACCACCTGTCCCCTCTGCGGAGGGCACGCCACGCGGGATGTGGATACAATGGATACCTTTGTTTGCTCATCATGGTATTACATGAGATATCCGGACAATAAGAACGAGAAAGAAGCGTTCAACCGGGAGATAATGGATAAGATGCTGCCCGTGGATAAATATGTGGGCGGCGCAGAGCATGCCGTTATGCACTTGCTGTACGCGCGCTTCTTCACAAAGGCTTTCCACGATATGGGATACATAGGTTTTGACGAGCCGTTTTTGTCGCTTGTGCATCAGGGCACTATACTTGGCCCGGACGGCGAAAAAATGAGCAAGAGCCGCGGCAACGTTGTTTCGCCTGATGCGCTCATAGAAAAATACGGTTCCGATACACTGCGGCTGTACCTTGCCTTTGGCTTTAACTACATAGAGGGCGGCCCGTGGAACGATGACGGCGTGCACGCCACGCACCGTTTTCTGGAGCGCGTGGAGAGGCTGGTAAATACCGTGCTTGAGACGGAGGGCGGCAGCGGCAAGGTGGATGCAGAGCTGAATTACCAGCTAAATTTCGCCATAAAGAGCGTAGCGCGAGATATGCCCGCCTTCTCCTTCAATACGGCGGTGGCGCGCATAATGGAGCTTACAAATGCCATGTACAAATATATGGAGCAGCCGGACGGAGTGTTTGCGCGGGAGGCGGCGCAAAAGCTGCTGCTGCTGCTGGCGCCGTTCGCTCCCCACTTCTGCGAGGAACAATGGGAGCGGCTGGGCAGGCCGTACTCCATATTCAACGCGGAATTTCCCGCGGTGGATGAGAGCGCACTGGTGCGGGATTCTGTAAATATGGCGGTTCAGGTAAACGGCAAGGTGCGAGCCAAATTTGATATTTCTTCCGGCGCAAGCAAGGATGAGGTGGAAGCCTATGTGCGGAGCGAATTTGCTTCGCTTTGGGAGGGCAAGCAGGTTGTAAAGCTTATAGTGGTGCCCGGACGCATAGTGAATATAGTGGTGAAATAAAATTTGGCACAGGCCAGACGCGGAGGTGTGGATATGGACAAAATAGTGGAATGCAGCAGAACCGAAGTTGACGGATATGTGGAAAGCCTTAAAGGGGAGGCGCGCGAATGGGTGGCGGAGCTGACAAGCTTTATGCGTGAAAACTTTCCCGCCGCTATTGAGGGGCTTTGCGGTGGTGCGCCCGCCTACGCTCTCGGAAAACACAGCTTGGGCTTTGCCGCCACGGAAAGCTGTTTTGTGTTTACTACAAACGATAGTGAATGTATGGAAAACCTCACGTTGCTGCTGCCGGACGCCGTTTTGGCGGAAGACAGCATAATGGTGGGTTTTGAAGACGCGGGAACAGTCTGGACCCTGCTGGACGCGATACAGGATATCGCCCGCAAATGATTTTTTTGAAATAGCGGCTAAATTTATAGCTGCAGTATTACGATGATATGATAGGATGAGAAAAAATGACTAATTTCGATTTTGACGTTGTTGTAAAGATCGGGTCTATGGCTCTTGTGAATAAAGCGGACAACGATTTGGATTACAACACATTCTCGCGCTTGGCGCATGGCCTGAAGCCGGGATATATTCTGGTAAGCTCCGGCGCGGCGGTGATAGGCCGCATAGACTATATGCAGAGAAACGGCGGCAGGGAGCTAAAGGGCAATATGGACGAAATAATGACCTGCTATTCAGCTCAGGGGCAGCCGCTTTTGATGGAGCTGTACAGAAGATTTGTGAATCCCAAATACTCTGTACGTCAGGTATTGATTGAGCACAGCCACTTCAACAGCGAGCGCAAGGTGAACCACATACGCAAGCTTATGATATCTGCGGCAAACCAGAACGCTATACCCATAGTGAACTACAACGACGCCGTATCAGATACAGAAAACACAAAATGGGAGCTTGACAGCCTCAAGGCCAAGGGCAACAACGTTGTGGAGTGTATAGACAACGACGAGACCGCCGCCGTGATAGCAAGGCTTATGAAGGCTAAAACGCTGGTGATACTATCCAGCATAAACGGTATTTATATGGACCCCAAGGACCCTTCCACTGTCATTGGCGAGGTTTTGGGCGATAGCTATGAAGAGGTGGAAGCAAAAATAGATGAAATGATGAAATGCTGCAGCGGAGCTTCACGGCAGGGCGCAAACGGCGCGGCCGCCAAGCTGAAATATGCTAAGGAAGCTCTAAAGGAAGGCACCACGGTAATAATTGCCAATGCGAAAAATTCGCTGAAGGATATAATGGATGGCAATGTGGCGCGTACGCTGTTGCAGGTAAAATAGCGGCATAGCAGATATTTTTCCGTCATGAAATATGTCTTGCCTGCCGCAGAAAACAAGCGAAGGTGGGATTTGATTTGAAAATTTGTCCCAGATGTTACAGTAAGGTGCCTGACGACAAGCAAAATTGTCCGCAGTGCGGCTTTAAAATGGTGAAGATAGAGCCGCCTGCCGCTGCCCCGCGTACCAGCCGCGAAGAAGTGAAAAAGCCCTCTCCCCCTAAAAAGAAGAAGGCAAAAAAGTCTGATATGATAATATTGGGCGCACTGGTGGGCGCATTTATATTGCTGATGGTATTGGTTAGCGTGCCCATGCCCTCGCTTCCTTCACCGCCCAAAATAGGCGGCGGCAGCGTAAAGTCTGCAGGCGCTGTGCAAAACGGCGGGGCGGGCAGCGCGCAATCCTCAGGAGGGGGCGCAAAACAAACGCCAAAGCCGGTGGCAACAAGCGGCATGGCGGGCGCGCCATACACGGTTGATAATGAGGATACTGTATATTTTTCTCTGCGCAAGGAAAATATTGAGGCGTTGCTGGCAAAGAAGGACGTGCAGCAGCTCATAGATGAAAAGGAGTTGCTTGTTTTGGAAAACGGAACCCCTGTTACGCTTATAAGCGTTTCGGGAAAGATCGCTTTTGTGGATATAATGGGCGGAGAATATGAGGGCGGCGTGGGCTATGTGGCGAACGGTGCGCTAAAGCCGGTGAGTGAATAAATTGCAGTCCCCGCGCGCGGACGCCCCAAATGCATGAGAGCGAGCAATATTTCAATACTGGCGAATTGTGGCTGTGTGTTTTGGAGCGGATATATCCAAACAGGCGGTGCGCAGCAGTATAAAGTGGAGGAGATTTTTTTTGACTCAGGGTGAAAAAATATTACTGGTGCTGACCGGTGGCTTTGCCGTTGCTCCGCTGCTTATGCTTATGTTTGCTCCGCAAAACGGTTATTTTAAAATACCGGATGCGCTGCAGATAGCAATATATGCCTGCATAGGCGTATTTTTTCTGTTGTTTGTGAAATTCAGAAAAAACATGCGGCTGGCGCTGACTTTTATGTGGATACTCTGCGGCTTCTTTTTGCTTTCAATAGTGCTGGTGGCTCTTGCCAGCGGTGCGCTCAGCTGAGCTATAATTAAGCTTGAGCCTTATATGCCTCGTGTTTCAAGTATGCACAGTGCCAAAGCACTGCTGATCACGCTATCATTTTGCATATTTACCGCTCACATACATTATTGACCAAGCGATGTTTGCATTTTCAAAAAGGAGAAAATATGGATAGGGAATACTACATAAATGCGCTTTGCATGGAGACAATACCGGAGGGCGGATGGTGCGCGGAAAATGTTTTGCCAGAGCCTGTGACGGGAGCAGACGGGGTGGCGCGCAGGCCTTATTCCACAATATATTATTTACTGGAGCGCGGAAAACGCTCTTGCCTGCATGTTCTGGATGCTGATGAACTGTGGGTATATCATGCGGGCAGTCCATTTATAGTATATACAGTGGAGGACGGGCGGCTAATTGCACGGCGGTTGGGATTGGACATTGCGGCCGGAGAGCGCCCGCAGATGCTCATTTCTGCGGGCACCGTTTTTGGCGCGGAGGTTGATGGCGAATGGGGGCTGTGCGGCTGCGTGGTCATACCCGGCTTTGAGGAGAGCGGGCTGAGGCTTGTTTCCAAGGATGAGGTGCAATGTATAGAGGCGGAGGAGGCACTGCTGGAGCGGCTTGCGCACCGGGGTTGATGCAGTGTCTGCGTACCGGCTTATCCCATCTTTTGTGCAAAAATTCTGCGCTGTATGAGAACGGTTTTTTGTGCTGAACAGGCGGCGCTGCAAAAGCAAAAAATATGTTAAAAAACCTTGCTTTTGAGTATTATTATGCTATAATTAACCAGTGAGCTTATAAGGAGTGCGGCAGCACAGGGTGATATCCACGCTTTTCGGCAGTATCATCCGCGGTCGCGTTCTATTTATGAAACGAGGTGAAAGGCGAAATGAAAGAGGGTATACATCCCAATTATCAGGAGTGCACCGTAAAGTGCGCATGTGGTGAAACGTTTACAACGGGTTCCATAAAACCCGAACTCAAGGTGGATATTTGCTCAAAATGCCATCCTTTCTTCACGGGCAGGCAGAAGCTGGTTGATACCGGCGGACGCGTAGACCGTTTCAAGAAAAGATACGGTATGGGCTGAGCAATGGCGAAAAATTATAGGCTGTGATATGCGGGCTGCGTGTTTTTTACATGTAGCCTGTTTTTCACGAAGCGGCGTATTTTTATGGGAAAGAGTATAAAAATACAGCGGTTTGATGGTATAATGCTCTAAGGGGATATTCGGAAGAGAAAAGGGTAATTTTTTTATGAAGAGAACCAACATTGGCGGGCAGGGCGTGCTGGAGGGCGTAATGATGCGCTCTGAAAAGTATACGGCCATTGCCGTAAGGCAGGAGCCGGGCAATATAGTAACGCAGAAACAGCCTACAAAAATGCTAAAGGAAAAGTATAAGGCGCTGGGCTGGCCCATAATCCGCGGCGTTGTCAACTTTGTTGAGATGCTTGTATTGGGCGTTAAAACAATAACGGATGCGGCAAAGATGTATGATCCCGAAATGGCGGAGGAAGAAAAGCCAAACAAGGCTGAGGAATTCATTGCAAAGAAAACGGGCAAGGATTCTATGGACGTTGCAATATTTTTTGCTGTGATAATAGCAGTGGTACTGGCGGTGGGTATATTTTTCATACTGCCAAACCTTATAACAGGCTGGATAACGCCCTATATAGAAGTTCCGTTTTTAAAAAACCTTGTGGATGGCGGCATAAGGCTGGCAATGTTTTTGATATACATGGTGGCAATAAGCAACATGAAGGATATAAAGCGGCTGTTTGGCTATCATGGGGCAGAGCATAAGGTGATAAACTGCTATGAGCAGGAAAAGCCGCTCACCGTGGAGTCTGCGCGCGAGTGCTCGCGCTTCCATGCAAGATGCGGAACCAGTTTTCTTCTTATAGTTATGATAATATCCATACTGCTATTTTCGCTGCTGGGCTGGAGCGACAACTGGCTGGTGCGCATAGGCCTGCGCCTTGCAATGCTTCCCATAGTGGCGGGTATTTCTTACGAGGTGCTGCGCTTTTTGGGAAATCATGAGGGCAAGATAGTGAACGTGCTGAGAAAGCCGGGTATGGCGCTGCAAAAATTCTCCACGCGCGAGCCTGATGACGGCATGATAGAAACGGCGCTTGTTTCCTTCCTGCTGGCGGAAGACAGGCTTACCGATGCCGAGGTAGAGGGTATTGCGGAAGGCTATTCCCGCGTTGTGCCCACAGAGGAGCAGCATGAGGACAAGCTGGCAGAAGAAATAGCCGAAGATATGAGTTGATGGAAACAATAGGAGAGGTATACTCTGCGCTGCGCCGCCGCCTTGCCGCAACGGGTGAGGCGGAGGCAGAGGCGGGCGCTATACTGGCGCATGTGCTGGGCGAAGATATGAGAAGCCTGCATCTGCGCTTTTTGAATCCCTGCTGTAAGACTGCCGAAATAGAAGCGGCAGTTCAAAAGCGGCTTTCCGGGATGCCGCTTGCCTATGTGCTGGGTGAAAAATATTTTTACGGATACCGTTTTGCTGTGGATGAGCGGGTGCTTATACCGCGCTGGGACAGTGAGGTGGTGGCGGAGCGGGCAATAGCCTTGGCGAATGAGCGCGGCTATGCCTCAGTTTTGGATATGTGCTGCGGAAGCGGCTGCCTGGGCGGCGCATTGCTTTTAGAGAGCGGAGTATCGTCCGCGGTGTTTGCAGATGTGAGCGCGGGCGCGCTGGAGCTGGCAAAGCAAAATGTTACACGGCTGCTAAAAGAAAACGGCAGCGGCGCAAGCGCGGAGTTCATACAAACCGATCTTTTTGATAAAATTGACGGCGGGTTTGATATAATAATATGCAACCCGCCTTACGTGAGCCGCGCAGAATATGAGGCGCTTGAGGCGCAGGTGCGCGAATACGAGCCGCGCGGCGCGCTTTTGGCAGAGAGCGGGGGCTATGCCTTTTATGAGCGTTTAGCGAAACGAGCGGGCGAATATATAAACAAAAACGGTACGCTGGTGCTGGAAATAGGCAGTACGCAGGGCGAAAAAGTAGCCGCGCTGCTAGAGCAAAACGGCTATAAGAATGTAAAAACTGCAGACGATCTTGCCGGAAGGCAAAGGATGGTTTGCGGTGAGAAGTAATTAATAATGAAAAATTAATAATGAAGGAGTCTGCTTCGCAGACATGAATTATTTATTGTTTCCGAACAAAGGGGTTTCTATGCTTGATAAACTTACCACAATGAAGACCAGATACGACGAGCTTTCAGAGCTGCTTTCCACGCCGGAGATCATATCAAACCAGGAGCAGTTCAAAAATTACGCGCAGGAGCAGGCGGCGCTTGCTGAAGTAGTGGCGGCGGGTGCCGAATACGAGCGCGTGCTTGACCATATTGCCCAAAATAACGAATTGATAGAGGCGGGCGAGGATGAGGAGCTGTGCGAAATGGCGCGCGAGGAGCTTTCCGGACTGCTTTCCGAGCGGGAGCGGCTGGAAGCGGACATAAAGGCGCTTTTGATCCCCAAGGACAAGAACGACGATAAGAACGTAATACTTGAGATCCGCGCGGGAACGGGCGGAGATGAGGCTGCGCTCTTCGGCGGCGATCTGCTGCGTATGTACAACCGCTACGCAGAGCGGCGGGGTTATTCTGTTGAGGTAATGTCTGCAAACGAAACGGAGCTGGGCGGCGTGAAGGAAATGATACTGCTTATTTCAGGACGCGGCGCATATTCGCGTCTGAAATATGAAAGCGGAGTGCACCGCGTGCAGCGCGTGCCGCATACAGAATCCAGCGGGCGCATACACACTTCTGCGGCCACGGTGGCCGTGCTGCCGGAAGCGGAGGAGGTGGAGGTAAATATAAACCCCGCCGATCTTCGTGTGGATGTGTACCGCTCCAGCGGCAACGGCGGCCAAAGCGTAAATACCACTGACAGCGCGGTGCGCATAACGCACTTGCCCACGGGTATGGTGGTGTCCTGTCAGGATGAAAAATCGCAAATAAAAAATAAGGCCAAAGCCATGAAGGTGCTGGCTTCGCGGCTGTACGATATGTACAAGCAGGAAGCGGAGAGCGAGTATTCCGAAAACCGCCGCAGTCAGGTGGGCAGCGGAGACAGAAGCGAGCGCATTCGCACATACAATTTTCCGCAGGGGCGCGTTACAGACCATCGCATAGGATTGACACTATACAAGCTGGACGCCTTTTTGGATGGAGATATGGACGAGATAATAGACGCGCTGGCAATGGCCGAGCGGCAAAAAGCAGTGGAAAACGCGTAAACGGGGCTTTGATGTATCCTGCGTTGAAGGCGGCTGCGGGGAGCGGCGGTATAGCGAATGAATGATTTTTTATATTCCGTATTGGCCGGAATAATAGTGGGGGGAGGCTCCATACTGGGGGCTTGCCTTGCTTTTTGGCTCAAAAATACCGGAAAACGGCTCTCATCCGTATTGCTGGGGTTGGCGGGCGGCATAATTTTAGCCACTTTCTTTTTTGATATGCTGCCACACTCTCTGGCGGAGGCAGGCAATCTCAACGGTTTTTTGGGAATAGTGGCGGGAGCCGGCGTTATGCTGGCAGTTACGCTGCTTGTGCCGCATAAAGATGCTGCCGATATGGACGAGCTTTCCACAGAGCGTTTAAAGCGGGAAGGCAGGAGCGACGGGCATGGGCTGGCGCGAACGGGTCTTCTGCTGGCTCTGGGGATGGCCATACACAACCTGCCGCAGGGCATTGCGCTGGGCGGAGGGGTGACCTCCGGTATTGCGTTTTCGCTGGCGCTGCTGCTTTTTTCGCACAATATACCTGAGGGTATGGCAATGGCTATACCGCTGCGTTTGGGCGGAGTGGGAAAGGGACGCATACTTTCCATTGCTCTGCTTTCCGCGCTTCCCACAGTGCTGGGGGCGGCTATAGGGTCTCTGGTATCAGGTATATCAGATCAATTGATGGGTGTTTGCGTGGCCTTTGCGGGCGGCGCAATGATATTTTTAACTTTGAAGGAGCTGCTGCCGCAGGCGCTGCGGCTGCAATCTAAAACGGCGGGGCAGCGCGGCAATGCGCTGGTGGCGCTTGCGGCGGTTGCGGGTGCGGCTATAGGCGGCTTGGTGGTATGGATCACACATTAGCTACAAAAACGATATTTGCGCTGCGTGACCGAGGCGCTGCAATAGAAGAAGCGGCGGCGCTTATAAAGGCGGGGGGCATTTGCGTAATACCCACAGAAACGGTGTACGGTCTGGCGGCGGATGCTTTTAACGCGGCAGCGGTGCGCGATATTTTCAAGGCAAAGGGACGCCCTAATGACAACCCGCTAATTGTGCATATTTCAGATATGGAAATGCTTGCCAGGGTGGCTAGGCCTACCGAGCAGGCAGCAAGGCTGATGGAGGCGTTTTGGCCCGGACCGCTTTCGCTTGTGCTGGAGCGTATGCCGGATGTGCCAAACGAGGTGACCGCGGGGCTTGATACGGTTGCCGTGCGCATGCCGGAAAACGATATAGCGCGGGATATAATAGCGGCATCCGGCCCGCTTGCTGCGCCCAGCGCCAATATTTCGGGAAGGCCCAGCCCCACAACGGCTGCGCATGCCTTTGAGGATATGTGCGGGCGCGTTCCGCTGATAATAGACGGAGGCGCCTGCCAAACGGGTGTGGAATCAACAGTGGTGGACGCGCGGGGCGAGGTGCCGGTGATACTGCGTCCGGGGGGGATAACGCCTGAGATGGTGGAGAGCATATGCGGCCGTGTGGCTTTCGCGGGAGGCGCGGGCGAAGGTAAAACGCCGCAGTCTCCCGGGATGAAATATAGGCATTATGCGCCAGCCGCGCGGGTTTGCCTGCTGTGCGGGAACAAAAAAGAGGTTGCGAAAAACATAAACACAATGTATTATAACTATAGTGAAAGCGGCCAAAAACCCGTTGTATTTTGCGCGGACGATTGCGCGGAGCTATACTATGAGCTGCATACCGTTTCTATGGGGACGGGCGCGGCACAGGCGCAGGCGCGGCTGTTTGCGGCTATGCGCGGCGCGGATGCCAAGGGGTACTCTCACATACTTTTCCACTATGCAGACGAAATGGGTCTGGCTGTAAAGAATCGTGTGGAAAAGGCTGCGGGCGCGGCGAAAGAAACACTGTAACGCAAAGGACAGCGCTTTAAATAAGTTGTGATGCGGCGGCGCTGCAATGCTGAGCTGGTAAAAAAATTTTAAATATACGAACGCAAAATATATTGCGTTTCGAATATAAAACCGTAGTTTACGGCGAATTTTGGAGGTAGTTTTAAAAAGAGATGAACTTATTATTTGTTTGCACCGGTAACACTTGCAGAAGCCCCATGGCGGAGACGCTCATGGATGACGCGGTAGACCGAAGTAGCAGCCTTCACGGCAACGTGAAGATAAAGTCTGCGGGCACCTTTGCCTGCGAGGACGCGGAGGCCACAAAGGAGGCCATACGCGTGATGGACGAGGATTACGGGCTTTCCATACGCCGCCACGAGGCGGATCAGTTTTCACCGGAGCTTGCCGAATGGGCCGATCTGATATTTGCGATGGGCAGAGAGCAGCTTGAGCACATGGAGGTAATAGCGCCGGAGGAAACGGGTAAAATGCATACCCTGCTGGGCTATGTTGACGGAGTTATGGGAGAGCCGGTGGACGATAAATACGATATATCCGATCCCTTTGATGAGGGAATGGATGAATACCGCGAGTGTGCCGCTCAGCTAAAGTTTGGTATAGATAAGCTGGTGGAGGTTTTGGAACGGGAGCAGTAGGCCGCGGAGGGAAAATTTTTTCCATCCATGGGAGCTTAGCTAATACTGATTTCAAATTAATATCTTTAATTTGAAATACTGCGCAAAATTGCGCGGCGGGGCTATGCTATGTCTCCTGCAATTCCAAGCGCGCTAACGCGCTATAAAAACATAAAATGCCCCGGGGCATCTTCTATTCCGCCAAAGGCGGCATCCGCCTTATGTTTTTAAATGGAATCAATATAAACAGAGAAAGAAGGTTTTATATATGAGGGTATCATTTGGCTGCGATCACGGCGGCGTTGTGCTGCGGGACGAGGTGCTTTCCTACCTTAAAAACGCAGGCATAGAGGTGATAGACCACGGCACCACAAATGAGGACAGTGTGGACTATCCTGATTATGCGCAGGTGGTTACTGCTGATATAATTTCCGGCAAGGCAGATTTTGGCATATTGATCTGCGGCACGGGCGTGGGAATATCCATTTCGGCAAATAAACGCCACGGTATACGTTGTGCGCTGGTTTCTGATACGTTTACCGCGCACGCAACGCGCGAGCATAACGATGCAAACGTTCTGGCGATGGGCGGCAGGGTGGTTGGCCCCGGCCTGGCGGTGGATATAGTGGATATTTTCCTAAACACGGAATTTTCGCACGGGGAGAGGCATCAGCGCCGCGTAGACAAAATAGCGGCATTGGAAGAAAATTGATAATATAAAAAATGCGGAATGCGGCAAAAATGTGCTTGCTGTGCCGTTGGGCTGAAAAAAGCTGCCGGCAGCAATGTTGTTTTTTGGCTTGCGTTCCCTGTTGAATTAACTAACCTGGGGGTATATTTATGTCTAAAGCACACGTACTGGATCATCCGCTGTTGCAGCATAAGGTTTCAAAAATAAGAGATAAGAACACGGGAGTAAAAGAATTCAGGGAGCTGGTTAAGGAAATAGCCATGCTTATGGTATATGAAGTCACGCGCGATCTGCCGCTTCGTGAAATTGAGGTGGAAACACCCATCACCCGCGCCAAAACAAACATAATAGCGGGCAAAACACTGGGCATAGTGCCGGTGCTGCGCGCGGGGCTTGGCATGGTGGACGGCGTACTGAATCTGCTGCCCTCTGCAAAGGTGGGTCACATTGGCGTATACCGCGATCCTGAGACGCTCAAGCCGGTAGAGTATTATTGTAAGCTGCCCATAGATTCGGAAGAGCGCGAGCTTATAGTGCTTGACCCAATGCTGGCTACCGGAGGCAGCGCTTGTGACGCAATAACAATGATAAAGCAGCGGGGCTGCAAAAATATCAAACTGGTTTGCATAATTTCCGCGCCGGAGGGCATACGCGCCGTAGAGGATGCTCACCCGGATGTGGATATTTATGTGGCGGCGGTTGATACCGGCCTTAATGACCATGCCTACATAGTGCCGGGTCTGGGAGATGCGGGCGACAGGCTGTTTGGAACAAAATAAAACGCTTTTAAAGAATAAAAACAAAAATGGGCTGTGCTAAACCGTGATGTGTGAAAAAACGTACATCACGGTTTTTTTTGATGTATATTTTTCTAAAAGCAATGCGTACAGTCAACTTATATTGCTATGATACTGTTTTTGGTAATTAACATTGACGCGCAAATATTTACTGTGTTAAAATAAATATGAAATAATGTATAAAATATCCGTTGCACGCACGTGCAGGAAAAGCATGATTTCGCAAAATAACACGCAAGGGTTTTGTGCGGAATTTAGAAAAATCAAATTCAAAACAACAAAAGGCATCGTCCCTGAAAAATCTTCATAGCATTCATCCTTAAGAGGGGCAAGAGTAAAAATTTAGTGCAACCACATACCGGCAGTTCCGTCGGCGGGTTTCGGCATATTTTTCATAAAAGTATGCTGTTTCGCAAAAAAATCAAGGATGGAGTTATATTATGAAAAGCGTTAAAAGCAAGATTTTGATTCCGGTAATTTTGATCGTATCTATATCGCTTACTGTTTTGGGTGTGGTGTCTGTATACTTAAATATTTCCAGCACGCGCGCCACCCTTGAGCAAACTATGACAGAGGCAGCCGCGCTTGGGGCGCAGCGCGTGGGGCAGGAGGTAATGCGATACATGAATATAGCCTCTGAGCTTGGAAACGATCCGCGTATGAGCAGTGAAACTGTGGTAAAGGAAGATAAAAAGCTGCTTGTTGACAGGAAGGTAAAGGAGTATGGTTTTGAGCGCGGCGATATAATAGGCAAGGACGGCATAGCCATATTTAACGGAAACGATTACAGCGACAGAGATTATTTTAAGCGTGCAATGCAGGGAGAAACAGTGATATCCGACCCGCTTGTAGCTAAGACCACGGGAAAGATGAGCATTATAGTGGCAGCGCCAGTGTGGAGCGGCGGCATACCGGGCAGCCCCGTTGTGGGCGTGGTATATCTGGTGCCCAAGGAAACATTTTTGAATGACATAGTAACCTCAATACAGGTAAGCCCTAACGGCGGAGCATACGCCGTGAACGGTACGGGCGTAACCATAGCTCACAAGGACATCTCGCTTGTGGAGGCTCAGGACAATGACCTTGAAAACGTAAAGACAAATGCGGCGCTGCAGCCGCTTGCCGACCTGACGCAAAAAATGGCGGATGGAGAAACCGGCTTTGGCACATATACTTACGGCGGAGTGGAAAAATTTCTGGCCTATGCTCCTATAGGTGTGGGAAATAATTGGGCGCTGGCAATAAACGCCCCCACTGAAGATTTTATGGCAGAGGCCATAATGAGCGTGTGGGTTACCATAATATTGGTAGGCGCTACTCTGGTTATTGCCATAATAATAATGGCAATAATAGCCCGCCGCATAGTTTTGCCCATACGTATGGTTCAAACGGCGGCGGCAAGGCTGGCGGAGGGAGATTTGGATGTAGAGCTTAGCACAGACCAGCGTGATGAGGTGGGGCTGATGATAAAATCATTCAAGGATGCCACTGCAATGCTGCGCGCCAACATAAGGGATATAAGTGTAAGTTTATCTGAGATGGAAGCGGGAAACTTCAATATAAATGCCACCTCAGAATTTAAAGGAGAGTTTAGGAATATTGAAAGCTCTATGAACTCTATAATAAATTCACTCAGCCGCACCATGAGCCAGATAAGCGAAGTGGCAAGGCAGGTGGCTACCGGCTCAGACCACGTTTCGGCAGGGGCACAGGCTCTCTCTCAAGGCGCCACGGAGCAGGCCAGCTCTATTGAGCAGCTGGCAGCTATGGTGGAGGAGATATCCGCGCGTGTTAAGGAAACGGCGCAAAATGCCGAGGAGGCAGACTCTATATCTGGAGAGACCAGCGGCAAGGCGGAGGAATGCAACCGCAAAATGCATGAGCTGAATACCGCCATGACGGAAATAAACCAAAAAACAGCGGAGATAGAGAAAATAATAAAGACAATAGATGATATAGCCTTCCAAACGAATATATTGGCGCTAAACGCAGCTGTGGAGGCCGCGCGCGCTGGAGATGCGGGCAAGGGTTTTGCGGTGGTGGCGGACGAGGTGAGAAACCTTGCCGGAAAATCTGCAGAGGCGGCAAAGAACACCACTCAGCTGATAGACAGCTCTATAGCCGCGGTAAACAAGGGCGCGGGGCTGGCCGAGGAAACATTTGAGGCGCTAAATTCTGTGGTGGGCAACGTGCAGAATGTTGCCGGCATAATAACGGATATCACGCAGGCGGCGGTTAGCCAGTCAGAAGCGCTGGATCAAGTTACTACGGGCATAAAGCAGATATCTGATGTGGTGCAGATGAATTCAGCTACATCGCAGCAATCTGCGGCGGCAAGCGAAGAGCTTTCCGGTCAGGCCGGACTGCTTAAGGATGAGATGGGCAGATTCAAGCTCAAAAATAGAAACTAGGCTTTAGC
>CAYXBW010000014.1:14734-33164 GCA_964463305.1 uncultured Christensenella sp. | reverse complement strand
TCACCAGGCCAACCGATACGTTCAAGAACACCGTATTGGCATTGAAGCCCGCAAAAGCAGAGCCGTTGTTCCCTCCGGCGGAGGTGTAGGTATACAGCAGCTCCGAAAAGCCGTGCGCGCCGCCGTTGTTCAGGCTGTCCATCACCTCGGGCACGGCCGCCGCTATGCCGCTTCCCACCAGTATGGCGATCGGTGTAGCCAGGCACACCAGCACCGCCCATTTCATTTCGAATGGCTCTATCTTCTTGCCCAAAAACTCAGGCGTACGCCCCACCATTAGACCGGCTATGAACACCGTGAGTATGGCGAAGGCCAGCATACCGTATAGTCCGCAGCCCACGCCGCCGAATATCACCTCGCCCAGCTGCATTTGCAGCATTGTTATCATGCCGCCCAGCGGCGTATAGCTGTCGTGCATAGAGTTTACGGAGCCGTTTGACGCGGCTGTTGTGAACGTCGCCCAGGTGGAGGAGGCGGCTATGCCAAAGCGCGCTTCCTTGCCCTCCATGTTGCCGCCCGCCTGATCCACGGCGGAAACGTCCACCGCGCCGTTTTGCGCCAGCTGGGGCGTTGCCGCCTGTTCGCTTATGCCTATGCAGCTAAGAGCCACCGCAAGACATATGAACATCGCCATAAATATTGCCACGCCCTGCTTTTTGTTTTTCACGGCACGCCCGAATGTGAAGCACAGCGCCGCGGGTATCAGCAGCAGGGAGATCATTTCCACTATATTAGTGAACGGGCTTGGGTTTTCCAGCGGGTGCGCAGAGTTCACGCCCATAAAGCCGCCGCCGTTCGTGCCCGTCTGCTTTATTGCCACCTGACTGGCCGCCGGCCCCATGGGAACAAACTGATCCGTCACTATTTCCGCATCCGGCACGGCCTCACCGTCCACGGTCACCGTGCCTTTCGCCGTATCTATAACGGCGTTCTCCAGCACCTCACCCTCCGCGCTCACCGCGATTGGCTCCACCAGCGGCACTATCTCTGCCGGCTTGAAATTCTGTATAACACCGCCGCCCACTAAAAGAAGCGATATTATTATATTCAGGGGTATGAGCACATACAAAACTATGCGCGTCATATCCACCCAAAAGCTGCCCAGACCGTCTTTTTTCACCTTTATAAGCCCGCGTATGAGCGCGAAGAGCACCGCAATGCCCGTTGCTGCGGATACGAAGTTTTGCACGGTCAGCCCCAGCGCCTGAGAAAGGTAGCTCAGCGTGGCCTCGCCCGTGTATGCCTGCCAGTTTGTATTTGTAACGAAGCTGGCAGTGGTGTTAAAGGACAGATCCCAGCTCACTCCCGGCAGGTTTTGCGGGTTTCCCGGCAGCACGCCCTGCAGCAGCTGCAGCAAAAACAGGAAAACAAAGCCTATGCCGGAAAATATGAGCACGCTTACCAGATATTTTTTCCAGTTCATCTGCTCGTCGCTCTTTACACGCATCACCTTGTAAAAAGCATTTTCGCAAGGCACCAATATTTTGGAGAGAAATGTTTTCTCTCCTTCCATTACCTTTTTTATGTATGCGCCCAGCGGTATTGCCAGCACCACCAGAATCACCAAGTAGAGTACGTATTGCAGCACTGCATTCATTTTTGTTCGTCCCCCTTCATGAGGATATAAAAATAATAAGTCAGCAGCGCCACCGCGCACGCGCCTATTACCCCAATAACTACACCCATAATGTTCCCCTCTCCTGTTTCATGTAAAAAATATTAACACCGCTCTGCTAAAAACGGTGTTAATAAAAATCCATTCGTATTAAGATGGCATAAAGATTTCTTTATGCGTTCACCACGCATACCCAAGCAGCAGCGCAACCGGTATCACTATGGCGGCGGTCATGGCGAAAACAAAGCCCAGTACCGCGAGCGGTGCGGAAAACAATAGTGACAAAGAGGCCAATATAGGGTGCTTTTCTATAAAAGCTTCCAGCGCACGTTTTGCACGCGTACGCATAGCGCAAACATTGTTTTTCAGCCGAAAGATGTGGTGCCTTATATAATAATATGATCCGCGCGCCTTTTGTGCATATTCGTGTGCCGCATAATTTCTTCTTAGTATCTGATTTATATACTGTGTCATTTTTCTCTGCCCCCCTTATTTGTTTTAATATACCGCTAACAAGATTAATTTAGTATTAACTAAGCTGGTTTGAGATTAAGACAGTATTAAATCTTTTGATTTTTTTGCCTACTGCGCCTTTTCTTTTGCGCTGTCACACTGGTTTTCTTTATATCTTTAAAAGCAAGCAGGCTGTATTCGCTTTTTTATTACTATATAAAGTGGCATCTCAACTATGCTGCCACAAAAAAATAAGGGCTGCCACGGTTTAAACCGCAGCAGCCCCTGTGTTTTTTTACACAATGCTGATTATTTTTTATCAGTCATCCCAGTCTATGTCTATCACTTCACCTGTAACAGCGTCAATCTCAACTTCGCATATGCCGCCAGAAACGCGTACGTCTACATCATATGTTCTGTCTTCCTTATCCAGCTTGCAGCGTATCACAGTTCCGCCGCCAGCAGCATCAACTGCTATTTTTTGAGCCTCATCGCTTGTTATAAAGTCTTCGTTGCTTTTCTCAACCTTGCCCGTTGTAGCGTTGACCACAATGGTTTTTTCTGTTCTACCCTCTTTGAAATCTATTTCATAAAAGGGCATCTTCTTTTCCCACTCTATATCCAAACTGTCAAATATAGCGTTTGGCAACTCTTTTTGTGCAGCGGCTATAGCCTTGTCATAGCTTATTTTGAGTTGATTCAGCTTCAGCGTTGAATGCAGTTTGCCGTCGTACTTATTTCTTATTATTTTGCCTGTCTGCGCATCCACCTTTACGTCATATTCCTTACGATCCGTGTTAACGAATTCCATGTCATACACGTATTTGCCCTTTTCGCGATCCAACTCTAGCTGTGTAATCTTAGCCTTGGGATATTTTGCCTGCGCTACCGCAACTGCCTCACTATAAGATATATTATTTGCTGCAGCAGAAACGAGAGGCACCGCAAACAACGAAACTGTAGCAACAGCTCCTGCCAGCAATGCCTTTATCATACCGGATTTCATCATTAGATCCTCCTTTTTTGTTATACTTATAATATAACCTAGTTACGTGTATCTTAACACGATTTTGCATCTATCTGCCTATGTAAAAATAATCTACAGACCACTGCTTTTTTATATACCAAAAAGTTTCGCAATAATATATCTATTGCGAAACTTTTAAATAAGCAAATATATTTTTTAAAAAAAGCTTTCACGTTCGGGAACGCTTATGTTATCCAGGGTTGAATGCAGCTATTGGGGTCGAATAACACAATTTGAACGCGCTCCCGAACATGAAGCTAAGGGTGGGGCAATTTTTTCAGGGTATGTTTGTCACTTTTTTTAATTGCGCAAAGAGATGCCCGAGACTGACAAACAATGTGATAGAATGAGACAATCGGAAGAATCCCTGATAACCGATCTATTGTCTCGGGCACGCCGGATACTATCCGGCAATACTCTTGCGCTATGCCAATGTGCTGGAACCCTGATGACTGACCAAGCTGCTTTACTGATGCATTTTATTCTGTCTTTCCAAACACAATGGCTGAACCTTATGTCTTTCCCTATGAAGTTATATGAATGCTTTAAAAGCATGGTTCACTGTTATAACCAAAGCATAAGTTCTTTGGTACAGCTGCTATAGCGTATCTATATCAATACTTATCTCCTTCAACGTTATATGTGTAGCCACTTTCTATACCATCAAGATACGGCTCATTTGCCCTTCTTGCTGTGGATTTATCATCAGCTTCCGCCGCTTCCATAAGCCTGAAGCGAGAGGTCAATGATTTTAGCATATCAGCCTGGCTTGAAAGCTCTTCACTTGCGGCAGCGCTCTCTTCACTGGTGGCAGAATTGGTTTGCACCACAGATGATATACTGTGCATTCTGCTTGTAGCTTCTTCAATTGCATTGGCTTCTTCATTTGTTGCCGCAGCTATTTCAGACACCGCACCGGCAGACGCCTGAGCGCCGTCCAGCACCTTTGTGAGATCTTCTGCGGTAAGCTTTGCCAAGCTTACGCTCCGCTCAATTGCCGCAACTGAATCCTCTATCAGCCTGTTTGTTCCCTTTGCGGCTTCCGCAGATCTTGTGGCAAGATTTCTTACCTCATCTGCCACTACAGCAAAGCCTTTTCCTGCGTCTCCCGCTCTGGCCGCTTCTACAGCCGCGTTGAGCGACAATATGTTCGTCTGTTTTGTTATATCTTCTATTGTTTGTATTATCTTGCTTATTTCCTTGCTCTTTTCCTGTATCTCGTTCATTACCTCCATCAAATGCTGCATGTTCGTGTTGCCTTTTGAAACAGACTCCATAGTTTCGTCTGAAACCTCGTTTGCACGGCCGGCATTTTTAGCGTTCTCAACAATTTGAGTGGAGACATCATTTATGTATTTAGACAGCTCTTCTATTGACACAGCCTGCTCGCTGGTGCCCGCCGCGAGGCTCTGCGCACCGTTTGAAACTTGGCTGGCAGCGGCAGATACCTGATCTGCCGTTATGTCTATCTGCCTCAGTGTATTTGATATGGAGAACACAAACTTTGTCAAAGCGTTCTCAATACCCTTAAAATCACCTTTAAATTCCTGTGTTGGCGCTATGTTGAAGTTCCCTGACGCCATCTCGTTCATAGCTCTTGATATATCTTTTATATAAGCGTTTAGTATTTGTGTGGATTCCCTCATGCTCTCAGCCAGGCTGCCCACCTCATCCTCACTTTTGTGCTTTATCTGTACGTTAAGGTTGCCATGAGCTATCTCTTTGGCTGCCGCCTCTATTTCTGCAATTGGCCGCAGCGCCCTGCTTATTACCATGTAAGCCAGCAATGCCAGTATCACCAAAACCACCGCGGAAGCTATTATTACGAATATAAGCTGGCTGTACACCGGAGCCATAAAATCTTGCTCTGAAACGCTTGTTACGCTCAGCCATACGGATGGCGAGGTCCCTATATTGAAGGGGGTGCTTGCCTTAAACTGACTGCTTCCATCCTTAAAATGATCCAGAAATACTTTTTGCTCAGTCTGCTTGGCGGCATCCAGCGTCAGCTGAGGCTCTGTGCTTCTTGTGGCACTAAGGAATTTCTCACCCACCGTTTCCGGCTGCAAGGTGTTTATAATAACCGTTTCGTGGCCGCATATTATAAGGTTTGCAAAGCTCTCAAAGCCACCGGTGTTAAAATCCAGATTGTTCAACATATCTGTTGAAATATCACTGCCCACCAAACCAACTGCAGCGCCATCGCTGAATATTGGCGAAAGAACGGATAGTATTTTTTGTTTTGTACCGTCCACAGTCTTCTCATAAGGATCCATAACAACTATATTTTCGTCCTTCACCGCGTTGTCATAGGCCTCTTTTGTAAGCATAGCTGTGGCATCTTGCTCTATTATTGCCTTGTCACCCGTGGTATATACCGTCAAACCGTTTGGGATCTGCTCATTGGCTCCTATTATATAGTAGAGATCCAATGTATTATTACTGTGCTTCTTTGTGCTTTCCAGTATGCTCTGCAAATATGGCATACGGTTTTCCTGTGGCAATATTCCCACGCTGTTTATAGCGTTTATCAAAACCTGCTGCTCTTCAACCACAGTGTCCATAACGGATTTAACTATCTGTGAATTTGTTTCTGAAAGCAGGCTCAGTTCTTGCTCCTGTGTATAAAGTAAACTGTCTGTTGTTGTTTTAGCTATTATCACTGTCAGGGTAACAAGTGCAATCGCCAGACCAATTGTGATCAGAGCCATTGCTCTGGTCGCCAATTTTTTTTGTTTCCTCTCCTTCTTCAATTCTATTTCTCCCACATTGTTTGTATTTTATAATAGTTTAAAACTACTATACATTAATTATAGATGTGGCCATGCAATTGTCAATAAAGTGGCATCAATTGCCACGCGGAAATGTGGCATTATTCTATGGCATGATCTTTTTGCTTTTGCCACTTTCTATGAATTTTGTGAAAATACGCTCTGTTTAGTGTTTACATTTTACAATAGCTATGCTATTTTTGATATAAGTATTAATTATAAATTGTACTGTATTAAAGCAAATACAAGGCATTTGCCACCGAAATATTCAATGGCAAATTAACGAGGTTAAATTATGGCGAAAAATTTATCACCAATTGGTTACATGATGGAGCTGCTGCATGTTTCCGTACAAGAACTAGCGCAATATCTTTATATAGACCGGACCACAATAAGCAAATGGAGAACGGGCGCCAGAAAACTATCTGAGCGTTCGCCCTATTATGATGAAATGACAAATTATTTTGTGAAGCGCAATAACGAGCTTGGCAATAAACCGCTCGCGGGCATGTTCAGAGACCTTTATCCCAATGAACCCTGTGAAAGCGACGCCGAATTGATAAAGCTTATAAAAATTTATTTGGCAGATGAGAAAAGCTCTGCGCGCGTAAGTAAATTTGTGGACGATATGAACCACGCGCTATACCAATCCAACGTTTCCATATTTAAAGGCTCGGACGGAAGAAAGAGCGCCTTGGGTATGCTGCTTAGCGTGGCTGAATCCTCTGCCACACCATGCACAATAAAAATGTTTGAAACCAGCCAGTTTGAGTGGCTCAGCAGAGACATGGCAGACACGGCCGCTTTTTTGGATAGGATAGACTATCTTTCCAAGCTGGGCCATAAATTTATATTGAGCTATCCACCGGAGGCTCATGCCGGCAGCGCAGCTTTTAAATCTTTTATACGCTCGCTCTCCTCCCAGTTTTTCAACAAAAACATAAAGATAAATATAATACAGACCTATAAAGGCGAAATGATTCTGCCAAACCTTTACGGAATAGACGGAAAATGCGCCATAATGGGCGTCAATTTTGAGGAAAACCTTGATAATGCGCATACGGCCGTGTATTTTGATGACTTTACAATAAAAAAATATATGATGATACACGATAAAATGGTGGATCTGTACACTGCCCCCTTTATGATAACAGATACCATTTCAGACAAGAAAAACATACTTGAAATGATGCACTATTCGCGTACCAGAAAAGAGCCTACATATTTTTACGGTATGTTTTTGCCCTGTGCCACTATGAACGAGGAGCTTATAAAAAAGGTACTGGATCAAAACCATCTTTCCGCGGGCGAAAAGGAGCGGTGCATGAATCTTTATAATATGCTGCGTTCCTCTCTTATAGATTCTCCGCCGGACAGCTTTGGCGGTTTGTATTTACTTATGGATCAGCTAACGGAGTCCCTCACCTATGACACCATAGTTCAATATGAGCTTTCCGCATTTTGCAGCGACCACCCTGTAATAATGTTTAGAGATCAATATTTACAGCACTTTTCTGACACCCATCAATTTGTAGAAAAATATTCCAACGTAAAAATACATGCTACGCAGGGTGCCATGGAATATGAAACTCCCGTATCCTGTGTGTGGATAAGGCGAAATTTGTGGAGCCTCTCTGTAAATCAGTCTACCTCAGCAGACGAAAACAAGCTCATCTTTGTGGACGAGCCGCCGCTTGTAAACCTGTCTGCGGATATGTGTGAAGAAGCGTTGCAAAACTTTCCGCTCAAATATAAAAACAGCACGTATATTTCCAGCGTATTGGAAAGGATAGGCCGCGGAGAAGAAGTTTGATGTACTATTCCCCCGCCAGAGTTGGCAGACACTTGTTTTTTATATATCTTTCGTAAAATTCATCAATTGGCATGGGCTTTCCGTAAAGGTAGCCCTGCCCCATCTGGCAGTTTATTTCGCGCAGTATATTCTCCTGCACCTCTGTTTCCACACCCTCCGCAATAACCTTTATATCCAGATCGTTGCACATATTTACAACATTTTTTAATATCAGTTTATGCGTGGGGTGGTTGCCCAGCTCGCCTATCAGGCTTTTATCCAGCTTTAGCATGCTGAAATCTATATCCGCCAATATAGACAGATTTGTATACTTTGTTCCAAAATCGTCCAGCGAAATGGCATAGCCCGCTCCGTATATATCGCAGGCCGCCTGATACAGCATGCTCTTGCCCATATTTGCCACACTTTCCGTTATTTCTATCTCCAAATTACTTTTGGAAACATCATAGCGCGCAATTATTTCTTCCATATATGAAAGTATGTCCCGCTCAAGCAGGGTAAGCCTTGAAAAATTCAGAGATATTATGGGCAGGAAGCAATTTTCGTGTTTCCACTTTTCCAGGTTTTTGCAAACCTCCTCAAATACGAATAGATCTATGAATCTAATGAGGTTATTGTTTTCCAGCATATCTATAAATTTACTGGGAGGTATTATTCCCAGCTCACTGTGTCTGTATCTTATAAGCGCTTCAGCGCCTATTACCTCGCTATTTGAATATTCCACCTTAGGCTGCATGAAAACCTCAAACTCGCCGCTCTCAATGGAAGTAACAAGATCGCTCAGCATTTTACGGCGCTCTGTATCCTCCGTTACGGGCATGGAGTCATAATGGCGCTTCTTGTTTAGGCGCATGGCCTGCGTTGACTGCTCCATAAGTACAGAGATATCCTTTTCCACATCATCCCATGAATATCCCAGCGATACAGTGAAATCCCCTGCCTTCATTATGGCCGCCTGCAGCTCGCTTATTTTTTCCTCCAGCATAGTACGCCCGCTCATTGTGGATATTACCAAAAATTCATCGCCGTTTAAGCGATATATATTATCTCCGCAGAATATTTTTCGCAGCATATCCGCAAAATGCATTATGTAATAGTTGCCAGTTTGGAACCCGTGTGTACTGTTTACGCCCTTAAGATTGTTAAAGTTTGCCAAAACAACGCCCACGTACGGCACTTCATCCGGATCATAGAGCGCCATATATTCCTCAAAGCTTTTTCTGCTCAGCAAATTTGTGAGATCATCGTGCCTGTCCGCATATATGGCATTCTCAATAAGGCCGCGCTTTTTCATTTCGGCCGCTATAAATACAGAAAATGACTCAATAAATGCCACATTTTGAAAATTACTTGATATATTGTCTATAGATATGCAGCCGCAAACCTCTCCATTGTCACGCATTTGAAACCAGCGCTGGTTTCTTACGCTTCTTGCTTTCATTACCTGATACATGTCATAAGAGTGGCACAGCATGGCCTCCGGATTTTCCAGCGTTATGGGCTGCGTCCAGTTTTTGCCGGACATCCACTTGTCCACCTCTTCGCCGCTGTATGCCCTTTCCATGCTGCGCTCCAGCTTGTCCCATACATATTTGCGCTCATAAGCTCCGTTTGTACCGGACTTTTGCCATATGCACACAGTATCTGCGCGGAAAAAGAAGCCAATAGTTTCGAGCGCGCTTTCCATGGCTCCGCTGAGCGTTTCCTCGTCTGCCATGCGCTGAATGCCCACAAGCATATTTTGGCTCTCTTCAATTTCGTTATCAAGCGAATCAACTATGCTCTTGTCGTTTGAAATGTCAACTGCTATTGCCAGAAGCGCCTCATTGCCCTCCCACTGCACCAGCTTGTTTTTTATCAGGAACTCCTGCTCCAAGGCCAGGTTGTAGTTTTTCCACATGTAAAATTTGTCCCGTGCCCAGCTTGCCTTACCGCAAAAAGGACAGGGCGTTTCACGCTTGTGCATAAGCTCATAGCACTTTTTGCCGCGGCACTGCGGCTCTGTCATACCTATTCTGTCATAAAAGGCTTTATTTCCGCAGAGAAGCACAAAATTGATCGGATTTACTAAATAGGTTATATCACCCTGCTCAGAGATAAATGTATTAAAATCCATCTCTTCCGCATTAAAATTACGGGGCAGTACTTGCGTTATATCCTCCCAGTCTGTACGCACCTCAGAATATGCTTCAATGCTATCTTGAGACATTGTATATTTCATTTTATTGTCATCATCATAAAACGAAAAGCATCCCTTGCCCGCGCTTTTGGCCTTATACAATGCAATATCCGCCTGTTCAAAGGCCTCCTTGTACGAATACGACTGTTCGCCGCTGAAAACGGATACGCCTATACTGCAGGAAAGCGGCACTTGCCCCTCGCTTTCTGCCAGAATTTTATATAGCGAATGCAAGCGCGCCACCATATGGTCTTTAGATTTTATATTTCGAACAAATATTATAAATTCGTCTCCGCCGTATCTGCCAATTACATCGCTTTTGCGAAAAGCGTTGCTCAATATATCTGCCAAACGCATAAGCACATCATCGCCCGCTTTATGACCCAGCGAATCATTTACGTTTTTAAAATTATCCAGATCCAATATCATAAAAGCGCAAAGCTCATCCCCGGACAGCCTTGAGAGATTGTATTTTATTTCGCTTTCCGCCATTTTGCGGTTATACATATTAGTTAGCTGGTCCAGCCGCGAATCATGAAAAAGCAATAGCTCCTGACGCTTCTTGTCATCTATATTCGCTATGCATAAAAGAGCTAAAACATGCTTTGTGAGCGGGTCTTTAAAAAGATTGATGCTCAGCTGCATCCACACCATTTTGTTCTGCTCAACTATGCGCCTGAACTCACACCCCAGCCTGTCTATTCCGTTGTCCAGCGATTCTATAAAATTTGAGCGCTGCATTATTTCAAGATAGTGCTTTCTGTCATCAGGATGCACCACCTTATTTATAAATTCCTGAATTAAATCAGTGTACGTTACCTTGTCTATTATTTCATTGTAAAGGTTCCATATACCGCCTGTGCGCGTGATCCTGTCCTCTGTGACGTCAACCTGCGCATAGGCATCCTTTTCCGCCAGTATTGCCTGATAAAACTGTGTCTCCGTTAAATAATTGTGCGCCGCCTTTTTCTGCGGCGTGATATCTTCCATTATGCAGACCGCTGTCTTAGCCGCGCCGTCCCTTGCCACTAAAACCATTTTTATCCACAGCGGCTGTCCGTCGGCAGATACCGCCTCCAGCTCGCATACTGTTTTTTCTTTATTTTTACACAGCCCGGAGAACGCCTTTTCAAATTCGCGCTCATAGCCCTCCAAAAGAAAGTCTGCCGCCAAAACGCGCTCTACAAAGTTTTCACAGACTGCGTCCACGGCCAGGCACCTTGGCAATATTTTGGATGAGGCATTCAGTTTTGCCGTATCCGTTTCCATATCATATTCAAAATAATCAAGCCCTGTTTGCTCAGACAATATATCAACTGTTCGCCCAAGCAGCTCGCCCCTGTTTTTTTCTGCCTCATATTCAGTTATATCAAACAACAGGCAATAAAAAAAATCCGTATGTTCTTTGCCTACACAGCCAATATACGCCAAAACATACGCTTCCCCGCCTCGTCTGTTTATTCGCAGCTTCAGTTGATCGCGTTCCCCCTTAGCTGCCAGCGTGCCCAGAGCCTTTATTGATTCCGCACTAAAAAGAGCGGCCATCCTTCCGCCATATCTAAGCGATATATCCTCTTCGCTAAAACCTATCCAACCATAAAAAGATTCATTTCCATCAGCCAACGTAAGATCGGCATCATTTTTTATAATACAAGCCGCACAAGGTGTCATATTCAATTTTTTGTACAGCTCTATACCATTCAAAACATTACCAGCATCATTATCGGATGTTGATCTTAGCATTTTTGCCCCCCCAGTATAAAAAAACGACAGCTATTATTTCAATGCCGAAATATTTGTTTAAATTTTTTACTATTTTATATTTATGATATTATATCACATACCATTATTGTATGTACATATTTAATAAAGATACAGATATATAGCATATTGTATGGTTGCCGTCCACAATACATATATAAAAATCAAAATTGTTAAATATACATTGCACCATATCATTATATCCTCATATTTAAATGATATATAATAAAATCACTCAGCTAAGAGCATACGTATTTTTTTATCCGGCGCAGGCATTTTGTATATATAAAAAACGATCCTGCCTTTTGGGCAGAACCGCTTTTTTGTTTTATATTTTTTGTACAGCTCAATACTTGCTGTCTGCGCCGCTTTCTATGTATTCTCTTTCGCTGTAGCTGTCATTTGGTGCATAAGCTTTCACATTTTGATCCACCATCATGGGAGAATCTTCGCTAAGCAGCTCAAACCTCTGCACTAACTGCTTCAGCAGGCTTGCCTGACCGGACAGCTCTTCACTTGCGGCGGCGGATTCCTCAGCCGTTGCGCTGTTTGTTTGTACCACGCTGGAAATCTGATCCGCACCCGTGGTGATTTGCGCTATAGCCATAGACTGTTCACCTGACGCATCCGATATTTGCACTATAAGGTCTGTTGTTTCGTCTGTATAGTTTATAACGCTTTCCAGCGCCTTTGCCGTACCATCTGCTATCTTAGTGCCGCGCTCTACGGCAGATACCGTTTCATCTATCAGCTTGGTGGTATTCTTTGCTGCCACGGCAGATTTTTCTGCCAGATTTCTAACCTCGTCCGCAACCACTGCAAAGCCCTTGCCCGCTTCGCCCGCACGCGCGGCCTCCACCGCCGCATTCAGCGCAAGTATGTTTGTCTGGAAGGCTATATCCTCTATAGTTTTCACTATCTTGGCTATCTCGGCGGATTTGTCGTTTATTTCGTTCATTGCGCCCAGCATTACTCCCATCTGATCGTTGCTCTTCATAACAGCGTCTTTTGCCAGTCCTGATCTATCTTTCGCATTTGTGGAATTTTCTGCGTTTTGTTTTACCTGAACGGCTACCTCGCTTATTGTTGCAGACAGCTCCTCTATAGAGCTGGCCTGCTCCGTTGTGCCCTGCGCAAGAGCCTGCGCACCGGCCGAAACCTGATTTGCACCCAGAGAAACTTGGTCTGCAGACTGGTTTATCTGCCGCAAAACATTGCTTAAAGAGGTTATTATATTTGCCATTGCACTTTCTATTTTCTTAAATTCGCCCACATACTCTACCTCAGGCGCAATATTGAAATTTCCGTTTGCCATTTCGGAAAGCCCGCGTATCATATCCTTTATTTCCGAGCGCATCATTTTGGCCGCATCGGCAAATTTGTTTGTCATAACGCCAATTTCGTCCAGCTGATCAGACCGTATATCTATATCCAAATTGCCATCCAGCAGCTTTTGCGCCGCTTGCTCCACCGCTATAACCGGCGTGGCAACGCTCTTTGCCATTATAAGCGCAATTATTATGGAAACCACAAAGCCCACGCCTATAACAATAAGCATTATCATCAATATCATTTGCATTTGCGCAGACAGCTCTGTGCTCTTATTGTTGCCAAGCTGAGTAAATCTATTAAGCAGCGCTTCCGCATTTGCCGCTATATCCTCTGCAAGGGGCGAAGCGTCTTTTACCCATATATCTTTTGCCCCCTGTTTATCTCCCTGCATAGCAAGCTCTATTACCTGATCACGCAGCGGCGCATATATGGCAAGATCGCTTTCAACCTTATTGAACATTTCTATTCCTTCAGGTGACTGTATGGAAGGCCTAACCTTGTCTATAAGCTCTGTGGTTCTTGGTATGTTTTGCTGCAATTTACTATAGGCAGTCTTTACTATCTGCTCATCGCTTTCATATACTATATCTCTCACCATTGCACGGTTTTCGTTTAATATCATTCCATACATGCCCAAATCACCCTGCACAAAGCCATAGTTTTTAAGCGCATCGCTATATGAACTGTCTGAGCTGATAAGCATGAACACACCCAATATGCCCGAAATACTAGAGACAATAGCTACCACAATAAACACGATCAACAGCTTTGTAGAAATCTTTTTCACATTTTTAAACATTTTTTTCCCACCTTTACTTTATATGGATACCAGCATCAATACGCAACCTGCGCAACCTAAAAAAACACTCAAACAATTCTTTGACTTTGCAATCAAAACTGTTTTGGGTGGTAAATTAAAAAACCAAGCTGTCAATTACCAAAGAACCACCGAAAAGCTGATGAGAAAACCATATAATAATATTTAAATCAATATAGAATTCTTACAACAAATGAAATGCCCCATCCTGCTTTGCTCATGTAAGAAAGCAATTAAATATTAGCATATTTTCAGCCATGTTTCAAGAATTAATTTGATGTATGTCTATTTTTTACCACTTTTAATATTTTGGCATACTTGTCTTTAATATTTTTTTATATTAAATATCTAAAAAGCAATTAAAACACGCACGGAAAATATTGCCGCCAAAAAGGTTTTTAACCTATTTGCAGCAAGGCTGTTTGCCGCTTCCCGCAGCACGGAAAATATATTATTCGCGCAAGTTATAAATTTATTGACAGCAACAAAAAAATGATATAATATATAAAAGCACGCAATAAGCACCTTTAGCTCAGTTGGCTAGAGCACCTGACTCTTAATCAGGGTGTCCGGGGTTCGAGTCCCCGAAGGTGTACCACGCACAAACCGCACTATTAAAAGCAATAGAGCGGTTTTTTATTTATATTTTATGTTATAAATCTTAAGAAGAATGCTTGGAATTTGATATAAAGTATTGCGAATTTATAATACAAAAAATCTGCTTTGCCGCTCTTTTTATTTTATAGCATGGCATTGTAAAAAGCGTACGCATTGCTTTTTGCTTTCCCTTCACCACTTGCAAATTCATTCAAACGGTTTTTTGTTTGCAATGTGTTAGTAAAGTTTGTGTTTTCATCCATTTAAGGCTATAAATTGTTTTGCTGTGGTTCATATGTTTGTTTTTATGGTTTTTTTTAAGTAATTGTGCTAGAATCAGAAAGGTTGAATACAGTATTTACGCTATAGGGGATTTTGATGGTATGGTTTGGAATACAACTGCCGAAATTGTTTCTTTGATTTTTTTAGCCATTATTTGGGTGTATTCGCACCGTGGAAATATGCTTCCCACGCTGAAAAATAAGCTGTTTCACATTTGCCTGATGACGACGTTCATTGCAATAATGTCAAATGTGATCTCTACTATATTAATATATAGCTATCTCACCGTGCCGCTATTCTTTAATTGGCTGGTTGCAACGGTCTACTTTGTTATGACGCCACTAATGGGCGTGGTATATTTCTTTTATGTAATGGCCTTTGTTTATGAGGGCGACCGCAGCATAACAAAAAAATTCATGCTTTTTTCTATACCGGCAATAGCTTACCTTGTACTTGTGTTGATAAACCCATATACAAAATGGCTTTTTGATATAAACTATACAGACGGATACACCCGCGGACCGTATATAATACTCACCTATGTCATATTCTATCTATATTGCTTCTGCTGTCTTGTGCTTGCCTTAGCCAAGGGAAGCGTTTTGGATCGTTCTATAAGGAATATACTGGCCTCCTTCCCTATAATAGCCGGAGTTGTAATAGTGATCCAGCAGTTTTTTCCCGAATATATACTAAGCGGCTCAGCTGCCACCTGCGCGCTTCTTATAATATACCTGTATCTTCAAAACAAGCAGATATATATAGATCACCTTACCGGTCTTTCAAACCGTCAGGATTTTCTTAAAATGCTGGAATGGAACATTGGCAAGCATCCGGGCAGGCCATTTACTATAACTGTTTTTTCACTGCGTGATTTTAAAACGGTAAACGATAAGTTTGGCCAGCAATGCGGAGACCTGATGCTTAGGTCTGTGGCAGAGTTTTTGGCCACCAAAATGCATCCCCACAATGTGTATCGCTACAGCGGCGATGAATTTGCAGTGCTTATGGAAAACGCGGACGAAAAATATGTCTCAGACCTCATAGAAAAGGTAAGCGAGCGTATGCATGATATCTGGGATGTTCCATCTTGCAGCTGTATGCTGTCCTTTCAGGCGGCGGTGGTGCTTTACCCGCACAGCGCCAAAAGTGTGGAGCACCTTATAGACGGTGTTGAAAGCACTATATCTCAGGCAAAAAAATATGGACGCAACACCTTTTATCTTTGTACGCAGGAAATGCTGGATAAAACCAAAAGGCGCAGCAATATAATAGAAATATTGCGCGACGCCATAAAAAATGATAGTTTTGATATTTATTACCAGCCAATACTCTCGCTGGACAATATGAAGTTTGAGCGCGCTGAAGCCCTTATGCGCCTAAACGAAACACCGCTTGGCCCCATATATCCCTCAGAATTTATACCCATAGCAGAGGATACCGGACTTGTGATAGATCTTACCTACAGTATACTTGACCGCGTATGCAAGTTTGTGCGCAGGCAGCTTGATATGGGCAAAGAAATACTTGGAGTGGGCGTAAACTTTTCCTCCAAACAATTCACTCAAGATAATGTTTCGGAGCGTGTATTCCAAATAATAAATGAAAACAACGTGCCATATGAGTCCATAAAAATAGAAATAACCGAAAGCGCCCTTTTGGAGAATTATGACACGGTTAAAAAATTTGTTGACGATTTAGACCGCCGCGGCGTGCAGCTTGCGCTGGACGATTTTGGCGTGGGCTATTCCAACATAGCAATGGTTATTGGTTTTCCCATAAACATTGTAAAACTTGATAAGAGCTTGGTATGGTCTTCTATAAACAACCCACGCACAGAATCTATAGTGCGTCACATGACGGCTGCTTTCACTGGCGTAGGGCTAAACCTGCTGGCTGAGGGTGTGGAAACGCAAGAGCATCTTGAGTTTATAAAATCCTGTGGCTGCAGCATGGTACAGGGTTTTCTGTTCAGCAAACCAATGCCGGAGCACGAAGCGGAAAAATATCTCTGCCAGCATGTAAGCTCCGTCAAACAATGAAAAAATCAATTTATTGCGAAAACTTAATATAAATTGAGTAAATTTATGATTACTGCGTGAAATCTTGTTTATTTTATAGAGAAATAGTATTGATTTTAAACGTGATTTGTTGTATTCTACATAAGTATTTTTTAATGTATCTTGGAGCGTAAAATGTACTGGAGAAAAGCTAAATATAGCAGACCCATAAAAATACTGTTCGTAGTGCTATGTATCAGCGTATTGATAATACTTATGCTGGGCTTTTCATCCGCTTCTTCTCCTGTATACAGCCGTGCCGCCTCACCGTTTGACCCATTCCGCGCTGTTGAAACGGGCGGCCCTATCAAATCTAATATACTAAATATCAATGCGGAGAGCGAATTTTTAAACGAGGCAGAGCATATTCGTAAATTTATGATACTGCCTGCAAATGCATCGCTTTCTAACATAATTGTTATGAGCTTCAGCTTGTTTTTGGCAATATATTTTTCAGTTGTATATTTCTCTCCCACATCAACAAATGTAAAATTAAATATTTGAAACCATCTTTTTTAGCTTTACTTGTTTTTTTGTGTGCGAACTATTTTATTATTTTGAAAAGGATGGTTATTTATTATGATAAGCAATGCGGAAACGATGACTACATATAGAGGAACAATAGTGGGCGTGGGCATCTGCCCCAAGTGCATGGTTATAAACAAGGTGCGCAGCAATGAGATCGTTACAAACAATACATGCGCCTGCCATTCATGCGGTGCAGAAATAACTATAAAAAGAATGAAGTAAGATATATAAAATATTTTAAGGCAAACAAAAACCGCCTGCTTATGCAGGCGGTTTTTAAGATTTGTCTTTTTATTTCAGCGGTTCGGGTCCCAGCTCTACTTCGCCCAGCTTGTTTACTTCAAAGCCGTTCTTTTTGAACTCCTCATAGTCGAACGCTTCAATTTCATCATAAGCCAGCTTGTGGAAGCCATAGAAGCCTTCCCAATCCTCGTAGCCATCACAGAAATTATTGTTTAGAAAAGCCTCTGCCATTGCTATACCCGTCTTGGGAGCCACATAAAAGCCGCCCATAGACATAACGTTGCAATTGTTGCCCGTTATGCAGCGCAGAGCCGAGGGAACGCTTTCCACAACGGCGCAATGCACGTGGGGGCACTGGCTTGCGGCTATATGTATGCCCATGCCGGTTCCGCAGAAAATGAGCGCGCGCTCAAACTCGCCCTCAGATATTTTAGCGCCAACTTTAAAGCCTATGCGGTGGAACATCTCCGGGTCTTTTTCGTCTACTGTTTTAACGCCTATATCGGTTATTTCCCAGCCCTTTTTCTTGAGATGCTCAACTATGGCGTTCTTAAGCGGCACTCCCGCAAAATCAGCGCCCACCAGCAATTGTTTGTCTTTTACAGTTTTCATTGTATTGCCTCCATTTTTTATTATATGATTACAGCTTAATAAATCGTTCCCGGAATGTCAATTGTATATATACTAATTCTTGATATTAAATACAATTTGAAAATATAGTCTCACCTATGAAGAAACAAAACATGAAAAAAATTTTCAAATTACCATCTGATATAATGAAGTTGACGCATTTCGCGAATCCTATATGCGCGGCATGTGTGCAGGTTCAACCTGCATTTGCTATTTGCAAGCCTGGCGCTGCTTAAGGCCGCGTGATATATGCTGAATTTCCGCGAATCCTATATGCGCGGCATGTGTGCAGGTTCAACCTGCATGGATTCCATGTATTGCT
>CAYXBW010000014.1:0-14634 GCA_964463305.1 uncultured Christensenella sp. | reverse complement strand
TCCTATATGCGCGGCATGTGTGCAGGTTCAACCTGCATGGATTCCATGTATTGCTCCATGAAATATGCATCATTTCCCAGCTCCACGTGAACCGATTTATTTTGTATCTGCTCCGCTTTTGCTCCGGCATTTTCGTCCAGCAATAGCTCTGCCGCGCCCGCCGCCGCCGCGTTGCCCATACACACGCTGTCCTCAATGTATGGCACCAGACCCATTGCCCGCGCGCTGTCCATATCCATATAATTTCCAAAGCCACCCGCTATATACAGCCTTTTCACGTCGCTTACAGCTATGCCCGCGTGATGTATGAGCGTCAATATCCCCGCGTGCACGGCCGCCTTTGCCATCTGAAATTCCCGCACGTCCTTTTGCGACAAATACACCTTATCTGTTATTTTTAGCGCACTCTGCCCATCCTTCTGGATAAAAAACCTACCCTGCGGCATTATACGCCCGGTTTCATCTATATCGCCTATTGTGGCAAACAGCGCCACAGCGTCCAGCAGCCCTGAGCCGCACAGCCCCCTTGCCTCTCCCCCGCCTATCACCTCATAGCCCAGCTCTCCGTCCTGTGCAAAAACGCGGCTCACCGCACCCGGCACACCAGCCATACCGCAGCTTATGTGCGCGCCCTCAAAGGCAGGCCCCGCCGCCGTGGAGGAGGTATATATCCGCTCGCCGTGACGCAGCGCCACCTCTCCGTTTGTGCCCAGATCCACCAGCAGCACACATTCTTCCTTTTCCGCAAACCCCGCCGCCAGCATACCGCAGGTTATATCCGCCCCCACAAAGGCGGATACGCAGGGCGGCAGATATACCTCTTGTATATCAAGCCCCAGCTCAACACCGCGCAGCAGCTCGCCAAAGCGGCTCTGCGGCTCAAAGGGCAGCGCTCCCATAGATATGGGAGACAGCCCTCGCAGCAGGTGCAGCATGGTGGTGTTGCCCGTTATAACTGCTTTTGAAAGCCCGCCAACCGGCACACCCGCGCTTTTGCAAGCGGCGGCTATCATTGCGTTAAGCTGCTCCACAATTGTTTTGTTCAGCTTCTTCAGCCCGTCCGAATTGTCGGAACAATATTTTATGCGCGAAATCACATCCAAACCAAATGATACCTGACCGTTTATTTGCGACTCCACAGCCAATATTTCCGCGCGAGCCATATCCACAAGATAAACTGCCACAGTGGTTGTACCTATATCCACCGCCACACCCAAACCCTCGCCGCCACCCGCCAGCTCGGATATTATATCCGTCATTATCATCATTCCGTCGCCCGCTGCGGCGCCGCCCGCCGCCGTATGCTTTATGCAGCTATTGTGCGGGCACTTGCCGAAAAGGCACTCCCCGCGGCACACCGCATTATTTTTTTGTGTCATATATCAAACCTCCACGAGAAGAATTTCCATACTTTACAGCCCATGCCAATACATTTTTCCGCTTCACTAAAGCAAAAATGCCTTTAAAACAGCTAAAAAACAAGCTTTCCGAATTAATAGAATGTTCATAATTCCTTCATTGGTTGTTCAAAAAGCTATACTATAATATAAACATACCAAGCGATAACTGCTTAGAAATAAGCGTTATTACATAGAATATACTTCCAACCCCTGAAAGAGCCGCCAGCAATGGCGGCTTTTTCGTGCGCTCAGAGCAGCAGCCCAGAGCCTTCATTCTTTTTTGTAGATACAAACCACAGTAATAAAGCCTGAAATACGCGGTGCTTCACCGCAAAGGCATCCGCTACTCAGCCTAGCCCTGCTTTTTGCCAAAGCGCGCCAGCCGAAGCGAATTGCTCACCACGCACACAGAGGAAAGCGCCATCGCCAGCCCCGCAAACATGGGGGTCAAAAGCGGCCCGCCGAAAGCGTACAGCACGCCCGCCGCCACTGGTATTCCTATCATATTATATATGAACGCCCAAAACAGGTTTTGCTTTATTATGCGCATTATATACTTTGCCAGCTCCACCGCGCGCGCCACGCTCTTTATGTCGTCGTTCATCAATATTATGCCGGAGGAATCCATAGCCACGTCCGTGCCGCCGAAAACGGAAATTCCAACGTCCGCAGTTGCAAGAGCGGGCGCGTCGTTTATGCCGTCACCCACGAAAGCCACCGTACCGCCGTTCGCCTTAAATTTTTCCACCTGCGCCGCCTTGTCTGCCGGAAGCACCTGCGCCACTATGTTTTCTATGCCAGCCTGCGCCGCTATTGCCTCGGCCGCCGCGCGGTTGTCGCCCGTTATCATTGCCGTGCTTATGCCCTGCGTCTTGAGCGCGGCAATAGTTTCCGCAGCATCGTCCTTTATTTCATCCGCCAGCGCTATAACGCCCTTGCTTGTGCCATCCAGCGCAACGTATACCAAGGTGCCCTCCTGCTCCGCGCCGCCATCCGCAGCTATGCCTTCCATCTCCATAAACGCCTTAGTGCCTATGGTTATCTTTCCGTATACGGAATCGGCTATCACGCCGCGCCCGGCCACATTTTTTACGGTATCCGGCTTTGCCACGTCCAGCCCGCGCTGCTCCGCCAATACGGCTATTGCCTGCGCTATTGGGTGCGATGCGCCGTATTCCGCACAGGCCGCCAGCTTCAAAAGCTCCGCTTCATCTGCTGCCTCAATATTCGTAACATGCAGCCTGCCCTTTGTTATAGTCCCCGTTTTATCAAACAGTACCGTATCTATCTTTGCCGCCTGCTCTGCAATATCGCCGCCGCGATACAGTATGCCAAGCTGCGCGCCCCTGCCCGTACCCACCATTACAGCAATGGGCGTTGCAAGACCCAGCGCGCAGGGGCAGGCCACCACCAGCACTGATACGAATATATTTATGACAAAATCCGCGTTTTGCCCGCTTGCGCCCCAAATAATGGCGGCAATTATAGCTATCGCCGTAACCACGGGGACGAAAACAAGCGATATCCTATCCGCCAGACGCGATATCTCCGCTTTTTTCTGCTGCGCCTGCACCACCAGCTTCACCACCTGCGCAATGGCCGTGTTTCCGCCCACGCCCGTGGCCTTTATATGCAGCACACCATCGGCAACCAGCGTTCCGCCGGAAACCTTGTCGCCCGGCTGCTTGAATACGGGCAGGCTTTCGCCCGTGAGCGTAGATTCGTCCACGCTGGCCTGTCCGCTGTCCACAATGCCGTCCACGGGTATCCTGCCGCCCGCGCCGCACAGCACTATATCCCCTGCCGAAACATCCGCAGCCGAAACGCTTTGCTCTTGCCCGTCACGCAGCACCACAGCGTCTTTGGGAACCAGACCGGCAAGATTGGCTATTGCGCTCTTCGCCCTGTTTTTGCTGTTCTCCTCCAAATATTTGCCCAGCAGCACCAGCGCGATCACCACCGCCGCAGATTCAAAATAGAGGCTGTGCACGGCGTGCATATCCTGCGGTATATTTATAGTCATCACTATACTGTATATGAGCGCGCTGCCCGTGCCCAGCATAACGAGAGTATCCATATTTGGGTGCAGCTTTATGAGCGCCTTAAAACCGTTCACGAAAAAACTGCGCCCGGCGAAAACAACCAGCGCTGTGAGCACAAGCTGTATCACGGCAAAGCTCATGGGGTTTGCTTCCATTGCTATTATTTCGGGCAGAGGCCAGCCCCAATGCCCCGCCATTCCAATGTACATTGTTATGGCTCCCGCTATTATGGCAAGCAATATCTCCCAGTTTTTGAAGCGGTGCTCGTCCCTTGTTACGGAGGGCGCGCCCTTTATAGGCTCCGCCTCGTAGCCCGTATCCTCCACCGCGTCTATCAATATCTGCTCTGTTACAGTGTCGTCACCTATAACGGTGGCGCTGCTTGTAGCCAGATTCACATTTGCGTATATCACGCCCGGCGTTTTGTCAAGCGCAGCCTGCACCGCGCCCGAACATGAAGCGCAGGTCATCCCTCCTATTTTTAAATTGAATTCCTTTTCCATTTTTTATACCTCGTGCGGAATATCCGGGTTTATGTGCACTATAACGTCCTCTATTTCCGGCCGCTCCTCCATAAGGTGCAGCTCCACCCGCTTGGCTATGGAGTGGCTCTGCAAAACGTTCATTTCGCGGTCTACAGAAATTTTCACTATGAGTATATAATTCGCGCCCACAGGCTTCGCCACCACACTGTCAAGGTGATCCACGCCCGGTATTTCCAATATCTCGTTTTTATAGTCGTCCAGCATATCCACATCGGCATTAGCATCCATAAGCACCTTCGCCGCGTCGCGCAGTATGGTGTAGCCCGAATATATTATCCAGCAGGATATCACTATACCTACCGCGCCGTCCACCCAGTGCTGCCCAATGAGGCTGAAAATTATAGCCGCCAGCGTGCCCGAGGTGACAAGAACATCGTTTCTGTGATCCTTGGCGTTGGCCTCTATAAGCAGGCTGCCAAATTTTTTGCCCTTGCGCCGCGCATATACGAATAATATACCCTTTAAAGCTATTGTTATAACGGCCACAGCCACCAGCCAATAGGAAAACTCCATGCGCTCTCCCGCCATAAGCGCGGAAACAGAGCCGCTTATGGTGTACACCGCCATTGCTATCATGGCAAAGCCTATCACCATACAGGCAATATACTCCGCCTTGCCGTGCCCCCAAACATGGTCGCTGTCCTTGGGCTTGGCAGCGTACACGCTTCCCATAAGAGTTACAACAGAGGCAAAAACATCGCCCATGCTGTTGAAGCCGTCCGCTATCATTGCCTGGCTGCCCGCCGCATAGCCCGATAATAGTTTTATTATAAGCAGGGCAATATTTGCTATTATACCAACCGCGGCAACCTTTTTGCCTGCGGAAAATCTGTCATCCAAAAAAACGTCCTCCGTTATTTTTGCATATACCGTATAAAGCAGCTTTGCTTTTATGTGGAACGCACCGCACATTAAATCAAGCTGTTTTATAGATTTCACTTTTTTATAATCATTATATATCAGCCTAAAAACATTTACAATACAATTCCTACTTTTTTGATAGGATATTCGCGTAACACTATTTGATTTGAGTTAAGCTACGGCTGACGAATCAAACGCTACATACGCTTTGCGTCCAGCGCCGCCAAATCAGATTTTTCGTAACGATTGTGCCCCCGCATACCCTTTTTATACCTCCAGCATGCTATGGCATCATTAAGCGAAAGACCTTTATTATCTGCAAAGAAATCTCTTATGTATGTATTATACTCAAATTGGCTGTCTATCTTTGTATCGCTTTTTTTCTTGTTTTCCTTTATGGCATGATATGCCTCTATAGCATCGTTATACGTTTTTCCCGCATTGCCCTTGAGCCATTTTTGGAATTCCACATTAAAGGAAAACCCCTTGCCTATCTCCCGCTTGAAAAATTCCCTGTGCGCTTCAGAGCAAACCATATCCGCTTCTATTTCAGCATCCCCGCTTATTGCTGCGTGCTTTGCACAATGTCTTACCGCACGCGGCGCGGCAGCCACCTCGCCCGTATTCAGAAAATGCGCTATCCTCTCCGTCAGTTCCCTCTTCCCTCCCGAGGTTGGCAGCCCGTTTCCCTTGCAAAACGCCACCAGCTCCTCCTTGAGATAATAGAAATCACGAAACTGTGCGCTATCCATACGCGCGTTTATATCCGGCCTTTCACCCATTTTTCCCTCACCCCATACAACGGTATAACAAAAAACGGCTGTATCAGCCGTTTTCAAAATATCTTGCTTATTTCTGAGCCGTCTGCGGGATCACTTCTCTGCCGTTGTAATAACCGCAGCTTTTGCAAACCCTGTGCGCCAGCTTAGGCTGGTGGCACTGCGGGCACTCAGACAACGCGGGAGCCGAGAGCTTCCAATGCGCACGCCTTGTTCTTGTCCTCATTTTGGACGATCTTCTCTTAGGTACTGCCATTTCGATCTACACCTCCCTCTTAATAGCGGCCGCTTTCATTCGCTGTCGCTTTCATCAAATAAATTCTTTAACTTGGCAAACGGGTTGGACTCGTCCACACCGTCATCCAAATCGCATCCACAATCAGTTTCGTTCAGGTTTGCGCCGCACTTTTGGCACAACCCCTTGCAATGCTCGCTGCACAGCAGCTTTGGCGGTATATCAAGCATTATTGCGTCATACACCAGCTTATCCAGACCAAGCGTTTCGCCCGTGAATGTGTAATTTCCCTCCACAGTTTCGCCCGTTTCCGAATCATATGCCGCTTCTTGGTGCGCATCCTGTCTGCCCGCCGCATTAGACCTCTCCGCTTTACTGCCGCCCGCTTTTTCAAACAGTTCGTCAAACTGGTGGCCTATTGCAAAGTCTATATTACCAAGGCATCTGGTGCACTCTGTAGCAATGACAGCACGCAGCCATCCAAACACGCGCACACCGCTGCCCGTAACGCTATATTCGGCATTTACGGCAAGCGGCCCGGCAAACTCTATACCCGGCATATCCGGAATTCCCGAATATTTGAAAGCAAACTGCTCTCCCGGTTGTTTCAGCGCTTTAGAAACGTCTATATCAATCATAACCAAATCCTCACACTAAAACAGTTACCCTAATATTATATTGACAAGACCTGCGCTTGTCAACTGTTTTATGCCGCACGCCGCTTTTTACAGGCAGCGCGCGGCATCATTTGATTATTATTTGCAGCAGATATCAAATGTATCCCTAGCTATCATTAGCTCTTCATTTGTGGGAACAATGGCCACGGTCACTTTGGAATCCGGCGTGGAGATCACCCGCTCCGTGCCGCGCACGTGGTTTGCTTCCACATCCAGTTTCACACCCAGGAATGTTAGGCCTTCCAAAACTTCCTGCCTTACAAACTCATCATTTTCGCCTATGCCACCTGCAAACGCTATAACATCCACACCGTCAAGCGCCGCCGCATATGCGCCAATATATTTCTTTATGCGGTAATTGAACATATGAAGCGCAAGGCGTGCCATCTCGTTTCCTGCGTCAGAAGCATCCCACAGATCGCGGAAATCACTAGAAACGCCTGAAATTCCTATCATACCGCACTTTTTATTTAGGAAAGTTATTGTTTCCTCAGCGGTCATGTTGTATTTGCCCATGAGGTATGTTATAGCAGCGGGGTCTATATCACCGGAACGCGTACCCATCATAAGGCCCTCAAGAGGCGTAAGACCCATTGTGGTATCTATGCACTTTCCATCCTTTATGGCCGCTATTGAAGAGCCGTTTCCAAGATGGCAGGTTATGAGCTTAAGATTGTTGGGGTCCTTGCCCAAAAATTCGGGCGCGCGCAGCGAAACGTATCTGTGCGATGTACCGTGGAAGCCGTAGCGGCGTATTTTGTGATCCCTGTAAGCCGCGTATGGTATGCCATAAAGGTATGCGTAGTCTGGCAGCGTGGCGTGGAAGGCCGTATCAAAAACCGCAACGTTGGGCACGCCGGGCATAACCTCCATGCAGGTCTCTATTCCCTTTATGTTTGCCGGATTGTGCAGCGGCCCCAGCTCTACATATTCGCGTATGCCGTCCAGCACTTCCTCATTCACCACGGTAGATTCACGGAAGCGCTCGCCGCCGTGCAGCACGCGGTGACCAACGGCCACTATGCTGCTCATATCGTCCATAACTCCCACTTGCGGGTCTATAAGAGCGGCTATTACCGCTTTCATAGCCGCGCCGTGATCAGGCATGGCCACTTCATTCTTTACCTTATCCTTGCCGCAAGGCTGGTGCACCAGCACAGAGCTGTCCATTCCTATACGCTCCGCAATACCCTTTGCAAGAACGCTTTCGTCCTCCATGTTTATTACCTGATATTTTAGCGAAGAGCTTCCCGCATTAATAATTAGTACGTTTTTCATTGTATGTTCCCCCTTAAAATGATTGTGCCTGTACGGCGGTTATTGCTACTACGCTCACTATATCCTCAACGCTGCAACCGCGCGAAAGATCGTTTACCGGGCGTGCTAGCCCCTGGCAGATCGGGCCGAGGGCTTCTGCGCCCGCCAGCCTCTGCACCAGCTTATAGCCTATGTTGCCTGCGTCAAGATCAGGGAATATAAGCACATTTGCCTTGCCTGCCACTTCGCTGCCGGGAGATTTCAGCTGGCCTACCGCTTCCACCAGCGCGGCGTCCGCCTGCAGCTCTCCGTCCACATCAAGCCCTGGGGCTATCTCACGCACCTTGGCTGTGGCCGCTGTCACTTTATCTACAAAATCATGTTTTGCGCTGGCTTTTGTGGAGAAAGAAAGCATTGCTATTCTGGGATGTATTTCCGCTATGTCTCTTGCCGTATCCGCAGAGGCTATGGCAATTGCCGCCAGCTCGTCCGCGTTCGGATCTATGTTTATGGCGCAGTCCGCAAAAACCATAACGCCGTTCTCGCCATAATCTTTATTTGGTATGTCCATCAAAAAGCAGCTTGAAACTATGGATACGCCCGGCTTTGTTTTCAGCACCTGCAGCGCCGGACGCAGTGTGTTTCCGGTAGAGTTTATTGCGCCCGCCACCATGCCGTCGGCATCGTTTGCCTTCATCATCATAACGGCAAAATAAAGCGGGTCAAGGCAGGTTTTGCCTGCGTCCTCACGGGTTATGCCCTTTGCCTTGCGCAGCTCAAAAAACATATCCGCATACTCTTCCAGCTTGCCGGATTTATGCGGATCTATTATTTCCACGCCAGAAAGGTCTACATTGTTTGTGTTGTTTGCGGCTATTTCGCTCTCGCTGCCAATAAGCACCACCTTTGCCAAACCTTCGCTCACTATTTTCGCAGCCGCTTGAATAGTGCGCGGTTCACTGCCCTCCGGCAAAACGATACGCTTGGGTTCCGTTTTTGCCTTGATCTTGATCTTGTCCATCAGTGACATAAGTTTTACACCCCTTAATAATGTATTTATATTAATTATTATTCATTCGGTATATAATTTGGTATAATATATCCATAAGCATAGAGCGGTCAAATGGCCGCACATATATTATTATATACACAGAAATGCTTTTTGAAAAGGTGAAAAATGAAAATAACGGCAATAATAGCAGAATATAATCCCTTTCACAACGGTCACGCTTACCATATAAAGGAAAGCTGTGCCCTTGCGGGTGAAACTTACATAATATGTGTTATGAGCGGCAATTTTGTTCAAAGGGGCGAACCCGCAATTGCAGACAAATGGGAGCGCACACGCATGGCTCTTTACGGTGGGGCCGATCTTGTGATAGAGCTTCCCTTCCTCTATGCCACGCAGAGCGCGGAGGGCTTTGCCATGGGCGCTGTTGAAATAGTGGACGCTCTTGGCTGCGTGGATCATCTTTCTTTTGGCAGCGAGTGCTGTGAGCTTTCCACGCTCAAAAGCTACGCTGAGGTGCTGGCAAACGAACCACCGGAATTTCAAACCATGCTGCGCGCCTATCTGGACGAGGGGCATTCCTTTCCCCGCGCGCGGGAGCTTGCGCTCTCCGGCATATTCAGCGGAGAGGCTGACGTGCTTTCCAGCTCCAACGATATACTGGCGGTAGAATATTTAAAGGCGCTGATACAGTTTGAAAGCAAGGTGGAGCCTTTGTGCATAAAACGGCGCGGCTCCGGATACCGTGATTCCGCTATGGCTGTAGATTTTTCAAGCGCCACGGCTATCCGCAAGGAGCTAAGAGAGCACGGCGTTACGGGCAAGGTGCTGTCAAACCTGCCGCCGCAGTCTGTATCTGCGCTTGCCGCTTCCCCGCTTGTTGATACGGAAGAATATTTCCGCCTTGTTCAGTTCAAGCTGCGCACCATGTCCACCGCGGATATAGCAAATATATACGATGTAACAGAAGGGCTGGAAAACAGAATAAAGAGCGCGGCGCAATCTTCCAAAAATTATTGGGAGCTTATAATGGGCATAAAGAGCAAACGCTACACCTATACGCGTGTGGCGCGCGTGCTGCTGTACTGTCTGTTTGGCGTAACGAAGGACGCCATAGGCGCGGCAAACGGCAATTTTCCGCTTTATGCGCGCGTTCTTGGCATGCGCAGACATTCAAAAAAGCTGCTGGCCTTCCTTGCAAAGCAAAGCCATATACCCGTAATAACAAAATCTTCGGAGTTTAAAGATAATCCTCTGCTGCGCTATGATATTTTGGCAACGGACATATATTCGCTGCTAAGCAAGGAGATATCCCCCTCCGGGCGAGACTATACGGAGAGGTTTATTACGCTTTGAAATAATGGGCGTTTTACCGCAGCCAATAGCCGTACATCAGCATTTTTTAAGAATAAAGCTGTGCATGCAAAAACACGCGGCAAGCCGCGTATAAAGCAGTTATCTTATTGAATTTGCATATAAAATGGGGCGCACGCTTTTTGTAAACAGTTTTTTCAAACTGCAAGCCCCCAAAAAACGAGGGCTTATTACAAAGAGCGTGTTTTTAAAAAATAAATGATATTCTAAAACTCAGCCTGATCCTTGTTTTTCTTATTTATGAAGTTGGATTTGTTTTCCTGTATTATATCAACGTATTCTTTTAAATATGACGTGAGATCGTCCAATACATCCACGGCATAATCGTTCGCGCCCGTCCTTAGCTCAAATGCCTGCCGCTGTGCCATATCCACTATGCGGTTGGATTTTTCATACGCAAGCTGTGTCACGCGGTGCTCTTCTATCATTTCCGTTATCTTGGAATCCACACCGCCCAATATATTTTTGGCGCGTTCCTGCGCGTCGTTTATTATTTGGCGCTCCTTGGCTATTATCTCTCGCGCTTGCGTTATTTCACCCGGTAACGCCTCCCGTATTTCGCCAAGTATCTCCATCACAAAATCAACGTCTATCGACTTTTTTGTGGAAAAAAGCGATTTACGGCTTTCGTCTATCTCGGCAATTATTTCGTCCATCAGCTCAAGAACCTTCATCAGGCATACCTCCCGGAGATTATATCCATTGCATCTTTAGGTACATATTTTGAAACATCCGCGCTGTAGCTTATAAGCTCTCTAACCACAGAAGAGCTTACATACTGCATTTCCGGTCTGGAAAGCAGCACCACCGTTTCTGCCTCGGCAAGATTGAAATTCACCGCCGCCAGCTGCTGCTCGTATTCCAGATCTGCATTGCTCCTCAATCCGCGAATTATCACGCGCGTACCCATGCGCTTCATGGCATCCGCCAACAACCCCTCAGACATTACCACGCGCGCGTTTTTGTACGGCGCGCATACAGCGTTCAGCATAGCTTCTCTTTCTTCAAGGCTGAACATATACTTTTTTGCAGAGTTTTCAAGCAGCGCAACGTACACCTCGTCAAACAGTGCGCACGCCCGCGCAATTATATCCTCGTGCCCCTTGGTTACCGGATCGAAACTACCCGGATATATGCAACTACTCATTCGTTTCTTCCCTGTATCTATAATAATCGAGATGAGTTATGCCCGCTTTTTTAGACTTCCACAACTCCACACGCTCCACCCCAAGCTGCACGCCGCCCTCGCTTTCAAGCACCAGTATAGCGCCGGGTTTGAGCGCGTTCTGCTCCACCAGCAAACTGACCGCATTTTCATATACCCCTGCGCTGTAAGGAGGGTCTATAAACACTATATCAAATTTTTTGCTGTTTTTAAACAGTTTAATCTCGGCAACGTAATCATTTTTTTCCAAAATTATCTCCGCAGGCTCTTTTATGCGCTTTAAATTTGACTTTATAAGCTCTATAGCCTCCGGCGAACCATCTGCCATTACCACGCCCGCCGCCCCGCGTGAGGCCGCCTCTATGCCAAGAGCGCCGCTTCCCGCAAACAGATCCAGCACATACGCGCCGGCAATGTCGAACTGTATTACGCCAAACATAGTTTCCTTTACCCTGTCCGTTGTGGGACGGATCTTGTCATCCGCGGGCGGGTTCAGCTTTGTTCCGCGGTACTTTCCGGCTATCACTCTCATTTTATTGTATCTTCCGGCGTTACAATATAGTCCATACGCTGATCGTGCTCCTCGCGCGGTATGGCTTTCGTTATCTGAAAATCGTATGCCAGGGCTATTCGGCAGGCCTTGGATTGCGGCAAAAAGCGGTCATAATAGCCGCCGCCGAAGCCCAAACGGTTTTTTTCGCGGTCAAAGGCTATGCCCGGCACAATTATTACATCCAGCTTTTCCGGCTCCATCACATTTTCGCCGCTCAGTCTGGGCTGCGCTATGCCAAAACCGCTCAGCTCCAGCGCCGCGTTTTTTATATTCACGGCAAACATCTCTTTCTTTTCCACCGTGGGCAAAAAAACATTCTTTCCCTGAAAAAGCAGCCACCCCGTGAGCTTGGCCGTCTTGACCTCGTTTTCAAAATTGCTGTACACCATTATATTTTGCGCGTTTTTCACCTCTTCCATAGCGCACAGCCGCGAAAATATCTGCTCTGAGGCTTCCTCTATATATTTTGATGTAAGGCTTCGCCTCATGTCCAGCAGCTTTTCGCGTATTTCCTTCTTGTTCATTTCATCTCCGTTTTTTGCTTTATTTGTATATCCTGGGCACACGGGCAGAGAATGAAAGCAATATTTCATAGCTTATTGTGCCGCACAACTTTGCCAGCTCATCTGCCGAGATGCATTTTTCACCCGTGCCGCCAAGCACAATAACGCTGCCGCCCTCATGCACGCCCTCAAGACCCGTTACATCTATCATTGTTTGATCCATACACACCCTGCCCACTATGGGCGCGTATTCGTACCCGCCCGAACACTTCACCAGCATCCTGCCCCGGTTTGACAAGAGGCGGTTATATCCGTCTCCGTAGCCTATCTGCACGGTGGCTATATCTGATTCTCGCTCCGCCCTGTAGGTGGAGTTGTAGCCTATGGGCGTGAGCGCCTCCACATGCTTCACCTGAGATATCTCCGCAAAAACTCGCATCACCGGCTTTAGCTCCATTGCCGACCTGTCCACCTCGTCTGAGGGATAGTAGCCGTAGGAGGCAATTCCGCAGCGCGTATAATCCAGCTTATATTCCGGCGTGTCTATGCAAGACGCGCTGTTTGCCGCATGCAGCTTGGGGCTGTAGCCCGCCTGAATAAGCTTGTTGGCAAAGCTCATAAAAGCCGTGTATTGGCGCTGCGTGAATGCCTTGTCTGCCTCGTCCGCACAGGCGAAATGCGTAAACGCCCCGCGTATGTCCACCAGCGGGCATTCACGCGCCGTTTCTATGAAGCGCGAAAGCTCGCCCTCCTCCCGAATACCTATGCGGCTCATGCCCGTGTCTATTTTGACCTGTACTTTGGCTATGGCGCCCAGCTCCTCCGCAAGGCTCTGCGCGCGCAGTATATCTCCGGCGGTAAAAACGCACTGCTCCAGCGAAAGCTCTACAGAAAGCCGCGCCTGAGCATCGTTCGCGCGCCCCAGCACTATTATGGGCAGCTTCAACCCCGCCTGCCGCAGCTCTATGGCCTCCTCCGGCAGCGCGACAGCCAGAGCATCCGCCCCCGCCTCTGCCGCCGCCTGAGCTATGCGTACCGCACCGTGCCCGTACGCATCCGCCTTTACCACAGCCATTATGCCGTTGGCGTTCTTTGCCATAGCCCGCAAATTATGCTTGTATGCCTTAAGGTCTATTTCAGCATAGGTATTTCGGTACAGCTTCATATCATATCCTGAGTAAGCAGCTTAAAGCCCGCGCCCGCAAGCGCGGCGGCAGCCTTTGCAGCGTCGTCTGCCTTAAATACTATCATAGCATGACCCGCGCTGGCCTCCAGGAATGAATATATATATTCCACGGCTATATCATTGTCCTTAAATATGCACAACGCCTCAGAAAGTCCACCCGGACGGTCTTCCACCTCCACGCCCACTACTTCTGTCTCGCTGGCGGTGAAGTTGGCTTCCTTCACAATTTTCAGCGCTTTATCCGGATCTTCAACTATCATTCGCAATATGCCAAATTTCGCCGTGTCCGCTATGGACAGCGCCTTTATGTCTATGCCTGCCTCTGCAAGCGCTTTTGTAAGGCTGTATAGCCTGCCCTTTTTGTTTTCCACAAATACGGATATCTGTTTTATCATAGGTTTTTGCCTCCGTTATACCAGCTCGCGCTTGTCTATTACGTGCTTTGCCTTACCTTCGCTCCTGGGAAGCGTTTTGGGTTCTACAAATGTGAGCTTTGCGCTTATATTCAGCACAGAGCTTAAATCATGTAAAATTCTGGCTTCCAGTTCCTCTATGCCGCGTATCTCGTCCGAAAAAAGATTCTCCGAAAGCTCCACCTGAACCTCCAGCACATCCTTGTTGTGTTCCCGTGTAACTATTATGAGATAATACGGCGCTATTTCCCTATATTTCACCAGCACGCTCTCTATCTGCGAGGGGAACACGTTCACCCCGCGAATTATGAGCATATCGTCCGACCTGCCCAGCAGGCGTGACATTTTGCGCGTGGTGCGGCCGCAGGGGCACAGCTCGTCGCTTATGGCGGAAATATCTCTGGTGCGGTAGCGTATGAGCGGCATACCCTCCTTTGTGAGCGTGGTGAATACCAGCTCGCCGTTTTGGTTCGCGCCAATGGGCAAAAGGGTATCCCTGTCAACTATTTCGGGGTAGAACATATCCTCTTGCACGTGCATGCCGCGGTGCTCAGAGCATTCGTTTGAAACGCCAGGGCCGCATATCTCGCTGAGGCCGTATATGTCGTAGGCCTTTATGTTCAGCCTGTCCTCTA
>CAYXBW010000013.1:0-33430 GCA_964463305.1 uncultured Christensenella sp. | reverse complement strand
TTGGCGGAGAAGGAGGGATTTGAACCCTCGCGCCGGTTACCCCAGCCTACTCCCTTAGCAGGGGAGCCCCTTCAGCCGTACTTGGGTACTTCTCCAGCTGAATATATTGTTTCTATAAATAGAAAATACCCGATACAACAAACAGGTATTTTCATTACCTAAACTATTATAGCCTATGAGCCTTTAAAAATCTACTATTTTTTAGAGTTATTAAAAAATTATCTTTGCAGCCCATTGTATCATACCTTATATTCTCCAGAAAATTTATTTCCCGCACCGCGTATTCTTGCCATTATAAAATGCTTTCCCGCTTTCTTATTATAATCCTGCGCTTGATTTCCTACTCCGCAAAATCTATAATTGACAATGTGGATATAAAGCTGAAAGGGATAAAACAATGGATATACAGCGTATCTCGGGTGGAATTTGTTCACCCGAAGGATTCAAAGCCGGCGGGATCGCCTGCGGCATAAAGAAAAACGGCACAGATGATCTTGCTCTTATAATAAGCGAGGCCGATTGCGCTGCTGCCGCCTGTTACACCCAAAATAAGGTCAAGGGCGCACCGCTTGAAATAACACGCCGACATATAGAAAACGGCAGCGCACGCGGAATACTTGTAAACAGCGGCAATGCCAACACCTGCAATGCGGACGGGCTTACCGTGGCTGAAACCTGCTGTGAACTGGCAGCAGCAGCCACCGGTTTGCGCGCGGATGATTTTGTGGTCGCATCCACCGGTGTTATAGGGCAGGCATTGCCCATAGCCCCATTTGAACGCGGGCTGCCCACTCTGGCGGCGCGGCTTTCGCGCGACGGCGGTACTGAGGCAGCCAAAGCCATAATGACTACGGACACGATTGTAAAGGAATTTGCCGTGGAATTTATACTGGATGGAAAAACCTGCCGCATGGGCGCAATTGGCAAGGGCAGTGGCATGATCAACCCCAACATGGCGACAATGCTTATATTTGTTACCACGGACGCGGCCATCAGTGCCGATCTGCTGCATGATACGCTTAAAGATGAAGTTTCGGCCAGCTTCAACCAAATCTGCGTGGATGGCGACACCTCCACAAATGATATGGTGGCTATATTGGCAAACGGTATGGCGGGCAATTCCGAAATAACCGCATCCGGTGCAGAACTGGATATTTTTAGTGCCGCGCTTTCAGATGTTTGTTCCCGCATGAGCCGCTCAATAGCCGGCGACGGCGAGGGCGCCACAAAACTTCTGGAATGCAGGGTGCATAATGCGAGAAACGTAAAAATAGCGCGCGCCATAGCCAAATCGATAATATCAAGTGACCTCTTCAAATCTGCAATGTTTGGCAATGACGCAAACTGGGGACGCGCATTGTGCGCTATAGGATATACGCCGGGCGATTTCAGCGCAGATAACGTCTCGCTCACTCTCAAAAGCTGTGCGGGCGAGGTGCTTGTATGCGTGGGCTCGGCACACCGCGAATTCAGTGAAGAGCTTGCAGCCAAAGTGCTTTCCGAACGCGAGATACAGGTGCTTGTTGACATGAACGATGGCGACTCTCAGGGCGTTGCCTGGGGCTGTGACCTAACCTATGACTATGTAAAAATAAATGGAGACTATAGAACATAAGGCTGTGTTTCATACGGCGATTGATTATTACGAAAATATATATTTTATTGTTGGAGGAAAACTATGGAAAAATTCAGGTGGGGCGTAATAGGAACGGGTTACATAGCGGGTAATTTTGCAGAAAGCATGGGCTGCGTTAAGAACGCTGAAAAGGCGGGAGTTGTAGGTACATCTATGCAGAAATCAGCCGCTTTTGCAGATAAATACGATTTTGAAAAAAACTATGAAAGCGCCGACCAAATGTTTAAAGACGCGGCGCTGGATGCTGTTTATATTGCAGTGCCAAACAATTTGCATTACGAATATGTTATGGCTGCGCTGGATGCCGGCATAAATGTGCTGTGCGAAAAACCCATGCCCGATAACGTAAAACAGCTGACAGAAATGATAGCAAAGGCAAAGCAAAAAGATCTCTTTCTTATGGAGGGGCTTTGGACACGCTGCTTCCCCGCTGTGCGTAAGGTAAAGCAATGGCTGGATAAAGGTGCCATAGGTAAGGTTATTTCAGTTCACGCAGGCTTTGGGTTAAAGGCGCTGGAAGAGGGCTGGCAGCCCTGGAAGCGTAACGTTCAGAGCAGCGCTGGCGCCATAAGGGATGTGGGCATATACCCCCTTTCCATAGCCTTTCTGGCTTTTGGCAGGTCGCCTGAAAAGTGTGTTTCTTCCTATATTCTGGAGGGCGGCACAGACATGCACGAGGAAATGATGCTGCAATACGATGGCGGTGGTTCAGCGTTTTTGAGCAGCTCATTTTTCATGACAACAGAGCACCACGCAATGATATATGGAGAGCGCGGCGCCATTCGTTTGGGCGAGAAATTTTGGAGCCCCAACCGTGCAGAGCTTTTCAAATACAGTGACACTGATGTTTTCACACTTGAGCACGCGGAAGATTTTGATGGCAGCTACGAATCCAAGGGTATGCAGTTTGAAATAATGCACGTGCAAGACTGCATTGCTTCGGGTAAAAAGGAAAGCCCATACTTCCCGCTCTCTGAAAGTATGGAAATCTGCGGCGTGATAGACGGTTTCCGCAGGGAATGGGGAGTTGTATATACAACCGATTGATTTGTATCGTTTTTAGGCGGTTTGCCATGCTATGGCAGCCGCTTTTTTTATTGTATATAATATTTATTCTTCTAAACTTGCTGCGTTGCGCCTAATATTTGCTTTTTAAGATTCTGCTTATAAGCCAATGTTTGTCCGTTACCAAACGTCTATTTATGTTTAATATGCCCATTCTTGCAGCTTTAATTTTTCAGTGTAGGCTGACCGCCAACCCGCTTAAAAATTTTTTAAAAAATGTTTATTTGCCTCCTATATGACATATATTTAGTATGATTCAAAACATCAAATATAAGGAGAAGCTTTTTATGGAAGATTATTGTAAAGATGCAAAAGACGATGAAAGCATCGTTTTAAACAAAGCCACTGACGAGGACGATTTTGCTGAAGTATCTGCCAGCTTTGTAAGATTCGGCGAACTGGAAGATGGCAGCTTTCAAGAATTCAGAAACGAACACGAGACCGAATAAAAATGAAACGGAGCCGCTTCCTAATTGGTACGGCTCCATCTTTCCGCTTTATTCTTTTCTAAATGTTCGTTTGAAATGTTTGATCAAAATTCAGCACATAAAATACTATTTCCGTCTGCGCCCGGTATATATTGCCGTCCTTCTTTCTTAGGTTGCTCAGGGTATTGCCATAGATATGGCGCATTTGCTAGATTGCAGACCCATGCCTTAATTGCACCGGGCATGCATGTATACGGTCATTTCAAGCACAAAAGCTCTGCCAGCCGCGCGAAAAGCTCAGGACTTATTTCTTGCGCCCTCGCACCGGGCGCTATTCCCAAGCTATCCATAGCCTCACTGATATTTTTTACCGGGAAATCCTGTTTCAAATTATTTACAAGAGTTTTGCGGCGCATAGAAAAAGCGCGGCGCACTATTCTTGAATAGCAGTCTCGCGGAATATCCATGCGTCCCTCTGTAAGGTCAAAGCTTATTATGGCGCTATCCACATCGGGCGCGGGGTAAAAGCAATTACGTGAAACGGTGAAGAGCAGCTTTGTTTGTGCGTAATACCGGCAGGATGCAGTTAGCGCGCCATACTCCGTATCACCCGGATTTGCCGCCAGACGTTCGGCCACCTCCCGCTGCACCATAGCGGTAAGCCTCTCTATGGGCGCGCCGCTCTCCAGCAGGTGCATGAGTATTTTGGAAGTTATATAGTATGGCAGATTACCGCAGGCGTAAAAGGGCTTGCCGCCGAAATGTTCCTCGCAAACGGCATTTATGTCCGTCTTTAAGATATCACCCTCTATCACACTTATGTTGTCTATACCCGCAAAGGTTTCCGCGTGCGTGGCAATGATGCCGCGGTCTATTTCAACCGAAACCACCTTTTGGGCAATTTTTGCAAGCTCCAATGTGAGAGCACCAAGACCCGTGCCTATCTCCAGAACAAAAGCGTCCTCCGGCACTGCGGCGGACGCTATTTTTTTTACTATATTATCATCTATCAAAAAATTTTGACCGAACTTCTTAAGCGGCGACAAGCCGTTTTCGTTCAGCAGCGCGGTAAGCTCGCGCACGGATGTCACCTTCAAACAGACACCTCTTTACAGCACATATATAGTGCGTGTACCCGTATTCCAATCAGAAGCGCAAGTGCAGCTGCTCCTTCCGGGCAAGAATACGTCTATTGTTCCCGCGCTGAATCCGCCCGTATCCTCCACGCGTCCAAACCCGTAGCCGGGCACAAACAGCTTTGTTCCCATGGGGAACTGCCCCAGGCTTGCTGCCACCGTACCCTGTGACGGAGCGTTGCCGCTGGCTGTGGAGTTGCCAGAGTTGCACGCAGCGCAGTATGCAGTAACGCGCACACTTACTGCGTAGCTGTATGCCGTACCATCCGGCAGCTCTCCCGGCCCGCTGACGGCACCGCCGCCACCGCCGCCGCTAGGCTTTTTACCGCCGCCGCTGCCGCTGTGTATCTCCTTTATAGTGGGCTTTGTCTTAGGCGGTGGCGGAACATATGTTCCCACCGCTGTTATCTTCTTAACCGGCTCTTTGACCGTCTGCTCGGTCTGCACGGTTTCCGGCATCAGCAGTCCGTTTTTATACACCTGCGCAAATATTATCTGGTATTCGCCCACCTCGCCCTCCTGGCGAATCTCCGTCTTGCCCTTTGCCAGCTTGGAGTCCTCTATGGTCTCCTCTTCAAAAGGTATTTCACGTATTTCCTCACGAGTATCTTGGGTTACCACTATATGGTCTATTTTCATTCCCGCCCGCAAAAACGAATCCGGTGAGGGATATACCTCGTCTATATCTGCAGGCACAACGCCCGCCTTATCCAAAGCGTCCTGCACCGTACCAGAAACCATATTCACCGTTATTGACTGGTCTCCGGAGCGAATGGTGACCGGCATAGCACGGCGAATTATTATCTCCATGCCTTCTGTTATCTCAGCGCCTGCATCCACCTCCAGCAGATCGTCCTGACCAAGCGTTATTCTGTTGTCCTCCAAAAACTGACCCACGGTATCCGCAGCTGTTTCCGCTTCCAGCACGCGTCCGCCATCATTCAAAGTTATTTTGGTGGCGGGCTGGGCAAAGGATGTTGGTATGGCTATCACAGAAACCACAACTATCGCCGCGCATACCAGCAACGAATTTATAATAAACCTGTCAGTAAAACCTGCCCGCGCCCTATCTCTAGTAACACGAACAGAACCGCGCGGCACGGCAGCCATCCTGTAGCTTCCATTACTTAGCTCGCTGTTTGTAACATGCCTTCTGGAAGAAAAATTGTGCTTGCCCTTTTCCGCAGTAAAACCCTTCGCTTTAACCCTGTTGTTTGGCGAATTTCCCTGCAAAAACGGAATCTTATCTGCAAGCTTCTCCAGCACGCTTTGTTTTTTCTCTGGTCTTCTTCTGTAAACTGTGAGGTCTTCCTCGCTTATGCGCGAAGCGCGCGGCGGATGAAGAATCCCCTTGTATTTGCGATCAGGATGCAGCCGATCGTCTTCTCCCCTGAATCGTTTAGACATAATATCTCCTATCTTTTGAGCTGAGCGGCACACCGCCCCAATAAAGATATACTCTCCTACTCCCTGTGTCACAAATATATTGGAACTATATAATACCCCAAATGGGGGATAAAGTCAAATACGCGTCAAAAAACAGCTCTCATGTGGGGAATGCAATATCGGCGCTCATCTCTAAGCATTTTTGTCCTTTATCATATTTGTAAACAAACTGCGAACAGTGTCTGCCCTCCTTTTGCATAGATCAAAAATACATAGTATAATATGTAATCAACACAGGTTTTAAATGCTGTGCCAAACAGCCATTCCAAAAGCGATTTGCTCCGCAGAAACGGGGAAATATTGGAATTGCAGTAATATAGCGCCAGCTGCCGTTTGATATGGCTTGTACACGGCCAAATACCTCTGGCCTGTCAGCCCTGCAGCGAATTGCCAAAAATAAAGTAAAAAAAATTCCGAACAAGCGGAACGGAGGACTATGAATAAAAAGTTTTCATTGAAGAATATATTGATAATTGTGCTGGTCTGTGTTTTCGCCGCACTTCCTCTCTCCGGCTGCACTGTGGCAAAGGCGGAAGACGGAGCGCAGTCCACAGCCTATGCTTTTGTGGAAAAAATGGCCGCGCAGGACTATGCCGGAGCCTATGATTATATATATTCCTTCTCATCCGATGTGCAGTCCAAACAGGATTTTGTGGATAGATTTACAAATATATATAAGGCGCTTGATATAACGGGAGTTTCGCTGGTGGATGAAGAGCTTACCCCCACAGACGCAGAGGGTAAAGGATACGACCTTAAATACACTTTAAAGATGGACAGCGGCCTGCTTGGGAGCCGCAGCTATGAATTTACCGCAGAGGTTGCCTCCAGCCCGCTCAAATACACCGTTATATACGACCCCAGCCTCATACTTCCCATGATGGAGGAGGGAGACAAGGTTCGCGTTACGAATCAGTATGGCGTGCGCGGCGAAATTTTTGCGGGCAACGGCGATATACTGGCAAAGAACGATTTTGCGCAAAGCATATATCTTGATCTTGACAAGAAGCCGGATATGGAGGAAATAAAAAGCTTTCTTGTTTCAAAATACGCAGCCGATGCCGATAAAATACAGCAAAGATATGATAAAGCCACAGAGCGAGGTACCTCTATGGAGGTATTGCTCTCCTTCCCCAGAAATACGCTCACTCAGGCACAGATAGATGAAATAAGTGCGGTGGAGGGTCTGGGGGTGGATGATTCCCGTATGACTCCCACGCGGCATTATCCGCTGGCGGATACGGCGGCGCATCTGGTGGGCTATATGAACGAGCCAACGGCGGAGCAGATGGAGAAAAACGCCGATCTTGCGGAGGGCGTGCGAATAGGTCAGGTGGGCATAGAGGCGGCCTACGAGAGCACGCTGCGCTCCACCGACGGACGCATAATATATATTGAAGACAACAAGGGTGAAATGAAAGAGGTGCTTTATGAAGATGCAAAGTCTGACGGCTCTGACGTATACCTCACAATAGACCCTGAGATGCAAAATGCCGCCTACACACTTATGGCAAGCAATCTGAAATCCGATCAGAGCGGCGCGGCCATAGTGATGGACTATACAAACGGCGATGTAAAGGCTATGGTTTCCTTCCCCTCCTACGATCCTAATCTGTTCAACTTTCCCATGGACCCGGAGGTTTACAAATATTACAGCAGCGAGGAAAACCTGTCTCCGCTGTTTTCACGCACCACACAGGCGCTTTATATGCCCGGCTCCACCTTCAAGCCGTTCACGGCGGCGCCCATGTTTGAAGAGGGCGTGATGGACGAGGGCAGCTCCCCCCAGCTTGATATACAAAACAACAAGTGGACGCCAAACGTAGAGGGCTGGCACCATTCCTTTATATCGCGCGTAAGTGAATCGGGCTTCACCTTCGAGGAAGCAATGAAATCATCAGACAACATATTTTTTGCCTATTTCGGCATACGCCTTTTCCAGAAAGACCCCAATATAATACCGAACTACATGGCAAGCATAGGCATAGGCGAAGCGCCAAATTTTGAGCTTCCCCTTTCAAAATCAAGTCTTATGAACAAGGATTCCGTTTTCGACATCGGCATGGCGGCACGCTCCGTATACGGCATGGGCGAGCTGCACATAACGCCGCTGCAGCTTTGCAGTATGTACACCGCCTTCATGAACGACGGCGATATACTGAACCCCACCGTGGTGCGCAAAGTATCCAAAACGGACGGCACGCAGGAGACAATAGAGTGGGAGCACGAGCGCTCCGTATTCAAGGAAAACATAATGCAGACGGGAACCATAGACCGTATAAAGCCCTCGCTTCGCCGCGTAATAGAGGACGGCACGGCCTGGGAAGCAGGGCTTACTGATATATCCGGCCTCATAGCCAAAACGGGTACTGCCAATATAGGCATGAACAATGAGCGTGAAGTAAACTGGATGGTAGCTATAGACCAATATGATGAGGAACGCCCCTATGTTTACCTTGTGGTGGTTGATACCAAGGAAAAAGAGGGTACCGCGCCCAAGCAGGCCATCGTTCACGGCCTCGTTAAGCCAAACGATTACAGCAACGCGCTGCTTGGCATACTGAATCGCGCCCCCTCAGACGATACCGGCTCCAGTCAAAGCATAAGCGGCAGCGAAGGCGGAAACAGCGGAAATACGGGTGGCGATAATAAAAAGAACGAGGATACCGAAAGCAGCGGTGGTAATAGCGAGAACGGCGGCGATACGGGCGGTAACGGCGGTAACGGCGGCGGGGACGATCCGCCTGAAGATGAGCCGAATATAGACGAGGGCGCTTCAAACTCGGAATAAATATTTGAAATATATAGAACAAAATACCTGCCGGTAAACTCCGGCAGGTATTTTGTTCTATACAAAGCGTGCTATATTTTGTATATTATATCTATACTATACTTAAATGATCTCAAACGGTTTGCCGCAAATACTTGCCTGCAAAAGCAAGCTTTTGTGCCGCTTACCAGTATAAATTCTATTTGCGCATAAATACCCAACGGAGGAAACATAATGAAAAGCACCACCGGAGATAAAATAAACCGTGCTGTAAAGGTGATAGTGGGCATATTGCTCATTGTATTGGGCTGCATGTTTTTGGCCATGCCCGTAGCCACATCCTATTTCGCGGTGACCGCCGCAGGTATAATACTTTTGATTGCGGGAGCCGTGGAGTTTATAAGCTGCATGGTATCCGGCTGCCGCCGGGCAAACCGCCCCTCAAGCATAATATCTGCAATATTCAAAATGTTTTTGGGTATATTGCTGCTTGTGCTGGATAAGGGAATAGTGGTTTTCCTGCCCCTTATAGCCTCAATATGGCTGGCTGCTTTCGGCGTTTGGGAGATAGTGCGCGGCGTGCGCAGAAAACGCGAAGGAGACGGATATTGGGCAAACCCCGTTGCGCTGGGCGCAATAGCAATAATGGGCGCGGTGGTCATGGCAATACTGAACTGGCTGGCCGCTTACGATATGATAGGAGTGCTATGCGCAGTGATTTCCATACTCTATGGATTTGTGATACTAACAGACGCCTTTGTTAAAACGGCAAAGCTAAGCGCACAAGAGCGTAAAGAGGAAAATGCGCAGATTGCGGGTCAGGAAAACGCTGCTTTCCGAGAATTTGAAAAAAAGCTAAAGGATAAATAAGCAGTTTGTTTTTTTGCCGCAATACGCGTTTACATATATATGTAAAACAAAAAAATCAAGAGTTGGAGGTATAAGCGTATGGAAGTCAACACAGTGGGTAGCAAGAAGGGGTTTTCCACCCGCACATTCAAATTGATAGTTGCCATAATATTGCTGGTGGTTGGGTTGATAATGGTACTGCAACCCAATTTGGCGCTGTCTGTTTTCACTATGATACTTGGCATAGGGCTTTTGGGCTATAGCGCGATATCAATAATAGTGATGCTGGCACGGCACGAAAAAGGTGGTCTGGTGCTGCCCATAGTGCTTGCCGCATTGGGTGCTATCTTGCTGATATTCAACGATCTTTTTGCCAACACGGTGCTGCCATTTGTTATTGGCGCGTGGATGGTTATAATGGGCATAACCTCTTTGGTAAGCGTGCGCAAAATGGGGCTGTCTCTTGCCAATACAATACTGTCCTGCGCCGCGATAGTGATAGGCATAATAATATTGGTGGGCGTGTTTACAGGCGGAAATATGCTGGCAACGCTGCTGGGGATATGCATGCTGGTATACGGTATAATTGAAATAGTAAATTACATAACAATAGGCCGCAGGGATGTAGCTCCCTTTTAGAGACCACACTGCAAAAAAGATTTATCTACAATAAAAAACACGGATACATTTATCCGTGTTTTTTGATTATATATGATTTTCCATCCCCTGTTTGGAATATATCAGTCTATAACAAGCTCCGGATTCTCTCCGAAATGCTTCAGCATAACTATGGGATCGTTCTTGGATGGGTTCTTTATTACAACGCCTTCCTTTGCCGCCGCCTCAGTTACGAAGAATTCGTCATTTGTAAGCTGTCCGTAGCGTATCTGCGCAGGTGTTTCTATCTCCCATACGCCCATGCTGCCGTGACCCTGCAAAAGTATTATTCCGTAAGCGGCAGCATCCTTTATGCACACCTCCGCGCCCGGCATAACGGTAAGTCTTTTTGCGCAAGCCACGTCTGATTTGTAGCAGATCCACTCATCCATATATCCGGCAGCCTGCATGGCCTTTACATCTCCGGCGGGCTTTGGCGCCATGAATCTATTTTTGTAGAAATCAGGATCTGTATTCACATCCCAGTCCATTACTTCTATGAGATAATCGAAATCGCCCTTCTTGTCTTCCGGGCAATCCTTCCACAGCAGTTCTTCAGGCACCGCGTGGTCATAGTACAGCACTGACTGGTACATAGCAAAAACATCGGAAGCAAACTGCGGCTCATAGGTGCACAGGCTGCCCGGCGCGTGCATAACTCCGGGAGGTACGTCCCATCCGGTATCAACATCCAGCTTATATGAGCGTGACAGCGTAAGTATTTTGTTATCGCCTTTAGCAAAGTTTTGAAGCACTTCTTTAACCTGCGCCTTAGTTACGCCCGGATTGAAGCCAAAGAAAGTGAAGGGGAACTCTCCTCCGTAATTGTTCATTTGTGAGGGGAAGAAATACATCTCCGGCTTGCCCTTCTTGCCCACCTTTGCAGCATAATCGTTGCTGTGATGTATGTGATGCGGCAAAGGCCCCAGATTGTCAAAAAATTTGGAATACATGGGCCATTCGCCATACTTTTCGTAAAGCGCTTCGCCTATTATGCCGCCCTTTAGTTCTTCTACTATATCCTTCAAGAGAAATTTCTTCTCGTCATTGTATACTACGTAGCTGTAGCCCTCATCCGGCGCGGTAAGCGGGCCGTTATCAGCCGGCGTGGTGGAAGCGAACCAGCGTTCGTCTATTGCGCCGCGCTCCAGCCCCAGCGCATAATAATCATCCGGATGAAGCTTAAGCCTTCTTCCCGGCCTGCAAAAAGAGCGCGGTACCCAAGTGGGCGCAAGGCGCAATACGCCGCCACCCTGTTCCAAAGCGTCTGTGTAAATACTCATCAAAAACCTCCTTAATATAGAAAACATTTTTGCACCGTATGGCAAAAAAGCGCATCGCTTCTTTGAACCCTCGGCAATTGTTTGTACTTTTCAAAAATTCTGAGCTTGCTCCGCGCATGCTTAGCCAGCAAGCCGCGCTTACATTTAAAATCAAACGCGCCAAAGCAGCGCCGCGCACAAAAGCATTTTTTGCTTGAGCGCGCGGCAAAGTGGCTTAGCCTTATTTTTCGGGAGTTTGTGCGTTTGCCGGGAAGTGACGGAGTATAACCAGATTTTCGTAATTGGAAAGATTGGTTATTTCCACACCTTTCTTGGCAGCCGGTGCGCTCACATAAAATTCGTCTTCTGAAAGCTGTCCGAAGCGCAGCAGCGTGGGCGTGGCGCAGCTATAGCTTCCAAACTTGCCGTAACCCTGCGTGAGTATGCAGCCATAGGCGTAATCGTCTTTCACGGTTACGGTTTGGCCCGGCTTAACCGTAAGCTCGGATGCTGCAATGTATTCGTTGCCGTAGGTCACCCACTTGAGCGTGGCCTGATCATTGTCGTACATGGTGATCGGCGGACGGTAATAGGTCTTGCGGTAATTGGGATCAACGTTTTTATCCCAGTCAAGCAGGCTGAGAACATATTCCATATCCTCCTGCTTGTCCTCCGGGCAGTTTTCCACCAGCATGTCATACGGATTGATCTCGCCTGATGTAACATTCTCATACACGCTGTTCACATCCGAATTCCACTGAGGCTCGTATGTTAGATAGGAGCCTGGCGCGTGTATTACGCCCGCCGGAGTATACCAGCCTGTGCCAAGCTGTATGCGGAAAGCACGTGAAAGTTCGGTTATGCGTGTATCCGTTTCCTTGTACTGCTTGAGGCGTTCCAGCACCTCTTCCTTCGTTACATCCGGCGAAAAGCCAAAATATGTATGCGGGAATGTACCGGCATAGTTGTTGTATTGCGGCGGATAGTAGTATGCCTCAGGCTTGCCCAGACGGCCAACGCGCTTGGCATCCTCAAACATGAGATGTACGTGGTGGAATAGCGGCTCCGCGTAATCAAAAAATTTGGAGTACATAGGCCACGTGCCGTATTTTTCTATCAGCTCCTCGCCTATTAGCTCGCCGCCCATGGTCTCCACTGCCTCTCGCAGCGTAAATTTATCTGAGGGATCGTCTGAGCAGGAAACATAGCTCAAGCCCTCATCCGGCAGTGTCTCCGGTCCGTTCATACAGTTTATAACGCTTGAAAACCAGCGCTCCTTTATGGCTCCGCGCTTTGTGCCGAACGCGAAATAATCGTCCGGGTGAAGGCGCAGGCGGCGTCCCGGCTTGGAAAACCTCCGTGGAACAAAGATGGGTATCAGCTTGAATACTCCGTCTTTCTTTTCAAACGTTTCGCGTATCTTCTGTGTGTTTGGCATAATATTGTATCATTCCTTTCTATGTGCTGAAAACGAAAAGCCCTCTTCGGCTCTGCACTTTCGCCGTTTTGTCGCTGCATAGCCAACCTTACTGCGCACCTTTCGCCCGTTAAAGCGTTTTAGCGCGCTTTGCGTATGCTTTCAAATTACATTATACTGCAACGACCGCTTCTTGGGATATATAATTGTTATATAATGAATCAACTTCTTTGTAAAGCCCCCCACCAAAATATACCTCTGCATCTCACGCCCAACCCCGCTCTTTCCTGCCTTCCGCTGATGCAAAGGGCAAACTTAGAGACTATATTCAATTACTGGATTTTATTGCACTATTTTTGTTTGGATCGTTAGAAAATGATCATTTATTTCATGCGCCCGCAAGAGTTCTTGACATAATCTTTTCACAGGTATATTATAAACCAATAAGGTAATACGTATGGTATTTACCAACATATCTAGCAGGTGCGCGGCAGAATCAACAGATGACGCTTTTGCACAAAAAGGCGGTTTTGAAGCATATAGGCGCCTTAATCCAGACTGAATAAAGCTCCGCATCAAAGGGTAGGAGCAATGTACCTGAATAAAAGGCAAAAAAATAGTAACTATTGGTTTTGAAATGTTAATTAAGGTAACGTTACCCCAATTGCTTAAACGATGTGTAACTCGGTCTAAAGCTGAGTTTGTTCGCAAAGAATAGTTTGCTTGCACAGTGTGGTTTTATGCCAGCGCCGCCCACCATAAATTATGATGTTTACAATATCTGCAGCAGCCGGCAGCTGTATGCGGATTGTATAATGATTATAGGCCTGGAGGTATAAAATGGCTGAAAAAATTAAAGTAGGATTGCTAACTATAGGTGATGGCAGAGACTTTTTAAAAAGTGACCTTGACCCTATAAATGATCGATTCCAAAAAAAGGTACAGGCTGTTCTTGAAAAAGAAGGCTTTGAAGTTACCGCGTCCGAAGAGGTTATAGACAGTAATTTGCTGGGGGTAAAGTACGGCAAGATGATGCGCGCCAAGGATGTGGACTGCGTTATTTTCAATTATTCCGTGTGGGCTTGGCCGGCATTTGGGCGCATGGCGGCACAGTTTTGCCCCAAACCGCTCATAATGTTTGCCAATTATTTTGAAGAAAAGCCGGGCGTTGTTGGCATGCTGGCAGGCGCAGGTTCGCTTGATCAGATCGGCTGCCCGTTCTTTAAGCTGTATGGAGATATTGAAGACCCGAAAATACTAAAAAAACTTAGAGCGTACATACTGGGCGTATCCGCGTTCAACCGTTTGAAGGGTATGACCTTCTGCGGCGTTGGCGGACGTTCTATAGCAATAGATACAACAGTTGCCGATCCGGCGCTGTGGATGAAGAAATTCGGCATAGATGTTGACAGTGTTGACCAGATGGAGCTGGTGCGCCGCGCCGAGATAATACTCGCGGAAAAACCCGAGGCAGTGGATAAGGCGCTGGCCTATCTCGAAAAAACCACAAGAGGCTTCAAATGGCTGGAGCCTAAAGAGGGCAGCTCTTACTCGCTCACCAGAGAATCCGCCAAAAAGGCCATTGCGCTATACTATGGAATGGTGGATCTCATAGAAGAATTCGGCTATGATTTCTGCGGTATAAAAGGCCAGCGCGAGCTAACAGAGCACTACACCACTTCCGATATAGCCGAAGCTTTCCTGAACGACTATTACGGCCCGGACGGCACACCGCATGACCCCATAGCCTGCGCTACCGAGGCAGATATGGACGCCGCCCTCACCATGAAGGTGTTCAACCTGATCTCAGGCAAACCTGCGCTCTTTGCCGATATCCGCAATTACTATAAAGATCTTGATTTCTGGGATCTGTGCAACTCCGGCTCTCACGCCACATACTTTGCCGGACAGAGCGAAGACCCGGCGGTAAATCTGGCAAACGTGGAGTTCCGGCCGGAGGGCGACTACTATACGGCGGGCGGCCCCTCTGTATATCACATTGCAAAGCCGGGCGCAGTCACGCTGGCCCGTCTCACCCGCTCCGGCGATACAAACCACTACAAAATGGTTGCCATGACGGGCGAATTCATCACCTTTGGCGCGGAAGAGGACGAACGCTATGCCTGCCAGTGTCAAGACAACTGGCCGCACGCCTATGTTAAGATGAATTGCACAATAGACCGTTTCATAGAGGAAATGAATTGTAATCACATACACGGCACCTACGGTGATTATGTAGAAGAGCTTAAAGCCTTCTGTATGGCCTCTGATATAGAATTTGTACTGCTTGACAACCGGTAAATCACCGTACCGGAACATAACTAATTTAAAATGATGCCGCCTAATTCTATTTTTTAGTAGAATTTATGGCTCATTATGTATATAATGAATATGCAAATTTGATATAGAGAGGAGAAGCAGATGGTAGAATTATTACACGCTGATAACATCACCAAGGAATTCCCTGGCGTTTTGGCATTACAAGATGTAAGCATCAGCGTCCAGGCTGGGAGCGTATTGGGACTGCTGGGCGAGAACGGCGCAGGCAAATCCACGCTTTTGAACGTTTTGAGCGGAATCTATCAGCCTACAAAAGGCACACTCAAATTAGAAGGCGAGGATATCGTCTTGCACGGGCCGCTGGATGCGCAGAAAAAGGGAATAACCATTGTGCATCAAGAGCTTAAGTTGCTTCCAAATCTTAGCGTTGCGGAAAACATCTTTGTGGGTCGTCTGCCCAAAACAAAGTTTGGCGCCATTGATTACAAAAAGCTTAAAAAAACGGCCAAAGATCTGATAGATAGATTTGGTTTTGAGCTCAATCCCGATGATTTGCTAAAAGATATACCTATAGCCTCACAGCAGATGGTAGAAATTGCAAAGGCTATATCATTCGACGCAAAGGTCATCCTGCTGGACGAGCCAACTTCCTCACTTACGGCAGAAGAAACGGAAAAACTGTTCGTAATAATGGAGACCCTCAAGGCCAAAGGCGTTGGACTGGTATTTATTTCTCATAAACTTGAAGAAATATTCCGCTTCTGTGACCGCGTGCAGGTTATACGAGACGGTCAGGACATGGGTTCCAGAGATGTAGAGGGTGTTACGGAAGATCTGCTGGTTCAGCTTATGGTTGGACGCGAGATCGAAGACCGTTTCCCGCCCAAAACAAACACTCCCGGAGAGGTCATACTAAAGGCCAAAAACCTCAACCGCGGCAAGCGCGTCAAAAACGCTTCGTTTGAGCTTAGAAAGGGCGAGGTGCTTGGTATTGCCGGTCTTGTTGGCGCGGGCAGAAGTGAGCTTGTACGGCTTATTTTCGGTGCAGATCAGCTGGAAAGCGGAGAAATAGAGCTGGACGGCAAGAAAGTAAACTTCCGTTCCACAAGGGATGCAATAGAGCAGGGCATATTCCTAGTGCCTGAGGACAGAAAACTTCAAGGTCTCGTTATAAATATGGACGTGGAAAAGAACGTTGCGCTGGCCTCTACCAACAAAAACACCAAGGCACTCTGGTATGTTGATGAAAAAGCGGAAAAGTCGCTTGCGGACGAAGCGATAAAACAGCTTAGCATAAAGGTTACGGACAGGCATCAAGTAGTAAAAACGCTGTCCGGCGGAAACCAGCAGAAAGTTGTTCTTGGCAAATGTATGGTTACCAATCCCAGAATAATGATTTTGGACGATCCCACCCGTGGTATAGATGTTGGTACAAAGCATGAGATATATGAGCTTATCAACAAATTCACCGTGGACGGTACGGCCGTTATACTTATTTCATCTGAATTGCCTGAGGTAATAGCAATGTCTGACCGCATAATGGTAATAGAAAGCGGCGAGATAAAGGCAATACTGGATGAAAAAGATCTGGATCAGGAAACTATAATGAAATTCGCGGTTGGAGGTTAATGGGAAATGGAAAAGAATTTACAAGCAAAAAAGCAGAGCAAGGCCAGAAAATTTCTAGGCACATATATGCTCATAATAGAGCTTGCCGTGCTGTGCATAATAATGGCATTTGCATCGCCTAAGTTCATGGATCTTAAAAACTGGATGAACATACTTCTCACGGCTTCATTCTCCGGTCTTGTTGCCGTTGGTATGACATTCGTTATAATCACCGGCGGTATAGACCTTTCGGTTGGTTCAGTGCTTGCGTTTGCATCTATGATAGGAGCATACGCAATGACATTCTGGGGCTTCCCGCTGCCGGTAGCAATAATATTTATAATTGTTATTGGTCTACTTGTTGGCGCTGCTCAGGGCTGGCTGGTAAGCCGCCTGAACATGCCTGCGTTCATTGTTACGCTGGCGGGTATGTCGCTCTTCCGAGGGTTTACGCTGGTAGTATCCGGGGCAAAATCCATTCCAAATCTGCCGGCGCCGCTGGTAGCTTTTGGTAATGGTAAAATATCTGATGTTGTGCCCATTCCCTACCCGGTATTATTGCTGGTTGGCGTGTTCCTTATAGGCTTTTACATATTGCGCTACACATCGTTCGGACGCGGCCTGTATGCACTGGGCGGCAACCGTGAGGCCACAAAGCTTTCCGGTCTGAACGTTAAAAATATAGAGATGGGCGCATTCATGATTTCCGGTATAACTGCCGCTCTGGCTGGTATAGTAACCACTTCCAGATTGGGCACAGCGCTTCCCCAAGCGGGCGACGCAATAGAGATGCAGGCTATAGGTGCCGCGGTAATAGGCGGTGCGTCACTTGCGGGCGGCGTTGGCACCATGCTGGGAACATTCATTGGTGTACTAATACTTGGTATACTGAACAACGGTATAAACCTCATAGGTGTAGACCCGCTGTGGCAGCAGGTTGTTTCCGGTGCGGTAATACTTGTGGCCGTTCTCATAGATACCCTTAAAAACAGGGGCAACAAGGCAGACTGATCTCTCTGTTCAAAATTATAAAGGTATTAACCAATCAGGTTGATATATAGGCGAACGATTATGAAACAAAACTATTCAGGAGGTAGAAAATGAAAAAACTTATAGTAGTAGTAGTATGCTTATCCCTTGCGGTGGCAATGCTTGCTGGCTGCTCGGCTCCGGCTGCTCCCGCAGCATCTGAGTCCGCTTCAGCTCCCGCAGCTTCCGAGGCTGCCGCTCCGGCTGCATCTGAGGCTGCCGCTCCGGCATCTGAGGCTCCCGCAGCATCTGAGGCTGCCGCTCCGGCATCCGACGCTCCCGCTGCTGCTCCCGCAGGTAACAGACCGCAGATGACAGAGCAGGAAGCTAAAGACGCAAAATGGGCCGGTTCCATAGCAACAGCTAAAAACGTATTCTTCGTTGGTATGAAATACGGTTATGAGCAAGCTGCTAAAGAGTATGGCATAAATGACTTCACAACATATGACGGACAGGACGATCCTGCTGTACAGGTAAGCCAGTTTGAAGATATACTGCAGTCCGGTGCTGACATACTGCTCGCTAACCCCGTGCAGGCAGATCCTATAACTCCCTTCGCTGAAAAAGCTTTCGATGAAGGTATGCCGGTAATATACGTTGACCGTGGACCCAGCACAGATAAATATCTCTGCTTCCTCCAGTCTGACAACGTAGAACTGGGCCGCATGGGTGGTCAGTATATAGTTGATTTCCTTACCGCCAAAAATGGCGAAGCTAAAGGTAAGGTTATAGAGCTTGAGGGCGTTCAGGGTGCATCCCCGACACTCTTGAGGGGCCAGGGCTTCCACGAAATAGTTGATCCTCTCACAGGCATCAACGTAATAAGAGACGTAGGAAACTTTGACCAGCAGGTATCGCTTGACGTTACAACAAACCTGCTTCAGGCAAATGACGATGTAGAAGCTATATTCACACACAACGATGACAACGCTCTTGGCGCTTACAAAGCTCTGAAAGCTAACGACAACTACGGCGGCAAGCTGGTTGGCGAAGATGGTCACGTTTGCATAACAGGTATAGACGGAACATTTGAAGGTCTCCAGGCTATAAAAGCTGGTGAGATAGACGCTACAATGGCTCAGAACCCCATGACAATGACCATGGAAGCTACAAGACTCGGTCTTGAGTACCTCCAGGGCAAGGATATCCCCAAGGATGTTCTGTGGGAGCTGAAATCCATAACAAAAGACAATGTTGATGATCCTGACAACTGGGGTCTCGCAGTTAACAACTACATGGAAGGTACAGCTCAGTAATTCCATAACGGAAATACTTGCAATACCCTAATGTAATAACAATAATTTGGTTTTGATCGTTCGCAGTTATGGGTATGGGGCTTCCCCGTACCAAGATAATAGAGTAGCCCGCAAATATATTGATTTGCGGGCTACAATATAGATTGGGGTTGTTTTTCAAGGCGATTCGCGCCAGAAAACAATGCCCGCACAGCCAACACGGCTGTGCATACAAAATAAAATCTTGCGCTCTGGATATTCAGATTGCACATGCAGGCGGTCTATCACAAGTTTTCTAAAACCAGCCAATACTTGACCGCTTAAAAATCGTATATTCACAAAACCTTTACAAATGACCTATTCTATGAGGTTTTGTATATAGTATAATTGCTTTGTATGCACACTTGCTCCACAAGGTTTGTACTGCTAAAGCAATACATAAAACGGAACGTTTTTACCGCGTATAGGTATAAGGAGGAACTACATTGATCTCAGTCAGTAATTTATGCAAAAATTTTGGCTCGCACGTTGTGCTTGACAATATTTCGTTTGAGATAGGAGAGGGCGAAATAGTTGGCTTTTTGGGCAACAACGGCGTGGGCAAATCTACCACAATGAACATAATAACCGGCTACATAGCTGCCACCTCCGGCAGGGTGACCGTGGGCGGACACGATATAACCACGCAGCCACTAGAGGTAAAACGTCTCATTGGTTACACACCCGAAAATCCGCCAATATACAACGAGCTTACCGTGGAAGAATATCTGCGTTTTGCCTGCGAACTAAAGCATGTTTCAAAGAGCGATATTCCAGCGCATATAGAAACGGCAATAGATACGCTCAAGCTATCCGCCATGAGAAAACGGCTGATAGGCAATCTGTCACGCGGGTACAAACAGCGCGTTGGCCTTGCGCAGGCGCTTTGCGGGCAGCCAAAGGTGCTAATTATGGACGAACCAACCGTTGGCCTTGACCCCACGCAGATAATAGATATACGAAAAACAATAAAGGCGCTTGGCTCCAAGCACACCGTTGTGCTATCCTCCCACATACTGCACGAAGTGGCGGATATCTGCGGGCGTATAATAATGCTGAACAAGGGCAAGATAGTTATGGATGATACGCTCTCCAACCTCATCTCCGGTTCGGGCGCACAGAGAAAAATAAAGCTCACAGTAAAGTGTGACCCGGCAATTGGCAAATCTATTCTGGAAAGCATACCTCTTGTTAAAAAAATACAGACACTGCCCACCGGAAAGAGCAGCACCGCCGAATTTTTGATAGACGGTGACAGCGGAGCGGAAGAGGCAATAGCGCGTGCAATGGTAAAGGCGGATATAGGCCTGCTGGCGCTCACAGACGTAGAAGTGACGCTGGAGGATCTTTTCCTCCGCCACACGCGGGAATCATGAGGGGGGCGGAAAAATGACTGCTATTTTCAAAAAGGAATTAAATTCATACTTTAAAACCATGCTGGCCTATGTTTTTTTGGGCATGTTTGCTCTGGTGGTGGGCCTGTTCTTCACCACGAACAACATAATGGCAGGTTCATCCAGCTATATGATTGTGCTTAGCAATGTGAATTACGTTATGGTGCTGCTGGTACCCATACTCACAATGCGCCTTTTTTCAGAGGAGCGCAAAACAAAGTCCGACCAGCTTCTTTTCACGGCGCCCGTTACCACAATTGGCGTAGTGATGGCAAAGTATTGCGCCGCTATGGTGGTATTGCTGGCGGGTCTTGCAACCACACTTGTGCAGGTGGTTATACTATACATATTCGGTGCGCCCTACGTGGGTGAGATATTGCTGGGCTACTTTGGCTTCATGCTTATGGGCAGCGCATTTATAGCAGTGGGCGTATTCATATCCTCCCTCTCCTCAAACCAGCTTACCGCCGCGGTTGCCACAATGGGCATACTGCTGATGTTTTGGATGCTGGACGCACTTGTGGGCCAGGTTTCCGATCCTGTAGCGGGCGGGCTTTTGAGCTTTGTATCCATATTCAGCTATTTTTCAGATTTTCAGCGCGGCATACTGAGCGCAACATCAGTTGTATACCTTACAACTTTTACGGCGCTGTTTTTGTATCTTACATGGATAACGCTAAAAAGAAGAAGCCTTATAAAGGGCAGCTGATAACTGTTCAAAACTTGCCGCGCAGCGGCAGTACGCATTGCGCATCATTCCAGATATATGTTTTTGATTTGGAATCAGTATGAGGAGAAATAAAAAATATGAAATTAAGCAAAAAACCGGCAGAGCAGCCGGACAACATAAAAAAGACACGCGGCGGTTTTCATCTGTTTTCCATACTTTTGACACTGCTTGTGATAGGTATATTCGTATTTATAAACGTATTTGTGTTTTTGGGTGAGCAGCGGTACAGCCTTAAGACCGATCTTACGCAGTACCGCATATTCACGCTGTCAGACGCCAGCCAGAATATAATATCCGGCGTTAACCAGAATATAAACATATACACACTATACCCCACCGGCAAAACGGACGAGGAGGTTTCTACGCTGCTTGAAAAATACGCAGCAATGAATCCTTATATAAAGGTGCAGAATGTGGACCCTGAGCTAAACCCCACCTTCACAGCCACCTACGACCCCAACCAAAAGGGTATAGACGCATACTCCGTAATAGTAACAAACGAAGACAACTCCGCGTATAAGGTGTATGGCCTGCCTGATTTAAAGGTATACGTGACCGGTTCTGACGGAAGTATGGTAAAGGTTGGGTCCAAGGCGGAGCAGAAAATAACCTCCGCGCTGTACTATATAATGACGGGCAGCATGAACCGCGCGGTTTTCCTATCCGGTCACGGAGAGGTAGACCCAAACAGCCTGCCCCAATTCTTGAGCTATCTGGATAATTTGAATTACGAACTTGCCACCTATGATTTTATAGGCGGAACAGGCACGCTGGACCCTGAGACGGACACACTGTTTGTACTGGGTCCGCAGCAGGATATGACGGCTGAAGAGTACGATAATGTAAAGAGCTTTTTAGACGGCGGCGGCAAGGCTATGTTCTTTATGGACAATATATTTGTGGAACAAAGCAGCGGAGCAGCCAGAGTGATGACGCAAACACTAACAAACTTTGAAGGTCTGCTGAAGCTTTATGATATAGAGGTAAACAAAGACTATGTGCTGGGCTACGGCGAAAACGCCTACTATCAAAATCCCTCATATTTGGTATGCGATCTGGCCCCCGGAGCTATAACGGATTCCATAATAGCCGCAAACCGCTACCCGCTCATATCTTACGCAAGCAGCCTTAAAACAAATGCCGTGCCTTCAACGGGCATTGCGGTGTCTCCTCTTGTATACTCTGCAAAGGAATCCTTTGTGAAGCAGCTTACCGGCGAAGACGCCATAGCCGATCTTGAGCAAAAGCCGGGTGACGCTACGGGCAACATGCTGCTGGGCGCTATCTCCGCTTCGGATAACGGCTCTCAAATAGTGGTGTTTGGCTCCTCCTCCCTGCTTGGGAACAACCAGATACAGCTTGCGGGCAACGCAGACCTTGTAATGAATTCGCTCTCCTACCTAAATCAGCGTACGCAGAGCATAGATATTGCGCCCAAGCGAACACTGGGCGAGGTGATGCAGTTCACCAGCAATTCGCAGGTAAACATGCTCATAATACTTTGCGTAATAATAATTCCCGCCGTGCTGATACTCTTCGGCGTGATAACATGGGTACGCAGGGTAAGGCGCTAAGGAGGACGAACTGTTGACAAAGGGAAGATTTTTAACACTTATAATAGCGGCGGCTTTTTTGGCCGCGCTGGTGGTTGGTTCTGTGGTGCTTATAACGGCGCCTGTTGACCTCTCCGGCACAAACCAGCTCAAAATATTCGGCGTGACCGCCAAGGACGTTCAAAGCGTGGAAATAACGCACAGCGGAGATACAGTCAGCATATACCGCGCAGAGGATGGAAAATGGAAGTTTGAAGGCTCTGACGCCCCTGTGGATCAAGCGCGTGCCGAATCTGTGATAACGTTCGTTTCATACGTGTACGTGACCAAGGCGGTAGATGAAAACGTTACTGATTTTGCCAAATACGGGCTGGATCCGGCGCAGAGCATCGTCAACGTGAAAACGGCGGATGGCGGCGGATATACTATAAACTACGGCTACCAGACGGCAGATAATACTTCCAAGTATATGCGGATGAACGGCGATCCCACCGTGTATATTCAGGGCTATTTGAGCTCAGAGCTGATACTGCGCGACCTTGACGCGCTGCGCGATCTCAAGCTGCCCGCTGTTGACGTGGAGCAGCTTTCAGAGATAGCCTACCAAAACACGAGCGGCGAGACTATTGGCATGAACATACTGGCAAACGGTCTTGCGGTGGGCAATTGCACCTGGCAGATGAACCAGCCCGCAGCGCTGTTCGTACCCACAATGAATATAGATTCCTTTAAAGCAATACTGAAATCATCCAAGCTTTCAGACTATATAGGCGCGGATGTGAAGCCGGAATACGGCCTGGACGAATACGCCAAGCTGGCTCAGTTCGGCTTTGCCGATGGAACGGTTATATCTCTCAAGATAGGCGCTCAAACGGAGGACGGTAAAAAGTATTACTGCCTTGTGGATGGCAAGGATGGCGTTTACACAATCACCGCCTCCGCGCTGGAGTATTTGAGCTATCCATCGCTGCAAATGGCGCTGCCAGAAATTATGCCCGCCATGCCGGCAGATACCACCGCAATTACGGTTTCGGCAAACGGGCAGAGCTATGAGCTGAAAGCGGACGGCTCCGCCTACACACTGAACGGTAAATCAATAACGGCAGAAACCTACGAATCACTGTTTACCGCCATGAAGCAAATGATAATAGTGGATTATGTGAAACCGGATGTTGAAATAGGCGCAGAGGTTGCCAGCGTGACGCAAAAATGTGTCAACGGTGCAGAGATAGCTGTAAGGCTATATGAATACGGCAAGGACTTCCTTGCGGTAGATTATGGCTTTGGCAAGCAGATATATGTAGCTCGTGCGCCGCTTGATAGCTTTATATCAAAGCTTGCCGAGCTTTGAGCCAAAACGAAAGGAACTAAATGAAGAAAATAACATGTGCAGTAATTTTAACTATATTTGCCCTGTTTATTGCAGGGTGCTCCGCGCAATCGGCGCAGGCCGCGCCCGATACGGTGTTGGCGAGGGTGAACGGAGAGGAAATAAAGGCCTCGCAGGTATACGCCACGCTTGCCGCCTACGCTGAAAAATTTGGTATGAATTTGAGCGAGATGCAGGCAGACAGCGGATCCACCACCTACAGCGACCTCAAAAAAGCTGTGCTCAACGAGGAAGTGAACAAGGCACTGGTGCGTCAATACGCTGCGGAGCTGGGGTTGCAATTAACCCCCGAACAGAGTGAAGAATTTGGCAAGCGCGCAGATGAATATATGCGCGGTATAGAAGAGATGCTAAGGTCTGACGTAGAGGCGGCGGCGGCGGAGAACCCCTCCATAAATGTGGACGAGGAGACAAAAAAACGTTACAACGAATATATCCAAACTAATAATTTTACAAAAGAGAGCGCCGTTGCAGAGCTTGAGCAATACGAAATAGAGCAGCAGCTCCGCCAAAAGGTGTATGACCCGCTGGACGATTCGGACGCGGCGGTAAAGCAATATTTTGACGAATTGGTTGCAGAACAGCAAAAAACCGCTTTGGATGAGCCTGAACGCTTTGTAAAAATGCAATCAAACGGCGAGACATACTATTATTACCCCCAAAATGCAGTTTACGCCAAGAGCCTCATGGTGGATGAAAAAGACAGAGGCGCGCTAGAGGCGCTCACAGACGAAAAAGGCTTTGAGGAGCTTCTGGCATCCGCGGGTATAGATAATGGCATGAGGGTGGAGCCTTATAAATCTGAGGGCTATCTGATGCTGCCAAATGGCGGCTCCATACCCGCGCTGGAGGAGGCCGCAGTACTGCTAAAACAGCCGGGTGAGCTAAGCCCGGTTATAACCAACGGCGAAAAGTTTGTACGCCTCATGCTGGTGAGCAGGCCGCAGGAGGGCGCGGTGGATTTTGGATCGGTCAAGGATATCGTTCGCGCGCAAATGATGGAGCAGCAGCAGACGGATGCCTGGAATGCCGCGCTTGACGAGCGCCGCCAAGCATCCAAAATAGAAATATTGGACGTGCCCTATTGAGAATGTGTATTTAAAATATCCACCGCTAAGCCATATTTTATATGGTATGGGGAATTTACCGCAAAGCCTGCTGTTTTTTTCACAGCGGCTTTTTTATATCCACCTCTATCTGCCTTGCTATTTAAGTTGCCGGGCTCGCTTATATTTCCATACGCATCAATCCCTCCATTCCACTGCGCCATGCGCACTGCCAGCCCGTTTTACGGCGTTTTTTTTTGCAAATAGCCAAATATTTATCCTCCTTTGAGGTGCTTCCAATTCAGCACATTTTGAAAACAGCGTATTTTTGCTCATATGGGTTCACACCGAACCAAAAAAACGCTATAATGGATATTGTGACGCTCCGCTTGAATACATTTGCGCAGCACATCACAACCAAAGCAATTTATATAATAAAGCTGCTTACTGCAAATATTTTTTGCAGGGCACTGCTGTAAATTTCAAAAAGCTGCCAATAATGGCCGAAATGGAGGAGCCTTATATGCCCATCACAGAGATACTCAAAAGAAACGCACGAGATTTTGCTGATGAAATAAGCCTTGTGGAGCTAAACCCCGAAGTACAGGATCACCATGAGCGAACCTGGAAAGAATATGAGCTAGTGGAGCCGGGACATGCTAAAGGCTATCGTTTTGAAATGAGCTGGGCAGAGTTCAACGCAAAATCCAACCAACTTGCCAACCTGCTTTTAGCCCGCGGTATAACAAAGGGCAAAAAGGTTGCCATATTGCTAATGAATTGCCTTGATTGGCTGCCCATATATTTTGGTATACTTAAGACAGGCGCTGTTGTGGTTCCTTTGAACTTCCGCTACGCCTCTGATGAAATAAAATATTGCCTGGAGCTTTCAGAGTCTGACGCCCTTGTTTTCGGGCCGGAATTTACAGACCGCGTGGAAGCCATAAAAGACGATATCCCGCGCATAAAAGACCTGCTCTTCGTGGGCGATAACTGCCCGCGTTTTGCGCACAGATATGACGAGCTGATAGAGGCAATGCCAGATGATGAGCCAACTATACAAATAGACGACGCTGATGACGCGGCAATATATTTTTCATCCGGAACTACGGGCTTTCCCAAAGCCATACTGCACTCTCACGCCAGCCTGGTATCGGCCTGTGAAACGGAACAAAACCACCACAGCCAAACGCACGAAGACGTGTTTTTGTGTATACCGCCTCTGTACCACACCGGCGCAAAGATGCACTGGTTTGGCAGCTTCTTGGTTGGCGGACGTGCGGTGCTGCTGCGCGGCGTAAAGCCAAGGTGGATACTAAAGGCGGCCAGCGAGGAGCAGGCCAGCATAGTTTGGCTGCTGGTGCCCTGGGCGCAGGATGTACTGGATGCAATAGACAGCGGTCGCGTAAACCTTGAAGACTACGATCTTTCAAAGCTGCGTCTTATGCACATAGGCGCACAGCCCGTACCGCCCAGCCTTATAACACGCTGGCTAAAGTATTTCCCGCACCACCAATATGATACGAATTACGGCCTAAGCGAATCAGCCGGACCGGGCTGTGTTCATTTGGGTGTGGAAAACATACACAAAGTGGGTGCTATAGGCGTACCCGGATACAATTGGGAAGCCGAGATAGCTGATGAACAGGGCAATATATTGCCAGACGGCGAAGTGGGAGAGCTAATAGTGCGCGGGCCTGGGCTGATGAACTGCTATTTCAATGATGAAGAGGCCACCGCCGCCACGCTCAAAAACGGCTGGCTTTTTACGGGTGATATGGCGCGCCGCGATGAAGACGGCTTCATATTTTTGGTAGATCGCAAAAAAGACGTTATTATAAGCGGCGGAGAAAATATATATCCCGTACAGATAGAAGATTTTCTGCACAAGCATGAGGGCATAAAGGATGTTGCGGTCATAGGCATGCCCGATCACCGCCTGGGAGAGATACCCGCCGCCATAATAGAGCTAAAGCCGGAGGCCAGCTGTACGGAGGAGGATATAGCCTATTTCTGCAAAGCGCTGCCCCGCTATAAGCGCCCGCGCAGAGTAATATTTGCCGAGGTGCCGCGCAACCCAACCGGCAAGATAGAAAAACCCAAACTTAGAGAGATTTACTGCGGAGAATCTGTAGTAGAAAAGCAGACCAAATCTTGATTGTATTGGTTTTATCTGCGGCAGGCTTTTGGGCTTGCCGCTTTTTTATATTGGTATGTAGCACACCATGGCATCAAGAGAATGTATCAAAATACCATATCAGGCTCTACCCTGCCGCACCGTAATTCCACAACGTTTTTTGCCGGCAGCACAGTAAAACTTTTCTTACAAGCGTATAGTGAAATGATCACATTTGGGCAGTAAAAAACAAAAAGCCGTGCATAAAATCCTCCATTGCTGTATAATAAAATACCGTACAACAGTTTTTGGAGGTTTTTATGAACGCATACGAAAATTTGAGCATATTGGTACAGCAGGGCAAAGCGCCAGATGTAAAAGCAGAGGCTGAAAAGCTGCTTGCAGAGGGTTGTCCGGCTACAGAAATATTGGACAGCGGTCTTTTGGCCGGTATGTCCGTTATAGGCGAAAAATTCAAAAACAACGAAGTTTTTGTGCCGGAGGTACTCATAGCGGCGCGGGCAATGAACATGGGCCTGGAAGTTTTAAAACCATCACTGGCGGAAAACACCGGTACCGCCAAGGGCAAGGCAGTGCTGGGCACAGTAAAGGGCGATCTGCACGACATAGGCAAAAACCTTGTTAAAATAATGATGGAGGGACGCGGTATAGAGGTGATAGATCTGGGAGTAGATGTTTCACCTGAAAAGTTTGTTGATGAGGCGGTTGCTAACGGCGCCAAAATAATAGCCTGCTCCGCTTTGCTTACCACCACTATGACCGTAATGAAAGACGTGGTTGCGCTGGCTGAAGAGCGGGGACTGCGTGACAAAATAAAAATAATGGTTGGCGGCGCACCCGTAACACAAAACTTCTGCGACAGCATTGGTGCAGACTGCTACACACCGGATGCAGCATCGGCAAGCGAGGCCGCGCTGGAGATATTGGCGGCCGGTTGACATAATGGGCCAAAGCCGTTTCTGTGAACCTTGGTAACAGTTAAGCGCTTTATATTATAGCGTATACACAATAGGCGCGCTGCCAAATTTGGCAGCGTGCTTTTTTGTGCGGTCACAAGTCTGTGCTGAAGCTTTGCAAAAGCAGATGAAAATCTATAGTGTATTGATGCCAAAGCGCCAACGGAGCCAAAAACGAACTCATAAAAATACGCGGCGCATTGCACCGCGTATTTTATATGTCTCTCTAATTATTTCTCTATTCTACAGAATTCTCTTTATGCATCTGAAATTGTTTTGCCAGTACGCCAGGCTCAGCTTTGTTTCGCGCACGCCGCCCGTTCCGCTGTCTATCATTATGCCGTTGCCCGCATATATTCCCACGTGACCGTTAAAGCACAGTATATCTCCCGGCTGAGCATCGCTCAAGCTATAGTAGGTGGGGAAGTTCGCGCTGCGCCACTGCGATGACGTCATGTAGCCTATGTTGTAACCCGCGTTGTTAAGCACGTACCACACGTAACCGGAGCAATCGAACCCGGCTGGCGTTTTACCGCCTGTAACGTAGGGCGTGCCCATTACAGAGTAGCCCACACGGAGTATTGCTTTGAGCAGATCCTTATTCACAGCCGTGGCAGAAACCGGACCTACCGCGCCGCCGTTCATCATTCCGCACTGCGGTGAAACTTTGTAGTAGTACGTAACGCCTTCTTCTGCCTTACGATCGATATATGCAGTTATATCGTTTAGTGTTACCAAAAGCTTTGAGCCGCTTGTTGGTGATGTGGAGCGATACACCTTATATCTATCAGCACCCGGCGTGGGATTCCATGATACCTTTATGGTGCCGTCATCACGTGCCGTTGCTTTAAGACCGCTCAGCTTATCCATAGTTGTCTTTGCGTTCACAACTCCTGAGTAAACGCCGCGCGTGCTGTCTTTATAAGGAAGTATTTTGTAGTAGTATACAACGCCCGTATCCAGATTGGCATCCATGTAAGCTGTCAGCTTTGTGGTAGAAAGCTTGGCGTAAGGACCATCCTCGTCATAGCTGCGGTATACAACATATTTTGTAGCCCCAGGAACTATATCCCAAGATACGGTTATGCAATTGAATGTATCACGTACAGCCTTTGTTCCGGACGGCTTTGACAGCATGGTCTCAGACTGCACAACATTAGAGTAGTCTCCGCGTATGCCTCCATTGAAGGACAGCACCTTATAATAGTAGGTCACGCCCACTTCCACAGTTCTGTCATTAAATGTGTCCACATCACCCACCGTCTTTATTTTCTGGTATCCGGTGTTTTTAACTGTGGAACGATATATCGCATACTTCGTTGCCTTTGCGGCCTTCTGCCACTTCAATGTAACAGTGTCATAAGCGGCGGGCTGAGCCATCAGGTTTGCCACTGGCTCAGGTATTGCCGAAACGTCCGCATCTTCGGCTGCCTCTGCTGCGGCATCCTCTTCTATGGGAATGTCTACATCCTCTTGAGGCGCATCTGCGCCAGGCTCCGGCTGGTCTTCGTTCAATATATCGTCTGTAATTTCTGGTTCAGGTGTAACAGTAGAGTTGTCGATTTGAACATCTTCAGTATCCGCAGCCATCGCGGTTGCCGGCGCCATGGATAAACACAAAACAGCAGCCAGTACAATACCAAGAATTTTTCTCTTCATAAACAGTACCTTTCATTTGATTTTGCGGGACATACATTTTTTGCAGCCACGCGCTTCTAATTGCTGTGCATTTATGGCGAATACTCTGACACAAATGCAAACAGCTCATGTTTTTGTAAGCATATTATATCACAAATTAAAATTTTTTAAACATTTTGTCTGTCAAGCTGTGGAAAACGCCTGCCTCTGCCCTCCAATAACAGCACAACCATGCGGTTTTCAGAGGATGTAAAAGTTTGTTCATAATTTTTATTTTGCCTCTCAGATTTTGGAACAAAAACACTTTGATGCACGTCATTGTTCACATTTTTACATATTTTCAAGTAAGTCATTGTGCTGTAAGGTACTTTTCATATATAATATTATGCATAAATACTAGGGGGGTATATTCTTAAAATGAGTGAACAGGAAATTTCTAAAAAAGTGAATCCCGGCCCACTGGGGCTGCTGGGATTCGGAATGACCACTATTCTTTTAAATCTGCACAATGCCGGAATAACAGAGCTTTCTGTGGTAATTGTGGCTATGGGTTTTGCATTGGGCGGCCTGGCACAGGTGGTGGCCGGCATACTTGAATTCGTGAATAAAAATACATTTGCGGGTACGGCGTTCACAGCCTACGGTTTTTTCTGGTGGTCGCTTATCTTCATATGGGTAAATCCAACAGGTGGCTCTATCACAGCCGCAGACGAGATAAGCATGGGCTTTTATCTGCTGCTTTGGGGCGTGTTTACACTTTTCATGTTCATATGCACTCTAAAGCACAATCGCGCAACGCAGGTGGTTTTTCTATCGCTCACAATACTGTTCTTTGGTCTTGCAGTAGGTGATTTCACAGGTATAGCCACAATAAAGATAGTATCCGGCGTTATTGGCATATTCTGCGGAGCAAGCGCAATATACAACGCCATGGGGCAAATGGTAAACAGCGAATACGGCCGCAGCGTACTTCCGTTGGGATAAAGAATACATTTCGCGATACGGTTTTGTCTATCAAATGCTTTATTCGCATCACTTAGTTTTAGAAAAAATTTTACACTATTGTCAAAAAGGTTATGCCTCCCGCGTAACCTTTTTGCTTTTGCATTACACGGCCATAATAATTGACAGTGCGTAAGCGAACGAGATATAATATTGATTAAATTGTGATTGGAGGTCCAAGCGGCTTGAAACCATATCCATATTACACAACAAGAGAAGTCCACAGCATAGGCGATATTGTAAAATACAGGCTCGCAAACACGCCGGAAAAAGACGCTTTTCGCGTCCGAATAGACAAAGACAATTACAAAAGCATATCATGGAGGAAGTTTGGCGAGGATATTGACGCGCTTGCCGCTTCGCTGCGCGCACGTTCTCTCTCTGAGGCGCACATATGCGTGGTGGGCGAAAATTCTTACGAATGGGTGGTCGTTTTCTTTGCTGTAATAATGGGCGGCGGCGTGATAGTGCCGCTTGACAGAGAGCTGCCCGCCCCCAAGCTAAAGGAGCTAATAGACTTTAGTGATGCAAAAGCCATATTTTTCTCAAACACATATACCGCGGCAATGGCGGATATCAAAAACGAGCTTACCGATGTTGGATATTTCTGCATGCAGGGAGAAACGGGCAGCCTGCCTGAACTTTTGGAGGCCGGAAAAGCTTTGCTGGAAGATGGCGCAAGCTCCTGCCTAAACAAAGCAGCAGATATAGAAAAGCTGGCGGCAATATATTTCACCTCAGGCACCAGCGGCGAACAAAAAGGTGTTATGCTTTGCCAGCGCAATATGGTGGCCAGCTTTGACGGCGCGTGCAAGCACGTGCATTTCACAGACGATGATGTAGTGCTGTCCGTGTTGCCGCTGCACCACTGTTACGAAAGCAACTGCGGCATACTGGCGCTGCTGCACAGCGGCTGCGTGATATGTTTTAACGAAAATTTAAAAGTATTCTTAAGCAATTTAAAGCTCTTTCGGCCAACCGGCATGAGCCTTGTGCCACTGATAGCTGATACGCTGTTTCGCCAGATAATGGACGCGGCGCAGCGCAACGGCAAGCTTCGCAAGCTGCAAACGGGCATGAAAATAAGCGACCTGCTTCAAAAGTTGAACATAGATGTGACGGAAAAGCTGTTTGGCGAGGTATATGAAGCGTTGGGCGGGCGCTACCGCAAATCTTTTGTGGGCGGCGCTCCCATGAACCCCGTTGTCACAAAGGCCTTTCGCCAGCTTGGTATAACAATGCTGCAAGGCTACGGTATAACAGAGTGTTCACCGCTTGTTTCGGTAAACCGCGAAAATTTTTACAAGGATGATTCCGTAGGCCCTGTACTGCCCATTTGCCGCGTGAAAATAAAGGACGGCGAGGTGCTTGTAAAGGGCGATAACGTTATGCTGGGCTATTATAAAAATGAGCAGGCCACCAAAGAGGCTATGGATGAGGGCTGGTTTAAAACCGGTGATCTGGGCTATATAGATATGGATGGATTCCTTTACATAACCGGACGTAAAAAGAACCTCATAATTTTGGAAAGCGGCGAAAACGTTAGCCCGGAGGAGCTGGAGGGCTATGTGGTAAATCTTCCGCTTGTCAGCGAGGTAGTGGTATATGAGGATGAAAACAAAATAATGGCCGAAATATTTCCCGATGCAGACTACGCAAGGGAAAACGAGATTGCTGATATAGAAGCAGAGCTGATGGCTCAAATAACAGATATAAACAAAGGGCTGCCCCGCTACAAGCACATACATGGCCTGCGCCTAAGGGACAGCGAATTTGAAAAAACAACCTCCAAAAAAATAATACGCTACAAGGTGCACTCAGATTGATTACAGTGCCGGAAGGAGTTATATAAATGTACGAAGACGTTAAGCGAATATTGCAGGAATACACATGCATAGAGGATGATATAATAACGCCCGCTTCAAATCTGCAAACCGACCTTTTTCTCAATTCATTGGATGTGGTCAATGTGATAGTGGAATTTGAAGAGAAATTTGGAATAGATGTGGAAGAAGCCGATATCCGTACCTTTGTGACGGTTGAGGATGTGGTTCGGTATATAGAAAAAAAACTTGCGCCCCAGGGCGGAATGGTGGAGCAAAATTAATGAAATACGATACTATATTGTTCGATCTTGACGGCACGCTGTTAAACACGTTGACCGATCTTGCCGAAAGCGTAAACAAAATGCTGGACGCGGAGGGTTATCCTGCGCGCACGGAGCAGCAGATACGCGCCAGCCTGGGTAACGGTGCTAAAATGCTGGTGTGGACATCTCTTCCCGAAGGTGCGAGCGAGGCGGAAGCGGAACGCTGTCTTGAGCTTTATCGCCCTATATACAAGCAAAACATGAGCAAAAACACCCGCCCCTACGAAGGCATAACAGAGCTTCTGGCAGCATTGAAGCAGCGCAATGTAAAGATGGGCGTGGTCTCCAACAAGCCGGATGCTCCCTGTAAGGCGCTGGTGAAAGAAATGTTTGGCAGCTACATAGACGTAGCCCTAGGCGACCAGCCTAACGTGCCTCGCAAGCCAGACCGTGCCGCAGTGGATTCCGCACTCTCCATGCTTGGAGCAAAGCACAGCTCCGCAATATATATAGGTGATTCCGAGGTGGATATAATGACAGCCAGAAACGCCGGACTTCCCTGCGTGTGCGTTACCTGGGGTTTCAGGGATCGTGACGTTTTTGAAGAAGAGGGCGCGGATTTCATAATAGATCATCCC
>CAYXBW010000012.1:13131-33438 GCA_964463305.1 uncultured Christensenella sp. | reverse complement strand
CTCGTTTATAATATCAAAACCGCTCCCCTATGTCAACACATTTTCACATCTTTTTATCATAAATATTTCCCAACCTCTGATGTCTTATTTCAAACGGCTTTATGTAGTGGTTTAGCATGCTTACTACACTATATGTACACTTTGTTTTCCACATCAAAAAGCCCGCGTGTGGTCACCCTAAGCTGAGGCAATACGGGCAAAGAAATAAACGAAAGAGCAGCGAAAGGATTTATGCCCTCCGGCACTCCCATCTCGCGCGCCTGCTCCAGCAGCATTTTCAATATACGCGTAACTTCGGCGTTGCCAAGTTCTGTCATTATTCCCATTATGGGCAGAGGCAGCGTAAACACCTTGTCGCCGCGCACCACAGTATAGCCTCCCTTAGAGCGTTTTATTTCCTCCAATGCCAAAAGTATAGCCTGGTCACTGTCCCCCACTATCACAATATTATGAGAATCATGAGACATGCTTGAACCAATGGCTCCGCCTGAAATATTGAAACCCACAACGGGAGCGGCTCCCACATGCCCGCTGCCCCTGTGCCGCTCAATTGCCACTACTTTGTTTACTTCTCTGTTGGGCATGAAGTTTCCATTATATATTGGAACAGCCATCCGGCGGCGTTTGGTAAGTATCTGGCCGGGTACCATCTCAATTACCTCCGTATCCCCCTTCGTCCTAAAAGCAATATCATCTTTGGAAATCTCCGGTACATGCACAGTGTCTTTAAGATTACCGGGGCACATCTGCGCTGCGCCCTCAAACGGCTGCACTCTTGTGCCCGCGCTGTATACGGAATGTATGTTCACATCCTCAAGGTCATTTAAAACCACCATGTCCGCGCGGTATCCCGGAGCTACGGCACCAATTTCTCTTAGCCCATAGCAGCGCGCCGTATTTATTGTGGCCATTTTTATAGCTTTCACGGGTGGTATGCCAAGTTCTATACTCCGCCTTACGTTGTAGTCAATGTGCCCCTCGGCCTCTATGTCGTCTATATGCTTATCGTCTGTACAAAACGAGAAAAACTCTGTACACAGATTTTCCTCCACTATACCTTTAACTATGGCGTCAAGGTTTTTTTCGCCCGTCCCCTCCCGTATAAAAATCTGTATGCCCAGCGCAATCTGCTCCTTTACATATTCGTATTCCACACCTTCATGGTCTGTTCGTATTCCTGCCAGCGCATAAGCACAGAGCTGCTTTTTTGTGAGTCCGGGCGCGTGCCCGTCGATCGGTCTGCCCGAAAACAACGCCAATTTTTCTAGCATATCTTCGTGCGCGCCTATTACCGCCGTATAGTCCATCACCTCGCCCAATCCCAGCACACGCGGATTTTGAACATAGTTCTTCATATCCTCTGCTGAAAACACGCAGCCGTTTTCTTCACCCTCGGCAGCCGGCACACAGGATGGCAGCATTATATAAACGTTATCCTCCGTTTGCCCCAATATATAATCTATGCCCGCAGCTCCGCAAACGTTAGCCGCCTCATGCGGATCGGCTATAAAAGTTGTTGTGCCTCGCAGCATAGCAGCATTTACCAGTTCTGCCGGCGTTGCCAGAGTAGATTCTAAATGCAAATGCGCATCTATGAAACCGGGGCAAACATATTTGCCCTTCATATCCAGCTCCGCTTTACCCGAATACTGGCCCAGGCCCACAATATATCCATCCTCTATAGCTATATCTGCCAGTATTATTTTTTCCGTAAATACGTTAACAACAGCGGCATCTTTAAGCACAAGCGCCGCTTTTTCCCTGCCCAGCGCCACATCCGCCCGCTTTTTGTATTTTGAATGATCCATAGAACCTCCCACCAATCTCGCTTTCATATATAATAGTTAAACTTCTGCGCTTATTCAATAACCTTTTTGAAAGTTGACAAATATACCGGCCAGACTTACCATTAAACCAGCAAAATCATAATTGGAGGCAAGCAATGATATTTCCTGACGATTTTAGAAATGTATTATCCCAAAAGACGGTGCTTCTCACAGGCGGAGGTGGCGGTATAGGCTATGAGACAGCAAAGTATCTCGTCCAAATGGGCGCATACGTGATAATTGCTGAAATAGACAAGGCCGCGGGCGAACGAGCAGAAAAGAGCGCAAACGATCTTTCACCTTCCTCAGCGGAGTTTTACAATATAGACCTTTCAGACGAGGCCAGCATAAGAGACATGTACCGATACATAGTTTCAAAGCGCGGAAATATAGATGTTCTGATAAACAATGCCACCTACACATCTGTTGAAAGCGTGGAAAAATCTGCTTTGGAAACATGGGACGGCAGCTATGCCGTAAATCTGAGGGCGCCGCTGCTGCTTAGTCAGCTATGCCTGCCTGATATGCGCAGAGCAAAGAGCGGTGCGCTTTTGTTTGTTTCCTCTTCAGGCGCTGCGCCCTACCTTGGCGCGTACGAGGTATTCAAAACAGCGCAGGTAGAGCTTGCAAACACACTCTCCTGCGAACTGGAGGGCAGCGGCATAAACGTCCTCACCATAGGCCCCGGACTGGTGAAGACCCAAACGGCCTCTGATAGTATATCCATAGTATCTGAAAAAATGGGTATATCCACAGAAGAGTTTTACGAAATGATAAGCAGCGCGCTTTTAAGCGCAGAGCAAGCCGCGCTTGGTTTCGCACTGGCAGCCGCGTTCCCCGAAAGATACAACGGTCAGGAAACAGCCTCCATTCAGGTGCTTTCAGATTTTGAACTTATGGAAAAGCAGCCGGAGTCAAAAAACGCGTATTTCAATAAGGAAGCGCTTGGCAAAATACAGAAAACATTTTCTCAACAGTACGAGGGCTGGCAAGGCATGGTGGTTTTTAAGCGCCAGTGGGTACTTCGTGATTTCAAGAAAAACATGGGTATATCAGCAGATACCGCAAATGAAAAGCTGCGCGATATGCTGTTGGAAAAAGCAAACCCCTGCTCTGATAAACAGTTTTTTGATAATTTGAAAAGATATTGGGAACACCAGCTGGAGCTTTTGTCCGGCTTCGAGAAAGATCCAGAAAAGCTTGCCGAAAACACCGGATTCCTTAAAATGTGGATATCCGACATAGAAAACCTGTTTTCTTAATAAGCAGCCCGCCGCGGCAAGCCGGTTATGCCCAATACAAGAGAAATAATTTTAGGGTAGGCTCTGAAAAACAGAACTACCCTTTTGTGTAATAAAAAAACCGCGCCCCGCTTTACAAAAAAAGTCGGGCGCGGTTTTTGATATATACACTCAGTCGGCGTAATTGTCAAAGTATCCCTGCACCAGCACAACAGGCGTGCCCTTGTCTCCGCTGCCAGATGTGAGGTCACACAGAGAGCCTATGAGATCGGTAAGTCTGCGTGGCGTAGTTCCCTGAGACTCCATAGATCCCATCAGATCCTCGTTCTTTTCCTTTATATAATCCGTTATCGCCGCGCGCAGCTTTTCTCCACTGAGGTCTGCAAATTGGTTATCTGCCAAATACTTCAGCTTAAGTTCGTTTGGCGTTCCCTCAAGCCCCACAGTATACGCGGGTGAAACCACCGGGTCCGCCAGCTCCCATATCTTGCCCACCGGGTCTTTAAAGGCTCCGTCACCATATACCATAACCTCTATAGCCTTGCCCGTGCGTTCTTTCAACAAGCTCTGCACCTTATCCACAACCTTGTCGCCATCCTGCGGGAACAGCTTTACGCTGTCCTCAGTGCTCTTGTTCGAGCCAAGCAGGCCGTACCTGCTGTTGTATCCGCTTCCGTTTACGCTGGCGCGCATTATATCATCCATCCCGCACACTGTTTTCACGCCCGCATTTTTTAATATGCGCTTAGTACGCTCCCGCGTATGTATATCGCAGCATAGCACGCTGTCTGTATATGTAAGTATGGCACGCGGATCGTTTGCAAAAACTATCTCCACCTCTGCGTCCTCCTCACGTATGACAGACGCATAATAATCCACATAATCCATTCCGGTAAAGGGATGCAGGTTCACCCCAAATAGCTTTCTATATTTTTCCAGCGCAAGAACATCCGTCCACGGGTTCACGCCCATTTCATCAAGTTGATCCAGTGAAACCAAATGATTGCCCACCTCATCAGATGGATAGCTCAGCATAAGCGTTATTTTCTTTGCTCCCCGTGCAATGCCTCGCAGGCATATGGCAAAACGGTTACGGCTCAATATGGGAAATATAACGCCAATATTTGCATCCCCAAACTTTGCCTTAACATCTGCGGCTATATCGTCTACGCTTGCGTAGTTTCCTTGCGCACGCGCCACTACAGCCTCTGTTATTGCCACCACATCACGATTTTTCAGCTCAAAGCCATCTTCATAGGCCGCCGCCATAACGCTGTCCACAACAATAGCCGCTATATCGTCCCCCTCGCGTATTATGGGAGTCCTAATACCTCTGGATACGGTTCCTACGCATCTTGACATAATAAATTACCTCGTAAATTTTTTTGGCAGACGCATTGACGCGCCACGCGCCTTGTGTATTATATCAAACGGAAAGGCATACAACAACTTTTTTTTGGAAAATATCAATCGGCTTTAAAAAGGGCTGTAATATCCAATCTTTTGCAATTTATGCAATTGTGACAAAAAGGGCTGTATTTTTAGACGCTTTTATTATATATTTAATGTATGAAAAAATAGTGTGAGGGTTTTGGGGTTGAATACTAAATTTTCTGATGGAGTTTCGTCTCTTATTGTAAAAACAGTAGATATTCTAGCTGCGTCAGGCGCATCTCGCAAGCGTATAACCAAAGCTTTGCGTTGTTCCTGCTCCTTTTTCGGTTTTCAGCGCGGCTTTGTTTACGAGCCAAACCAAATGAATGTTTTTGAGCTTAAAGAACATGTTGGCAGACGCACCGGCACACTGCCCGAAAGTTTTCAGGCAGGCGTTTTTTCGCAGGCTCAGCTAAAGATGCTCCGCGCCAAAAAACCTCTTTATATTGAAAAGCATAAAACAAACACCGCTGCCGAGCAAGCATTTTTGCACATATTTGGCGCCCGTTCGCTTTTTCTTTACCCATTTCTGGACGGCGAAAAAAACCTCATCTGCCTCGTTGGCATGATGGGCGCAACGCAGTATTTTGTAAATACCGAAGAAAACATCACAGCAATTGCCAGAGTTCTTCATCTTACCGCAAATGCGCTTGCAGACCGCGTCTATCGCCGAAAGATAAAATTTGCTCATATTACCATGCAAAACATAATGAACAATACGGGCATAGATATATATGTAAACGATTATGAAACGCACGAAGTATTGTACGTAAACAAATCTATGGCTGCTCCCTACGGCGGTGAAAAAAGCTTCATAGGTAAAAAATGCTACGAAGCGCTTTACGAAAACCAATCCGCGCCCTGCACCTACTGCCCGCAAAGCAAACTTATAGACGAGAGCGGCACTCCTTCCGGCGTATACTGTTGGGACTATCAGCGCCCCTTTGACGGCGCGTGGTTTCGTGTTTTTTCCGCCGCTTTCCATTGGCTGGACGGGCGTATTGCCCACGTTGTGAGCAGTGTAGACATAACTGAAAGCAAGCACACCGAGGAATATATTCGGCGAATGGCAAATTATGATACACTCACCAACCTGCCCAACCGCCGCAAGCTAATAGCAGATTGCAATGAGCGCATAGACTCCAATGTGAGCAGCGGATTTATGCTGTTTTTAGATTTAGACAGTTTTAAGCCGGTTAACGATACCTACGGTCACCATGTGGGAGATCAGCTTCTCAAAAAGGTGAGCGACTTTTTTGAAAGTATGGATAGGACACGGGGCAACACATACCGCCATGGCGGCGATGAATTTATTATATTGCTTGATCATATAACTCATGAAGGAACAAGGCAGGTGGCACGAGATATTTTAAAGCGTTTTGCACTGCCCTGGGAGCTTGATGATTGCACCGTTATTTGTGAAACCAGCATAGGCATATCTCACTACCCCACAGACGGCACGCACGCCGAGGTATTGCTGCGCGTGGCAGACAGTATGCTGTATGACGTCAAGCGCAACGGTAAGGGCATGGCTCGCTTTGCAGGCGAGGAAGAATATATACATCCCCTTTGAGCAAAAACCAAGAAAAGCGGCATACCCTCAGCTATAACATCAGATAAAATCATTATTTTTACATAAAAAAACGCTCTGCATTGCAGTGCAGAGCGTTTTTCAACACAGAATTATCAGTCATCCATGCTGTCAAAATCGAACAGCTCATAGTCACATATTATACGCAGTAGTGTAAACCTATTGCGAATGTAGCAGCATATCTTCATTGTTTGACGGAATTCCTCCGGTGTTATTCCTATTTCGCGGTAATCCGTATAGCCACCCACCTTTTTCAATACCTCGCGCAGCTTATCAGCAGAAGGCAGCAGCGTATCGGCTATTTTCACTATTTCATCATAGTTTTCCCGCAGCAGCTCCTTTTTCAAAGTGAGCGATATAGTGGGTGTGTTTTCGCGTTTTATGAAATCTATTACCCCCTGCGGATAGTGAGCAAAATATCCAACCACCCGTTCCATATCAAAGCGGTTTTCCATATCCTCCTCAAAAATACGCTTGAGGTTCCGTGCAAATATGGGGAAATACTTCACTGCCAATATAGACGCAATACCCACTTTTTCACCGTGCAGCGCCCTTCTTACCGGCGCATCCTCCGGCATTGGCACTATTTCAAAATAGTGCGAAAAGTGATGTTCAAAGCTGGAGGCCGGACGGGTTATGTTCGCCATCTGTATGGCTATACCAGAAATCAGCAGCCCCTCAACCAGCGTTCCTATTCCGTCAGTTTCACGCGCGGCTATGCTGTCTATTTTCTCCACCATCATATTGGCAGCGTCTATTGCCAGCTTTGCTATAAACGGGCAGTAGTATGAGCCATCCATGAGATGCTCCACCTTCCAGTCTGTAGCACTGAGATATTTGCTCATAAGGTCCCCCACGCCGGAGGCTGTAAGCTTCATGGGCGCGGCGGCTATTATATCAAGATCGGCAACAACCGCAAGCGGCGCAACTGCGGGCAGCGTCACCTTTGCTCCTTTAAGCGTAACGGCGGCGCAATTTGCCACAAAGCCGTCCACACTGGCAGCCGTGGGTATAGAAATGAACTGCATGCCCATCTTATGCGCAACAAAGCGCACCACATCGTTTATAACGCCTGAGCCCACCGCCAAAAGTATGCTATGGCCGGGCGCAACGCGTTCCAGCGCATCCATCTGCACCTCATCCGGATGTATTTCCTCACCCTCAAGCAGCAGTTTGTCTGCTCCCGGCAGGTATTTTTCCAATGTTGCCCCGGCCGCCTTATATGTATTCGCATCATATACCGCAAGCGGCTTTGCGTCCACTCCCAGCTTCTCCAATATACCTGGCAGCTTTCTCATGGCATCCGGCTCTACAGCATAATCCCTAGTTACCAGCGAATGGGTTTGCCCGCATTCACATTTTACGTCAAGAAGTTCTTCAAACATACACAGCCTCCGAAAATATATAAATTTTTAGTATTCAAAACGCATACATTTTTTATTGTATGCCTATATAGGCACATAGTCAAATATTACTGCGTAAAATTTTACCATTTTTTATTATAATTTTATTACTATTGGCAATGCATATACCTTGCCTTATAATATGTAATGGATACAAACAATTTTGCGGAGGAAAAAATCAAATGTCTAAAGCGGGAGATTTTATTAAAAAATATGGAATGGATTACCGTTCCTTTGACTTAAAGGAGCTGGTGCCGATTTATATAGAAGAAATGGAACGGGGGCTTGACGGCAGTGGCTCTATACCCATGCTGCCCTCATACCTGCAGCTAAAAAGCAGCATAGACAAAAACCGAAAAATAGCCTGCGTTGATGCCGGCGGAACCAACCTTAGGCTCTGTATAGCTTGGTTTGATGATAACGGCGATTTTGTAATGGGCGAAATAAAGCGTATGCTGATGCCGGGAGTTGAACGTGAACTTGATGCACAAGAGTATTTCGATACTCTTGCCGAACTTATTGCCCCCTATTGCGAGGAAACTAAGGAGGTTGTGATCTCCTTTGCATACCGCGCAAAAACCACTCCGGACATAGACAACGAAATACTGGTTATGACTAAAGAGGTCAAGGTGACTGGCGTAGAGGGCAAACACCTTGCCAAAGAGGTTAAGGCCTCGCTCCAAAAAAAGGGTGTTTCCGGCGTTGATATGATCGTGATAAATGACACCGTGGCATCTGCACTTTCAGGTATGGCCGATCATTCCAAGGATGGTTACGGCGCTTTCACAGGCACAATACTAGGCACAGGCAGTAACAGTTGTTACCCAGAGAAGGTTTCTAATATAGGTAAAATTTCAGGCTTTAACGCAGATTGTATAATGCTTATAAACACGGAAGCGGGCAGCTATGATAAAATGCCGCGCACACAGCTTGATCTTGATTACGATGCAAGCACGGTTTTTCCCGGCATAGGCTGCGCAGAAAAGATGACCAGCGGCGCATACCTAGGAGCACTAAGCGAATTTGTGCTCAAGCGCGCGGCAGAGGAAAACGTATTCCACACGCGCGGAGTTATGGATATAGCCCGTCTCACCTCAGCGGACGTTTCAGAATATCTAGGCGACGGCAGCGGAATAATAGAAGAATATATGATAGACGAAGAAGACGAGCAAAATGCGCGGGAGCTTCTGCAAAACATAGTGCTGCGCGCCGGACGCATGGCCGCTTTGCAAATGGCGGCAATGGCGGTAAAGTCTGCCAAGCAAAATACCCGCCTGTGCATGTCTGTTGAAGGTACCACATACGAAAAAATGCCCGGCCTAAAGCAGGAGCTGCACTCCACACTGCATGAATACCTTGCCCACGCCGGGCTTTCCGCAGACATTGTGACAGTGGAAAATGCAGTGCTCAAGGGCTGTGCAATAGCGGGTCTTTCGCAGTAACAATTGTTACTGCGGTACTAAATTATGCACGTGGTTGATTATAACCCTACTTATAGGGTATAATATATATATAAATGGTTTTCTGACCGCAAGGAGCGATCTGCGCGCAAGGACGGCCGGCATACAGTCACATTTTTGCTATGTATGACGCTGTTCTTTGGGATGGCGTTTTTTGATGGGTAAAGGCCATACAAAGGGAGATGTTTTTATGAAATACGACGTTATGTCGGATATGGCAAAAGAATTTGTAAATGACGAGTTAATAGTAAATACGCTGTGGGAAGCAAGGCAAAATTCCGTGGATCCCTCGCGCGTTCGCGAAATAATAGCCAAGGCGCGTGATTTTAGAGGGCTTAGCTTTGCAGAAGCAGCTCTGCTTTCCTACGTGGAAGACGAAACTCTCATAAATGAGATGTTTTCCGCCGCCTCTGATATAAAAAAGCACATATACGGAGATCGTATCGTAATGTTCGCACCGCTCTATCTTTCGGATTATTGCGTAAATGAATGCCGTTACTGCGGCTATCATTTTTCCTCCTGCATGGAGCGAAAAAAGCTGACGCAGGAGGAAATAGTGCAGGAGGTGCGTGCGCTTGAGAAAATGGGGCACAAGCGTTTGGCGCTTGAAACCGGAGAGGATCCTGTTAACAACACTATGGAGTATCTGCTGGAAAGCATAAAGACCATTTATTTCATAAAGTTTGACAATGGCGCCATTCGCCGTGTAAACGTGAACATTGCCGCCACCACTGTGGAAAACTATAAACTTTTGAAGGATGCAGGCATAGGCACATACATACTCTTCCAAGAGACCTATCACCTGCCCACTTACGAATACATGCATCCCAAGGGGCCTAAAAGCAATTATGAGTACCATACAACCGCGCACGACCGCGCTATGCAGGCCGGTATAGACGATGTGGGGCTGGGCGTGCTGTACGGCCTGTATGACTGGCATTATGATCTTGTTGGGCAAATAATGCACGCGGAACATCTTGAGGCAAGATTTGGCGTAGGCCCTCATACCCTCTCCATGCTGCGCATACGTGATGCGGGAGACGTAAAGAAAAACAGCTTTGAGCACGCGGTCTCTGATGCAGATTATAAAAAGATCGTTGCCATAATCCGCATGACGGTGCCCTATACTGGTATGATACTCTCCACACGTGAGGGCGGCGAATACCGTGACAGCGTGATAAAGCTGGGGATATCTCAGGTAAGCGCGGGCAGCGCAACGGGAGTGGGCGGCTATACAATGGGAACTCAAAAGCCCCAGTTTGAAATAGAAGATCACCGCACACCCATAGAGATGACCAAAGAATTGCTTAAAAGCGGCTATATACCAAGCTTTTGCACAGCCTGCTACCGTGAAGGGCGCACGGGCGACCGTTTTATGAGCCTTGCCAAAAACGGGCAGATAGGCAACATCTGCGGCGCAAACGCATTGATCACGCTAAAAGAATACGCAGAGGATTACGGAGACGAGGAATTTCGCACGCTATCAGAAAAGGTGATAAGGGAAAATGTGGACGCGATACCAAACGAAACAGTGCGCGCAAAAGCAAAGGATTATCTTTCACGTATTGCTTCGGGTGAGCGGGATTTTCGCTTTTAGCCTCAGAAATAATCTATGTTTTATGGCATAAGACCCAATTGCAAAGTAAGGAGAACATATGGCAGAACTAAACGAAACACCGCGCGCAGACCGCCTGCACATCGCTTTTTTCGGCAAAACTAATGCGGGCAAATCCAGCGCTATAAATAAAATAGTGGGGCACGATATAGCTCTCGTTTCGGAAGTGGCGGGCACAACTACCGATCCCGTGTATAAATCTATGGAGCTGCTGCCGCTTGGGCCGGTAGTTTTTATTGATACAGCGGGTTTAGACGATGAAACAGAGCTGGGTGAAGCGCGCGTTAAAAAAACTCGCGAGGTTATGGATAAAGCTGATATAGCAGTCATTGTGGTGCGTTCAGACGACACGAACACCTCGCTTGAGCAGCGGTATATAGAAGAGTTCAAGACGCGCAAAACGCCCGTGGTAGTTGCCTACAACAAGTTTGGCGGCACGCTTGAAAACAGCCTTTCCGGCACAGACAGTGTGGATATAAACGCGCTCACCGGCGAGGGTATAGAGGATCTTAAAAAGCACATAGTAGACAATGCAGAGGGCTTTGAGTCGTTCAGTCTCACAGGTGACATAGTTTCTGCGGGAGATGTTGTGGTGCTTGTGATGCCGCAGGATATACAGGCGCCAAAGGGACGGCTCATACTGCCGCAGGTTCAGGTTTTGCGCGACCTTCTGGACAATGGCTGCGAGGTAGTGTGCGTAAAAACAGAGGGTCTGCTTCACATGCTGGCAGAGCTGAAAAGCCCCCCCTCGCTTGTTATAACCGATTCACAGGTTTTTAAATACGTGAATGACAGCATAGATAAAAGCATTCGCCTCACCTCCTTTTCCATGCTTATGGCAAAGTACAAGGGTGATCTAAATGAGTTTGTGCGGGGCGCGCGGGCAATAGCAAAACTAAAACCGGGAGACAAGGTGCTCATAGCGGAGTCTTGCACACATCATGCGCAAAAGGGTGATATAGCACGCGAAAAGCTGCCCGCCTGGCTGGAGAACTATGCCGGAGGCAGGCTGCAATTCGGCGGCAGCTCCGGTCACGGCTTTCCGGATGATATAGCAGATTATAAGCTCATTGTTCATTGTGGCGGCTGCATGGTTAACCGCAAAAATATGCTCTCAAAAATAGAGCGCGCAAAACAGGCCGAAGTTCCCATAACAAATTTTGGCGTTGCCATAGCTTTTCTCAACAACATGCTGGACAGAGTGGTTTGAAAACACAAAAAGCAGGGCGCAGATAACAGTAACGCACGTTACTGTTATCTGCGCCCTTTCGCATTTATAAGCGCGTTTTCAGCCACTTTTGAATTGTCATTCCAAAGAATAATGCTTTAATAGAACCGTATTTATAAAATCAATATGCTATTAGAATATTTATTTTGATATCAGGTATCTGTGGCAAAGCTAATATCCCTGCCATCAAAAAATATTGCAATGTTTCCATTTCTATCTGTGCGCAGGGTTTCTATTCCCTCCCGCTGCAGCCTCTCCAGCGTTTTTTTGTGCGGATGACCGTAATCGTTGTCTCTGCCAGCCGTTATAACAGCAATAACGGGCGTTACTGCCCTCAAAAGCTCATATGTGGTAGATTTTGTGGAACCGTGGTGCGCTACCTTAAGCACATCCACATCCATTTGTCCGGTATTATTTTCAAGCATATATCCTATTGCTTGAGTTTCTGCGTCACCCGTAAAAAGCGCGCTGTTTTCGGCATAATCCAGCCGCGCCACCACACTTGCATCATTCAGATTTGCGTATTCCTCATCCTTTTGCGGATTTAAAAGAGCAAATTCCATATCCCCTAATTCAAAGCTCATTGGTGCGTACACATACTCTATTTCCGCACCGCCGCGCTCTATCTCTTCCAGCATCCTTGTGTATTGTACAACTTCATTTGCAGCCTCCGGCATGTATACAACATCGGGCGAAAATCGCTTTACCACCTTTGCCATAGAGCCTATATGATCGGCATGGGGGTGCGTGGCTATAGCCGCATCCAACTTTTCAATTTTAAGCGCCTTGAGAGCGCCGGATATCTTTGCAAAATCGTCCTCGTCCGCCGCATCTATTATCACAGAATGCCCATCCGGCGCGCGCACTATTGTGCAATCCGAATTTCCCGTGTCCAATGTGTATATAATAAGCTTATCACCGTTTTTATCAAGATCAGCCAGCTTTTCGGTATTCTTATCAACACCTGGTGAAGTGATAGACTCTACCGCGCTTTGCAGTATCCCCTGCACACGTGCGCCAAACCCGCCATCCACTACAGATACAACAACAATGCCGAAAACAACAAAGCCGGTAAGCACCAGCGCCGCCACTCCTGCCTTGTTCGTTCCGGCTTTCTTTTTTTTCCTTCTTTTTGACATAACCTGATTATACATTAAACATATATATTAAAAAAGGCGCTTCTTGCTAAAATGCACATTTTATCGGATAATGATTGTATAAGTCACTTGAAAGGTGTTTTACATGCAAAATAATAGTAAACGCGTCATTGTTGGCATGTCTGGCGGCGTAGATTCGGCAGTGGCCGCCCTGCTCTTAAAAAGGCAGGGGTACGACGTAGCGGGTGTGTTCATGAAAAATTGGGACGACAGCGCGGAAGACGCCCCCTGTCCCGCAGAGGAAGATTTTGAAGATGTGCGGCTGGTTTGCGATAAAATTGGTATACCCTACTATACTGTAAATTTTCAGCAGGAATATTGGGACAGGGTCTTTTCTTATTTTTTGAAGGAATATAAGGCCGGACGAACGCCAAATCCTGACGTTCTTTGCAACAGCGAAATAAAATTCTCCGCCTTTTTGGATTTTGCAATTAGCTCCGGCGCGGAAATGATTGCCACCGGGCACTATGTTCGCAATGAAATGCGTGATGGAATATGCTATCTCAAAAAAGGACTGGACGCTGGCAAAGATCAGAGCTATTTTCTTTGCATGCTCTCGCAGGAGCAGATCAAAAATGCGCTCTTTCCAATAGGCGAAATGCAGAAGAGCGAAGTTCGTTCCATAGCTTTGGCCGAAGATTTGGCCGTTGCCCAAAAACGCGATTCTACAGGCATTTGTTTCGTTGGTGAACGCAGGTTCAAAAAATTTCTCCAAACATATATACCAGCTAATCCTGGTGATATAGTAAGCACTGAGGGCAAGGTTGTTGGGCAGCATGACGGGCTGATGTATTACACGCTGGGGCAGCGGCGCGGGCTAAATATAGGAGGCCGAAGCGACGGCTCCGGCGAACGCTGGTTTGTGGTGGGCAAGGATTTAAACAAAAATATTTTGAACGTGAGCCAGGGCGCGGAGAGTGAATTGCTTTTTTCAAGCGCATTGATAATGGATGGAGTAAATTTCATATCAGGTTCTCCCCTAGACAGCTTTGATTGCGGCGCAAAGGTGCGTTACCGGCAGGGAGATCAAACTGCCCACGCCACCCGCCGGCCGGATGGCTCGTATCTGGTTGAGTTTGAAGAAAAGCAGCGTGCCGTCACTCCCGGACAATACTGTGTGCTGTATAACAACGATTTTTGTGTGGGTGGCGGCGAAATTTGCGAGGTGATAAAATGATAGAGCTACCGGAGGCATATGCACTTTCAAAGCAAATAAACGAGAATCTTTCAGGAGCCGTGGTAAAAAGCGTGGTGGCCGGGCATAGTCCCCACAAATTTTGCTGGTTTTTTGGTGATGAAAACTCTTATGATGCTTTACTTAAAGGCCACAAGGTCTGTAACGCACGTTATTGTGGCGGCTATGTTGAGATGGAGATTGGAAGCTGCCGTCTAAACGTGCATGATGGCGTAAACCTGAGGTATTTTCCCGTTGGTGCAAAGCTACCGCCCAAGCATCAGCTTTTAATAGAATTTGAGGATGGCGGCTCCCTTGTGGGAAGCGTTCAGATGTACGGCGGAATAAACGTTTTTAAAGAAGGTGAGCTGGATAACCCTTACTATCTTGCTGCGCGCGAAAAAATCAATCCTCTTTCAGATGCTTTTGACCGCAGTTATTTCAGTGATATGTTGGAGGTTTCGGGGGCACAAAAGCTTTCTGCAAAGGCATTTTTAGCAACAGATCAGCGTATTCCGGGCGTTGGCAACGGAGTTTTACAGGATATTCTTTGGCATGCAAAAATAAACCCAAGAAGCAAGCTGGCTTCTCTGAGCGAATCGGAACGCGGTGCCATGTTTGATTCTTTAAAAGATTTGCTGAGCAAGATGGCAGAGCTGGGCGGACGCGATACGGAAAAGGGCTTATTTGGCAAAGCGGGCGGCTACGTTACGGTAATGAGCAAAAATAATCGCGCAATGACCTGCCCTGCCTGTGGCGGGGGAATCAAAAAAGAAGCATATCTTGGTGGCAGCGTGTATTATTGCCCAAATTGCCAGCCCCTTAAAAAGCCATGAAAATTGCCGATTGCTGTGCCAAATTCAGCCCGCAATTGCACACCCTTCAATGCCCGCTGTGTATGAGTAGCTTTTTGCTTAAGCCTCCGGGCAGCCTTGTTTGCGAAAACGGACACTGTTTCGACCTTTCCGTTAAAGGCTATGTAAATTTTGTACCATCTCGCAAAAAGGATGATTACAGCGCGGAGCTATTTGCGCACAGACAAAAAATATACTCGCTTGGTTTTTACGAACCTGTTCTTAACGCCACGGCAGATATTATACACAGCAGCTTTAAAAATTCGCCCATACGCCTGCTAGACGCTGGCTGCGGAGAGGGATATTACGCAAGCGGACTGCAAAAAGCTTTTGGTAACTCTGCTATATTTGCCGCTGATGTATCCGCAAATGCCATAAAGCAGGCCGATACTAAGAATGGCGTTCTGTGGATGGTGGCGGACAGCGCCAGACTTCCTTTGGCTGCATACAGTCAAAATATTGTGCTGAACGTACTTGCTCCGGCAAATTACGACCAATTCTCGCGTGTTTTGGCAAAAGACGGCATTCTTGTAAAGCTGGTCCCCGGAAGAAACTATCTTAAAGAGCTTCGTCAAGCCTGCGCAGATCAGCTAAAGAACAACATTTATTCAAATGAAGATACCGTCTCTTATTTTGAAAAACGCTTTGCTTTGCTGGAGCGCATAGGAGTAAAATACGAGCAAAAGCTGGATGCTGAAACATTGAAAAGCTTTGTTCGAATGACACCGATGACACGTCATATAAGCCTTGAAACACTTGATTTAAAAGCAATAAACACTGTAACGATCGATATTGAAATATTGGTTGGAAAAACCTTTGGAGGAAATTAAAAATTGAAACTTTCTGATATGCCAAATATAGGCTCTGTAGTGCAGCAGCAGCTCATACGAGCCAATATAACCACACCCGAACAATTGAGCCAAATCGGCAGCCGCGAAGCCTGGCTGCGTATACGAGCCTTTGACCCCTCCGCCTGCATAAACATGCTGTACGCTCTTGAGGGCGCTATACAAAACACACGCTGGCACCACCTTCCACCCGCTATAAAGGCTGATTTAAAAGCGTTTTTCCAGTCTGTTCAGTAACAATTGTTACTACTTGTTGATATTGCTTTATAGATTTTTTCAATGTTTCACTTATTCAATATAAAGGTATTTAACCAACTAAGTGCAAAAAATAAAATATAGACGCACGCAAGTATTTTATGGTGCGGCATTACTCAAAATATTTTCATATTTTATAAATAACATTTGGCTTACTGCAAACTTTTGCATGGTTGATATAGCCTTGCCTCACACGCTCGCAAAGCCCTATTTAACTGCAAATTCTGCAGTAACAATAGTTACTGCATCTCACAGGCAATCTTCTCCGCAAACTGCCTTGCCACCCGCGGCGAACGCCCGCCTTTTGCTATAGCAAATTCTTCCGCCTTACGGCGCAGCTCGCTCTTGCCCATTTCCAGCCCTCTTATTTCGGCAATGTGCTCCACTATACTTAGATAGGCATCCCTGCCCGGCTCCAAAAACGCCACAGTTAACCCAAAGCGTTCACTAAGAGAAACAGTGTGTTGTATAGTTTCGTTTATGTGTACCTCGTCACCCTGCCTGTCAGAAAATGTTTCATGTACAAGGTGCCTGCGGTTGCTTGTGGCATATATTGCTATATTGCTGGTACGCGCAGCAACAGAGCCTTCCAGCATTGCTTTTAATTCAGTAAAGTCTTCGTCTTCCATATTAAAGGATATGTCGTCAATGAATATAATAAATTTTAGCGGGTTTTCCGCCAACATATCTATTACATTGCTTATTAAGTGAAGATGCTTCTTCCGCACTTCCACCAGCCTTAGGCCACGGTCTGAGTATCCATTCACAACTGCCTTTACCGTGGACGATTTGCCCGTACCGCTGTCTCCGTACAGCAGAACATTTGCCGCAGGTTTGCCATCCAGCAGCGCCAGCGTATTTTGCAAAACCGATCCCCTTTCATTCTCGTAACCGGATAGCTCTGCCAGCGTTATTTTATCATGATTTTTAACCGGGAGAATTTCAACACCATTAAATAAGAACATACAGCTGCGCGCGTATTTGCCAAAACCCATTGTTTTCACCTGTGCCATATGTTCCGCATAAAGTGCATCAAAATCCATTTCGGCAGTGTTCCATTCCGGCATGAATCCTTCAAAAGGTATGTAGCGCTTCACCTCCTCGCCGGAAATTCTAGATATTTCCTGCAAAAGCGAAAGCTCATGCGCAATACAAGCCTTTAAGTACAGAGAAATCTCCCTGCCGGCCAGTACTTTTTTTAAATATATGTTTTCATCATTCTTTATAAGCTCCAGCACATATGCCGAGAAATCCGCAGTGTGCTCAAACAACGCAGAAACAAAATCCGCGTAGGCATCAACACTTAACGCAGCATCTCGCTTTCCAAGTATGTCCAGTAATCTGCTGAATCCGGACAGGACAGGATCTCTCAAAATGTTTCGGAAAATCACCAACGAGTGCAGTTTTGTATTCGCAAATTTCATATCCGTCATGAGTCTGTTCCTCCACACTACTATATTTTGCAAATGCGCCAACGCAGTTATACAAAACTGCGCATAGCCTGTAAGAAAGCCGTTTTTTATACTACTGTGAAAAATATGGACAGTATCTCCCATCCAATAATATTGATTATAGCTCTCAAAAGAAAAAAAATCAAAATTATTTAAATTTGCCCGCCACCCGTGCTATAATTCATATGCAAAGCGCAGCTTTGGGACTTTTTTACCGTAAAGCCTAACATATATCGCTCTTATAATTTTGGGGGCGGCATGCTCCAACTTTTGATATCATGAACAATTGCTTACTGAAAGGTGCACAATGGAATATATTCCGGCAAAAACGATCGTTACTGCAAACAAGCATACAGCCTGGTTTGGTGCAGATTACAATATGAATATATATAGGGGCTGCAGCCACGGCTGCATCTATTGCGACAGCCGCAGCGAATGCTATAGAGTGGACGATTTTGACGTGGTGAAGGCAAAGATAAACTCCACCGTCATAATTGCACAAAATCTTGCATCCAAACGCAAAAAGGGTGTTGTTGCAACAGGTGCGATGTCTGACCCATATAACCCCATGGAAGCCGAATATAAGCTTACCCGCGCGGCACTGGAGCAGATATTGCGCTTCGGTTTTGGCGTTGGCATAGCCACAAAAAGCGGGCTAATTGCGCGCGATGCCGATATACTGCGAGAAATATCCTCAAGAATGCCTGTAATAGCCAAAATCACCATAACCACAACAGACGAGCGTATAGCCGGCGCGGTTGAACCTAACGCCCCGCCCGCTGCCGAACGCCTTGCCGCAATTTCAAAACTTTCAGATCAGGGTATTTTCACAGGCGTACTGCTCATGCCGGTGCTGCCCTTTATAGAGGACAGCGCGGATAATATTTCCGCCATAATAAAAAGCGCGGCTGAATGCGGCGCACGTTTCATATACCCCGGCCTTGGCGTTACGCTTAGAGACAGGCAGCGCGACTGGTTCTTTGCAAGGCTGGATGAGCTATATCCCGGTCTCAGCAAGCGATATGACAAAGTTTTCGGAAGCCGCTATAACTGCAGTGTGCGCGATGCCCGTAAGCTATACGCACAATTTTCCGCTGAGTGCAAACAGTATGGTCTGCTCTATAAGATGCAGGACATAATCTCCGCTTACAAAGGCGGTCACGGTGAAAAACAGCTAACCTTTTTCTAGCCAAACAAAAAAGCCTCATCAGCTCCAAACAGCTCAGATAAGGCTTGTATTTCAGTAACACTGGTTACTATCATTCTTTGCTCAGCTCTACTCGTCTATTTCAGCCAGCTCTGCATTGTGGAAAACATTTTGCACATCGTCATTATCCTCAAGCATATCTATCATCTTATTAAATTGCTTTGTTTGAGCCTCATCTAGCGAAACTTCGTTGTTGGGAATCATATCTATTTCAGCCGAGAGAAATTCGTAACCCTTGGCCTCCAGCGCCTCGCGCACCTCGGAAAAAGAACCCGGTTCCGTAACTATCTCAAAAACATCTCCCTCGTTTGAGATATCTTCGGCGCCCGCTTCCAAGGCATCCTCCATTACGGTATCTTCGTCCTTGCCCTCAGCATCTATAACTATCATACCTTTCTTTTCGAACTGAAAAACAACGCTGCCCGCCGTTCCCAAGCTGCCGCCGTTCTTATCAAAAGCGTGGCGCACCTCTCCTACAGTACGGTTTTTGTTGTCCGTCATTGTTTCCACAATAACCGCAGAACCGCCTACGCCATAGCCCTCATAGGTGATTTCCATATATTCAACGTTGCCCAGCTCTCCAGATGCTTTTTTTATTGATCGCTGTATATTGTCATTCGGCATATTGGCTGCCTTAGCCTTTGCTATAGCGTCCCTCAGCCGCGAATTCATATCCGGGTCGGCTCCGCCCTGCTTCACCGCCACAACAAGCTCACGCCCTATTTTGGTGAAAACCTTACCGCGCGCCGCGTCCGCTTTACCCTTTTTATGTTTTATTGTAGACCATTTGGAATGTCCAGACATAGCATTACACCTCTATATATTTATCTTAAAAATATTATCACAAAACCGCTTGATTTGTAAACAAAAACAAGTCTGCGCGGAACTATTTGTGTATCAAGATCGTCCAAATATCTATATAGGGTACTATGCTGATATTTTTTGTTGCAGTTTACACAAAGGTTGTATAGCACACTTTTGGCAAACTGCTGTGCAGCGCATTTTATTGCATCTGCACGGAACGAGATCATAAATTAATTTGCTGTGAATTTTTTAAGATCACGCACCCTTGCGCGTTATTTATGTTAAAATATTTCTAAGACCGCATAACCGAGGATATTTGATGGATACAAAAGACAGAGAAAACCAAAAACGAAAAATAGATATTGACCCGTCGTCTTCTACGACTCAGAAAGGCGATGCGCCTAAGGTATCGGATACGTCGCAGCCGCGCGCTCCACGGCCTGTTAGGCCTGCGGGAGCTTCTGCAAAAGCGCGGAAACTTCCCACTGCCGCTTCAGGTGACTCAGAGAGCGCTGTTTCGGCTTCAAGTTCTTCCGGCGCTGCCGCCTCTAAGGGCAGTACGGCAGGCGCTCCCGGAACGGCTAGGCCTGTTACCGCTCCAAAGGCAGCCGCAAAATCTAAGGATACCGCAAAAGCGGCCGCAGGCAATTCCGCAGGCAACGAATTAGTTCGCAAACCCGCGGCAAAGCCGAGACAAACGGCAAGGCCTGTTTCCACGACTACAAATGCGGGCAAAGCAGATGAAACTGTTCGCATTCC
>CAYXBW010000012.1:0-13031 GCA_964463305.1 uncultured Christensenella sp. | reverse complement strand
CCGAAGCAGGCTGCGCGTACAGGCGCCGCTTCCTCCGGGATGCCCGCCTCAGCTGCCGGTGATGAAACTGTTCGCATTCCCGCGGCAAAGCCGAAGCAGGCTGCGCGTACTGGTGCCGCTTCCTCCGGGATGCCCGTCTCAGCTGCCGGTGATGAAACTGTTCGCATTCCCGCGGCAAAGCCGAAGCAGGCTGCGCGTACTGGTGCCGTTGCGTCAAAATCTGCAGCCGATGCAAAGACACCATCTGGCGATGCTACTGTACGATTGCCAATCTCCAAGCCGCAGGGGCGCGCAGCACAGCCAAAAATATCCGCCTCAGCCCCCGCTACGGACGAAACGGTGATATTCAGCGACGAACCCGCCAAACTATACAAGGGCAAGGTTGCCGCACTTGAAGATACCCAGCCCGTAATGATACATCAGCAGAAAAATAGAATAACCTCACTGTTCAAGCCTCGCGAAAAGAAACCAAACTTTATTTTGAGTATCATACTCAATGTTATCAAACTAATGTTTGTAGTTGTCATCGTTGCCGTTTCGGTCGGCTTTGGCAGCGTGATTGGCGTGGCAAATGCCTATCTTGAAACTACACCGGAGCTTGACACGGGTAAAATAGAGGATCAAAATCTCACCTCATATATATACGACCAGTCCGGCAACCTGCTGGCTACCTATTCCGGTAAAGAAAACCGTGATTGGGCCTACATAGAAGACATCCCGACCGATCTTCAAAATGCAGTTATAGCAATTGAAGACGTGCGTTTTTATGACCATACAGGTGTGGATTTCCGCAGACTGGCGGGCGCTTTCGCCGCCAATTTGAGCTCTGGCGGTTCGCAGGGCGGCAGCACAATAACACAACAGCTGGTAAAAAACAAGCTGCTCACCAACGAACGTTCTTATAAGCGCAAGCTTCAAGAGGCCTACCTCGCAATGAAGCTGGAGGAGAAATACACCAAGGACGAAATACTTGAGGCCTACATGAATTCAATTCCCTTGGGCGGACGTGTTTACGGCGTAAAAACTGCCGCTAAGGACTATTTTGGCAAGGAGCTGGATGAGCTTACACTAAAGGAAATGGTGTGCATAGCCGCAATAACCCAAAGCACCACAAAGTTCAATCCACGCCGCGCTACCTACCAGAAGCCGGAGGATCTTCCCTACCTCATAAATCGTATGAATATGATAACAGAACGTATGTACTGGAATGATATGATAACAAAAGAGCAGTACGACGCGACCTATACCCCGCGCGACGTATATCTTTCTCGTGACAGCGTACTGGAAAAAGACAGCGCGGACGGCAAGCTGGATTTAAAACTTGCCCCCGGTTATATTGGCAAATGGAAAGCCGAAATGAATATACTGGAGGCTTCGCCTGCAAACGAAACATACAAATATCCCCACTTTGTGGAGTATGTAATACATGATGTGCAAACATTCATGCTGAAAAACAGGGATCTTGAGGATACCCAGCAAAATCGCCAGATTGTTGACAAGGAAATGCGCGCGGGCGGCTACAAAATATATGCCACCATAGATCCCAAAATACAGGAAGCGGTTCAATCAACGCTTTCCGAATGGGATAGCTATCCCTCTTTCCAAAATTCTTCAGACAATGTTACCACGCAGATAGATTCAAACGGAAATCCTCAGCAGGTTATTCAGCCACAGGCTGCCGCCACCGTTGTGGATAATTCTACCGGATACCTTGTGGCCATAATAGGCTCACGTGATGAGCCTGACCAGATGCTAACATTCAACCGCGCCTATGAGGGGCGTATGCAGATAGGCTCCTCTATAAAACCTATCGCCGTGTATGGCCCTGCTTTTGATATAGGCTATTCACTGGCTTCCAACGTGGCAAACCTGCGCGTTCCCATAACCGGGTGGGCAGTAACAGATAAGGACCCCGGTTACCCGCAAACCAGCCAGGGTGACGAGCGCCCTGCCTCCCTCCATGAATCTATAGTTAATTCTTGGAATATAGCGGCTTCGCGCGTGCTTGCAGATTTTGTAACAATACCCACCTCACTTACATATCTTGAGAATCTTGGTGTTGATACAGAGAGATTTGTAGATCCAAACACGGGTGTTGATAACCGAACAATAGTAGGTTTGGCACTTGGCTCTGCACCCATAACGCCTGTAGAGGTAGCGGGCGCTTATTCCGCCATTCCGCGCGGCGGTGAGTACCGTCAGCCTGTTTCTTTCAATCTGGTGCGAGATTCCAACGACAACACCATAATTGATATGGAAAAGGAACAGGAGAGACATCAAGGCTTCAAGCAGACAACAGCGTGGATGCTTAACCAGGCGCTCACAGACGCAGTGGATCACGGTACGGGCACCAACGCCAAAATAACAGGAATGACCACTGCGGGCAAAACGGGTTCCGTGGTAGATAACAAGGGAGCGTTCTTTGCGGGCTACACGCCATACTACACATCAGCGCTCTGGGTTGGCCACGATAACTATAAATCTTTCACCAAGAGCAGCGGTGGCGGTCTGTGCGCCCCCATATGGCGCGACTATATGGAAAAGATACACGAAGGTAAGACCGATAAGGAAATATTCCCCGGCGATCCCAGCTTTTATGGCATGGTGAAGGGCAAGGTGTGCAAATATTCAAATATGAAGCTCACCTCACGCTGCGAAGCCACAGAGGAGGACTGGATGGCAATTTCCGACGTACCGGTGGTAGATTGCAATATCTGCGGTCAGGGGGGCGGCGGATATCGTTATTGCAGTGAAACTGGTATGCGCGCAAATGAGTTCTGCCCCTCTACTTATGGCGGTGGCGGCAGAAAGTTCCCTGAGGGTTCAGCCTATGCGCTGAAATACGGAACCGGCGGCAGCGGTGGCGGCAGCTCAGCTTACTGCACGCTTCACAACTCAGACTGGTATTGGGGAGGCGTGGAACCAGACCCTGTAGAGCCCACGCCCGCACCACCCGGCCCCTTGCCCGTACCCGATCCTGTGGAACCCACGCCCGCACCACCAGACCCGCCCGAACCAGATCCCCCTGCCGACAATCCGGCAGAATAAAAATTACAGCTAAAGCGCGTACCCCCAAAGATGTACGCGCTTTTTTATTGCGACCATTATAAAATGCCCCACCTCTATTTTAAATAAAAGTGGAGCTATCTCTTGCCTCCAGAGCACGCTTCGCTGAAATGCTTTGCTATAATATTGGTTTTACATTTATTTAGAAAGATTTTTTAAAGTAACAATCGTTATTCTGACCCTTGTTGTTTTTCTGCGCTGTGCAGTGCCGCATATATTGCCTCAGCCACATTTGCTGGAATGCCCGGTGCGGCAATGATGTCTGCAAGCTCCGCTTCTTTCAGCTTTTTAAGGCTGCCAAAATGCCGCAGAAGCGAACGTTTACGGCTGTCCCCCACACCCGGTATATCATCCAGTTCACTTTTATGTATACGCTTTTCCCTCAGTTGACGGTGAAATGTTATTGCAAAGCGGTGAGCTTCATCTCTTATTCCCGTGACCAGCCTAAACTCAGGGCTGCCCACTCGCAGCAATATGCTTTCTGAATGGAAGGGCAAAAATATTTCTTCTTCTCTCTTAGCTAGAGAAACTATGGGTATGTACTCACAACCCACAGAGGCCAGCGCATCAATAGCCGCAGAAAGCTGCCCCTTGCCGCCGTCTATTATTATAAGGTTAGGCATCGTGTCAAAACCCGGATCTCCGTTCAGCCCGCGTAGCAACCGTCTGGTGAGCGCTTCATTCAAAGAAGCAAAATCGTTCGCGCCCTCAAAACCTTTTATTTTGAAGCGACGATACTGCTTCTTATCCGGCTTTCCATTAGTAAAAACCACCATAGATGCCACATTGTTCGTACCCTGAGTGTTTGATATATCGTAACATTCGATACGCTCTAAAGCGCTCTCCAATCCCAGCTCCGCAGCAAGATTTGAAGTTGCCAGCAGCTTTTGTTTTGCGCTGCTTTCCTTTATTTTTATGGCATCTGCGGCATTCTTTTTTGCAAGCTCCTGCAATTTACGGTTGTCCCCCCGCTGCGCCTCAATTATTTTAACACTGCTGCCCTTAAGCTCTGATAGCCAATCCATAATCAGCTCCGCGTCACTCGGCATGGGCGAAACGTATATTTGACGGGGTATACCGCTCTTTTCCACGTAATACTGCTGCAAAAAGCTAGCCATCACATCTGCAGGCTCCTCCTGCTCGTAATCCATATAAAATTTTTGCGCATAGCACAGCTTTCCGTCCCGAAACAAAAATGCCTGTGCCACCGCGTTGCTCTCCCCCGTCCCCAGCCCAAAAATGTCCTTATCATCAAGGTTCGGGAAACCCGCTTTCTGTTTTTCGCGTATCCTGTCCACCAGCGCAATTTTATCTCGCAGCTTGGCGGCCAGCTCAAAGTTTAGCTCTTCCGCCGCCTGCTCCATTTTTTGCCTCAGTTCATTCTTAAGCGAAGATTTATCGCCCGACACCACGTTTATAACCTCGCGCACAAGCAGGTCATATTCCTCCGCTGAAATTTTACCCGTGCAGGGGCCTACACATCTCCCCATCTCGTAATTTAGGCAGGGGCGTTCACGCCTCTCTATGGCGCGCGGAATGTCCTTTTTACAGCTCCGCAGCGGGTATAGCCTGTGTATATGATCCATCACGTCACGTATCACGTGCGCGGCTATGAAAGGTCCGTAGTACTTTGCACCGTCCTTTTTAACGCTGCGCACCACCTCAACGCGAGGGTACGGCTCGTTCATATCTATGCGTATATATGGAAAATGCTTGTCGTCCTTTAAAAGTATGTTGTAATAAGGACGGTACTGCTTCACAAGATTGCTCTCCAGCACCAGCGCTTCAAGCTCCGTATCCGTTATTATATACTCAAAATCGTCTATGCGCGAAATCATTGCCGCCACCTTGGGCAATTGAGTGTCATTTGTAAAATATTGGCGCACACGATTCTTAAGTACACGCGCTTTACCAATATATATTATGGTGCCCTCGCTGTTTCGCATTATATATACGCCCGGTGTGAGCGGTAAATTATCTATTTTTTTTTGCAATTTTGGCGTTATGTTTTCCATATTGATATAATACCACAAAGTTTTGTGGTTGTTTATCTTTGCATTTTCAAAAATACCTTGATTTTATTATGATATAGCTTATTTCAAGTTGATTTTATGGTGGGCTTTTCTTTGCGCTTTGGCGCCATTGGCCTATTTTTAAGATGCGGCGATTATTACATCCGCGCGGGTGCGCGGGTAGCAGTTAAAGCGCGGGCAGGGAAGAGAAGGGCAAGGGGAATTAATAATGAATGAGTCCGCCACATACAAATCCAGACCAAAGGCATAAACCAATCAAAGCCATAGCATACGCCACAAGCAAAGCGAGTGGCACACCCCCTCCACGCCTAGAACCACCGACATTCCCCAAACAAACCCTCAGTCAATAGCCCATATCAAACCAGATACCCAAAAACCAGCAATACGTCCCACCGCCAAAGCAAACCTCCCACCAAACGCACCGGATGTGCCGTACATATTTTTCCCGCTCGCTGAGCGGGAAAAATGCCCCCTTCGCGGCAAGCGAAAAAAAGAAGCTACGCGCCAGCGAAACTCCCCCTCCTACGCCAAACCCAATAAAATCAAATCAACAAGCTCCTCCGGCTCCTCGCGCATAAATCCCGACATAATACACGCTCCGGCAGCGCCCGCATCCCGCACGGCGCAAATATTGTCAACACCTATACCGCCAATAGCATAAACGGGAATATCCACACCGCGGCACACCTCCGCCAACCAATAAGCTCCGCGCGGCGGCACACCCTTCTTGCAATCGGTTGCAAATACATGCCCGGCAGTCACATAATCTGCGCCAAGCGCCGCAGCCTGCTTTGCCTGCTCCACAGAATGCACAGATGCCCCCAAAACCTCAAACTCTACGCGCAGTTCCGGCTTTGTTTCCAGCATGTGCAGCGGCAGATGTATGCGCCGAGCTCCCAGCTCCCGCGCCTGCTCTACGAAAAAATGCGGCGTAAACGCTACGCCCGCGCTTTCGCATATGGCGGCGACTTCCCGCGCAAGCTCCGCGTATTCCTGCGGCAAAAGCTCCTTTTCGCGCAGTATTATGGAAGAAATACCCGCCGCCGCTATTTTTTTGATCTGAGTCAAAAAATCGGCTTCGCATAACGCACGGTTTGTAACCGCTATCAGCTCAAACATAAATATACTCGCTCATAACCGGCTGCAAGCCGTTTTTTTGCAGCATATCATAAATCTCCGTAACGCTCCGTCCGTCGTCTATTTCAAACTGCTCGTCGCCTCTTGCTGCGCCCGTATGCCCGCCGATCCCCACATCCACGCCCGCAGAAATTTTGGTGGCGGCAATATTCACCACGTTATCTCTGAATCGCGCACATTCGCGGCTTGATATTGTTATATTTGCAAAGGGCAAAAATATCCTGTACGCAGTTATAACCTGCAAAAGCTGGCGCTCGCCCACATCTTTAGGGTTTATTTTGTTGTTGTTTATTATAGGGCGCAGCCTTGGGCAAGATATGGCTATCTCCGCATGCGGGTATTTGCGCTGCACCAGTGACGCATGCAGCCCCGTGGCAAAGGCATCCTTACGAAAATCGTTCAGCCCCAGCAGCGCCGCGAAGCCCACGCCGCGCATTCCGCCCATAACGGCACGCTCCTGCGCGTTGAAACGGTAGGGAAACACGCGCTTGTGACCACCCGGATGCAGGCGCTCATAGCGCTTTGTATCGTATGTTTCCTGAAAAACGGTAACAAAATCCGCGCCGCATTCACGCAGATACGCGTAATCTTCCACGTTCATGGGGTATACCTCCAGCCCCACCAGCTTGAAATATTTTCTTGCTATGCTGCATGCCGCGCCTATATATTTCACGTCGGACATGGCAGGGCTTTCGCCTGTCAAAAGCAAAATCTCCTCCAGCCCGCTCTTCGCTATAGCCTTCATTTCACGCTCCATCTCTTCTTCTGAAAGCCGCGCGCGGTGTATTTCGTTTTTGGCGTTAAAACCGCAGTACACACACATATTTTCACAATAATTTGCAAGATACAGCGGCGTGAAAAGGTATATGGAATTACCGAAGTATCTGCGGGTCTCACGCCTTGCCCGTTCCGCCATATTCTCAAGCAGCCCCTCGGCGGCGGGCGACAGCAGCGCGGCGAACTGCTCCGCCGTGCATCCCTCCGATTCCAATGCTGCGCGCGCCTGCTCCGCTGTGTAGCTCTCAGGCTCAAATCCATCCATAGCCGAAAGCACGCGCTCCATAATATCAGACTCTATCTGCTCCATGCCGGGCAGATATTCCATGTGGTTTGTTTTTTCCATACCGCTCACTCCGTTTCGCCCAAAAATCCCGTAAGCGGTGACGAGGCGCTGGCTCCGTCCAGCACGCGCCCCAGACCCGAAAGATAGGCCGCGCGACCCGCTTCTATTGCTTTTTTGAACGCCTCCGCCATAGCCGGTATATTCCCGGCGGTGGCTATTGCCGTGTTGCACATAACGGCGGCAGCACCCATCTCCATAGCCTCACAGGCCTGCGAGGGGCGGCCTATACCCGCGTCCACTATTATGGGCAGGTCTATTTCCTCTATGAGTATCTTTATAAAATCTTTCGTGCAAATCCCCTTGTTGGAGCCTATTGGCGCGCCCAGCGGCATTATGGAAGCCGCACCAGCGTTTTTCATATCACGCGCCGCGTTGAGATCGGGGTACATATAGGGCATCACCACAAATCCCTCCTTGGCAAGCACCTCCGTAGCCTTGGCGGTCTCATAATTATCTGGCAGCAGGTATTTTGAATCGTGTATAACCTCAATCTTAACAAAATCTCCGCAGCCCATTTCGCGCGCCAGCCGCGCAATGCGCACCGCCTCCTCCGCGTTTCTTGCACCCGATGTATTTGGCAGCAGCGTTACGCCCTTTGGTATGTAATCAAGTATATTTTCAACCTCTGTATTTGCCCGCCTTAGCGCAAGCGTTATTATTTCCGCGCCTGCGTTCATCACCGCCGCCTCCACCAGCTTTAGCGAATATTTTCCGGAGCCAAGTATGAACCGCGATGTAAATTCGTGCCCGCCAATTTTCAGTTTATCATTTTCCATATGTTTCTCCCTCGGGGCTTTGCCGCCCCGTCTGTTTATACTCTTACGCAAAATTTATACTTTTCAAACTTCTGCTTCGCCCAGTATAAGCCGCAATACCATATTTGCCTGATGCCCCGCGCAAACCGCCACCCGCGGCGCCATAAGCCCGCAGCCGGGCCTTGCGGCGCTTTGCCCGTCCCCGCAGATATACAGCCTGCCCATCACTTTACGCGTAAATATTTCGTTTGCGCTGGCGTAACCCGCCATACCAGAAGCCGCCACTATATATTTTTCCGGCCAGCGTTCTCTCAGCGCATTCACAAGCATAGCCTTTGCCTCTGGCGAATCAAATGCCTCGCACACTATTTCATCCTTGGAAAACACGCTTGCCACGTTTTGCTCTGTTAAACGGAGCTGCTCCGCCACAACATCCACAAAGGGGTTTATCTCCGCTATTTGTGCCTTGAGCGCCTCCGCCTTGGGCATGCCCAGATGGCGTATGCCGTACTGCTGACGGTTTAGATTGCTGGGTTCCACCACGTCAAAATCTATCAGGTGCAAAAATCCCACTCCCGTTCGCGCCAAGCTCAGCGCAATATTGGAGCCAAGCCCGCCCAGACCAGCCACCGCCACACGCGCCGACCTCACCTTTTCATAAACTCCGGGAGTATGCCGCGCGCACAGCATGGCTTCCAGCGCCTCTCTTGGCGGCAGCTCTCCCTTTTTTATAAATGTTACCGTATCGCCCTGCGAAAGCTCCGCATCTTCGTCCGTTTGGTAGCCGTTCAATATCACCACATCGGCAGGCGTATTACCGCACTCATCGCGCAGTGCGTGCAGCGTACACGCAGCCGTTTCCCGCTTTGCCCCGTTGAGCATTATTTCCATATCAGCCACCGCCCACAAAGCCCACTATTTCAAGCGTGTCACTCTGCTCTATAACCGTGGCGGCGTATTCCGCTTTGGGCAGTATGCTGCCGTTGCGCTCCACAGCCACCCGCGCTATCTCATAGCCGGAAGCTATGAGATAGCTCTCCACAGTAGCACCGCAAACCTCCACATTTTTTCCGTTTATCTTAGCCATTTGTCCTTTTGGCATCCTTTCTTTACTGTGCATGCCGTATAAAAACATTCTTGCTTATAGCTTGACTCCAGTACTCTTTACGTAACATATCAAACTATTTGTTTTTGCCTTTCCAGCAGCTGCGCCGCAGCGGAGCTGCACGCCCTCCGCACAGTGTTACGTATTTACCTTTTAAATTCGATATTTATTTTAGTCCATTATATCCACATCTTCGCCGCGCAGCACCTTGTTTACGTTGCGCATGGCGCACATTTTGCCGCACATTGTGCAGGTGTCCTCATTTTCAGGCGTAGATTCTCCGCGATATTGCACCGACTTAACGCCGCCGTCTATGGCAAGCTCCGCCTGCTTTTTCCAATCCAAGTCACGCCGCGCGGCGCTCATTTCATAGTCCCACGCCCAGGCGTCTTGATTGCCCTTGGCAAGGTCTGCAGCGTGTGCCGCTATCTTGGCGGCAATAATTCCCTCGCGTACGTCCTCCACAGTGGGCAGGCGCAGGTGCTCTGCCGGGGTAACGTAACAGAGGAAGCTAGCGCCGTAGGTGGCGGCTATCGCCCCGCCTATAGCGGATGTTATATGGTCGTAACCGGGCGCAACGTCTGTAACCAGCGGCCCCAGCACGTAGAAAGGCGCTCCCTTGCATATTGTTTTTTGTATCTCCATATTGGCCTTTATCTGGTTGAGCGGCATGTGGCCAGGGCCTTCTATCATCACCTGCACATCCTTTTCCCAGGCGCGCATGGTAAGCTCGCCCAGCGTTACCAGCTCTTCTATCTGCGAAATATCGCCCGCGTCCGCTATGCTGCCCGGCCTGCAAGCGTCGCCCAGGCTCAGCGTTACGTCGTATTCGCGGCAAATATCCAGTATCTCATCATAATATTCATAGAACGGGTTTTCGTTGCCCGTTATCATCATCCAGGCAAACATTATGCTCCCCCCGCGTGAAACTATGTTTGTGTGGCGCTTGCAGGCTTTAAAACGCTCTGCCGTATGCAGATTAAGTCCGCAGTGTATTGTCATAAAATCTACACCGTCTTCCGCATGCATCTTGAATACATCCAGCCACTCGCGCGCCGTTATGTCTTTTAGCGCCTTGTTATAATATACCACCGCGTCATAGATGGGCACCGTGCCTATCACGGCGGGGCATTCTGCGGTAAGCTTGCGCCGGAAGGTCTGCGTGTCGCCATAGGAAGATAGATCCATTATGGCCTCAGCGCCCATCTCTACAGCGCTCATAACCTTTTCCATCTCCACATCAAGATCAAGGCAATCCCGCGAGGTGCCAAGGTTTACATTTATTTTGGTTTTAAGCGCACTGCCCACACCGCAGGGCTTTATGCATACGTGATTTTTGTTTACAGGTATCACCACCTGCCCCTTGGCAACAAGCTCTCTAAGCGCTTCCGCCTCTATTTTTTCCTCCGCTGCAACAGCCAGCAGCTCCTTTGTTACAACTCCCTGCCGCGCCGCGTCCATCTGTGTTGTATATGACATATTCAATCCTCCAAAAATTTTTTATAAAACCATCCTATAGCAGTGATCCACCGGACCGCTTCCCTTGCCCAAATCTAGCCCCGCTTTGAGGGCGCCCGTGAGGTAGGCCTTGGCCTCCTCCACGCTCTTGCGCAATTCCTTGCCCGCCGCCAGCCCGCAGGCTATTGCAGAGGAAAGCGTGCAGCCCGTACCGTGTGTGTTTTGATTTTCCACGCGCTCTGCCCTGAGCCAAAAAAGCTCACCATTCTCACACAGCAGATCGTCCGCGCCGCCTATGCCGTGCCCGCCCTTCACCAGCACGGCACAGCCATAGCCTTTATAAAGCGCACGCCCCGCCCGCTCCATATCCTGGCTCTTTGTTATGCCAAAGCCGCATAGTGCCTCCGCCTCCGGAATGTTTGGAGTTATCACCCGCGCTGCGGCGAATAGCTTTTTCAACGCTGTAATAGCTTCTTCTTTTAGCAGCCTGCTGCCGCTTGTGGATATCATTACAGGGTCCAGCACTATATTTTTCGCATCATATTCCGCGAGTGCCTCACCCACTGCCTCAATTATTCCTTCATCTGCCAGCATTCCTATTTTTACCGCATCCGGCGGTATGTCTGTAAATATGCTTTGCAACTGCTTGCGCAAAAAGTTTGGCGGAACCTCCATTATTCCCTCTACGCCCAGCGTATTTTGCGCGGTCAGCGCCGTTATTGCACTCATGGCATACATGCCGTGCGCCGTTATTGTTTTTATATCAGCCTGGATGCCCGCACCTCCGCTGCAATCGCTTCCCGCAATTGTGAGCACAGCCTTTCTGTTTGCCCGCACTGTGCGCTCAGCCAGCTCCCGCAGCCTGCTTGCCGCCGCCCGCACATCCTCCGCGCTAAATATGGCGGAAACTACTGCAAAGCCAGCCATACCGCAGCCCGCCAACCGCGAGATATTTTCTGCGTCTATACCGCCTATAGCCACCACAGGAATATCTACCGCCGCGCATATCCGCTTTAGCTCAGCATGAGGAAGCGGCTTTGCGTCCGCCTTGGTGGCCGTGCCGAAAACCGCGCCGGAGCCTATGTAGTCCGCTCCATCCGCCTGCGCGCGCCTTGCAAGCTCCACAGACCGCGCCGTAACGCCTATTATGCGGTCGCCCAGCAGCTTTCTTGCCTCAGCGGCGGGCATATCGCCCTGCCCAATGTGTACTCCGTCCGCGCCGCAATCTATAGCAAGCTGTACGTTGTCATTTATTATGAGCGGCACTCCATATTTTTCGCACACGCTTTTCACGCTTTTCGCCGCAGCCAGAAGCTCCGCGCCCGCAAGCCGCTTTTCGCGAAACTGCACCAGAGTTGCACCGCCCAGTATTGCCGCTTCCACCTCCGCCGCGCCCGCATTATGCGTAACGGCATACAGCAGCATTTTTTCCCTGTCTATAGCCAAAAGCTACCTCCATATCACACAAAAAAGGAAGCCCCCCTATGGAACGCTCCCCAAAAATCCAGCTTTACTTGAATTCCTACGTTGGCATTACCCACATCAGGTTCTAAGGGTCGAAGCTGTTTCGCTTCCTCTCAGCCCACCGCATGGACTCCCCGCTCACTTATTTATTTTTTTCAGTATAGCACCGCTGCACCCCAATTGCAAGCTGTTACGATTTTGGCTTGCGGTCAAAGAAGGGCGACTTGCCCGTGGCGCTGAGCGGTATTCCAACTGCGCATTTCACATCTTCGCTCAGTATTCCCGCCAGCATGGCCGCCTTGCCCACAGAGAACATTACACGGTTATCCATTCTAAGATCTGCCGCCAAAGATACTGCGGAACCCACCGCTATACCAAGATCCATTGGGTTGAACACGCACACGCCGCCCGCCGCCTCGCAGCCTGCACAACCCTTGAAGCCGCAGAAGCTGCATGCTTCGCCAAGGCCATTGCTCTGATACTTGCAGCCTATAAGCACCACCGCGCCGCTCCAGCGCACGTTTTCGGCATCTCGCAGGAAAAAGCCGTAGCCCAGCTCCTCGCCCAGCCTTTCCATATCTTTCGCCAGCTCAAAAACCTCATCATCAGTCAAAACCAGTGTTTCTATGGTGTCTATCCCCTTGGTTTTGGGGGCTGTGCGCGCCGCCGCGCACATTGCCTGCGCCGCGTTTATTACTGCCGCCTGCTCCGCCGTTTTGCTGTCTATAGTCATTAGAAATTCCCCCTTATACTAATTTCAAATTAAAATCTTTAATTTGAAATACTGCGCAAAATTGCGCAGTGCCGCTATGCGGCTACGTCTCATGCAATTCCCAACGCGCTAACGCGCTATAAAAACATAAATGTTTTTAAATGGAAATAGTATTATT
>CAYXBW010000011.1:0-34337 GCA_964463305.1 uncultured Christensenella sp. | reverse complement strand
CGCTGTGCCCCCATTTTGCTGCGCGGGCTATTATGTCCTTCACGTTGCTCACCGCATCCTGTGCGGACATTTGGGTGTGCACATGCAGCTCCACCCGCTTTTTCTCCGCGTTGTCAGTTCTGTTTTTGTGCGCCGCGCGGCCTATTGCCTTTGCCTTCATTGTGTTTTCGTGCGCAAAATTATCCATATCAAAAAAGCCTGTCACCCTCACCCACTTGCCTTTTTTGGGCGGTTCCAGCTTGCTTTTATATTTGCTGCTCTCAATGAAAAAGCAGGTCATACTGCCAGTGTAGTCACAGATGCTGAATTTGTGCTTTGTAAGCTCGCCGTCCCTGAGCGGCGTGGCCTCCACGCTTATTACCTCGCCCTCCACCGTGTACTCGTTGCCCGCGGCAAGGTTTTGTATGGGCGTCACAAGCTGACCCGCCTGTGGAGCCTCCTCCCGCTTTGCCGCTCTTGGTGCGGCGGGCTTGCTCTGCGCGGACGCGACTTGTTTTTGTGGCTCGGCACCTCTTGAGTGCGGCTCTTCGCTGTTTTGCGGTCTGTCTTCAAACTCGTAACTGCCGCAGGCTTGCTCGTCCACACCGCATTTCACTATGGTTTCCATGCCGTAGGTATCCCGCAGGTATTCGCGCAGATCGGCCTCAAGACCCATTGTGGAAAAAACGCCCGCACCCATATCGCTGTCAAAATTGACGGTGATCGCGCTGCCCTCTATGCCAACTTCCGCCGTTGCCAAAAATGGAGTTATTGTGGGCTGCTTGAGAGCGCAATAATCCTTTACGCAGCGCTCCAGCTCCTTGGGGTTTTCCGTTATTTCCCGCTGGTATTCCATTTGGGAGAGCGAAAGCTGTATATCGCTGCCGGAATATTGCTCTAAATGCGATTTGAAACGCAAAAAACGGGAGGGCGGATAGTGCTTCACCGTTTTAAAATATACCCCCACCGTGTTTTGCTTGGGGTTATACTCTGCCCGTTCCCGTACAATAAATCTATTTATATTACTGTCATCTTTTATTTTTAAAAGCGTATTTTTTAATTCATCCGCACCCATTATATACTCACGACCTGCCGTTCAAATTTTCGTGTTCATGCTGAAATTCCATTATGAGCCGTTTCAGCTCCGGCAAAATATCAAAATCATCCACCTTGCGGATTATTTTGCCGCCAGCAAACAGCAGGCCGTTGCCCTTGCCGCCCGCCACGCCAATATCCGCCTCACGCGCCTCGCCCGGCCCGTTTACCGCGCAGCCCATCACCGCCACCTTCATGGGTATCTTTATGCGCTGGGTGAACTGCTCTATAGCCGAGGCTATCTTTTCTATGTTCAGCGTGCATCTGCCGCAGGTGGGGCAGGATATTATTTCCACGCCGCCCAGCTTTATTCCGCAGTGCTTTAAAATATCGCTCGCCGCGAAAACCTCCTGCACGGGGTCACCCGTTATGGAAACGCGCACCGTATCGCCAATGCCGTCCACAATGAGAGAGCCAAGGCCTATAGAGGATTTCACTATTGCCGTGCGGAAGGTGCCCGCCTCCGTCACCCCAAGGTGCAGCGGGTAGTCTGTAAGCTTTGATATCTTCCTGTATGCGTGTATGCACACGGGCGCGGAGGAGGATTTTATGGAGACCACTATGTCAAAAAAGCCCGCCTTCTCAAGTATGCGTATGTTGTCCATTGCGCTCTCCACCAGCGCGTCCGCCGTGGGGCCGCCGAAACGCTCCAGCATCTCCTTGGACAAAGAGCCGGCGTTCGCGCCCACGCGTATGGGCACACCATGCGCCTTGGCAGCCGCCACCACTCGCATTATTTCGGGCTTGCCGCCAATATTTCCGGGGTTTATGCGTATCTTATCAGCGCCGTTATCTATTGCGGCCACCGCCAGCTCATGATCGAAGTGTATATCTGCCACGAGCGGTATTTTTATCTGATCTTTGATTTTGGGGATGCTTACCGCGCAATCCATATCATACACCGCGCAGCGAACTATATCGCAGCCCGCTTCCTCAAGCTGCTTTATTTGCGCCACCGTCTGATGCACGCTCTTTGTATCTGTATTGGTCATAGACTGCACCGCTATTGGGTTGTCCCCGCCAATCTTTACGCCGCCTATGTCCACTTCCCTTGTTTTTCTCATACTCATTCTTCCATCCCCTATGTGAATCTGTATAATTTGATCTGCCATTTTCCGTTACAATCCCGGCATCAGCCTGCCTATATCCTGAATTACAAGGAACACCGCCAAGCCTATTATGAGCACCATGCCCACAAGATTCAGTATACCCTCCACCTTTTCGGGAGCGGGCTTTTTGCGTATCGCCTCCACGCCGTAAAGAACCAGCTTGCCGCCATCCAGCGCGGGTATGGGCAGCAGATTTATTATGGCAAGGTTCACGCTTATTAGCGCCACCAGCTTGAGCACCATATCAAAGCCGGTTTGCACCGCCGTGCCCACCACTGCCGCCGTGCCCACTATGCCCGCCATGTTTTCCACCCCCTGAAATGTGAAAAACAGTTTGCCAAGCGCGGTCAGTATTTCGCGCATTTGTAAAAACAGCCACTTGAAGCTAAGCCCTATTGCCTCAAAAAAGTTGAATATCTTGGGCTGTAACCCAAAGCTAGTATTCACAATATCCGGCGTTTGCGTTCCGGGCAGCGTTATATTTTCGGTTTTTCCGTCACGCTCCACCTGCACGGGCACGCTCTCCGCCAAGCCTTTGTTTGTAACATTGTTTTGTACGTCCTGCCAGTCATAAAAAAAGTCCAGACGCACGCCGTCAAACTCACGCACCACATCCCCCTCACGCAGGCCTGCCGCATACGCTGGTGAATCTGCTCCTGCCTGCTGCACCACAAATTGAGCGTCTCCATAGGTCATTAGCAGCACGGCAGTTATCACCACCGCCACTATAACATTCATAACGGGTCCCGCCACAATGGTGAGCGCGCGTGATTTTATAGACGCCGCACGCAGATCGCCCGGCTTGGGATCTTCATCAACGTCGTCCGGAAATTTTACATAGCCGCCCGCCGGTATGGCGCGCACGGTGAACTGAGTTTCCCCCCTGTTCCATTTGAACAGCTTAGGCCCGAAGCCTATAGAAAATTCGTCCACCCGAATGCCCCGCTTTTTTGCCACCAGATAGTGCCCCAGCTCATGCGCCACTATGAGCACGGTAAGTATAAGCAGCGTGGCTGCTATTGTTATTATTATATTCAATACGTCCAAAGACTCAGTATTCTCCTTTTATATATTCACGCACACGAACATCCAGCTCCAGTATCTCCTCTATTGTAGCAGGTACACTGTCCGAAAAACGGTGCATGCAGCTTTCAATCATGCGGCTTATGCCGCCAAAGTTTATGCGCGCGCCTAAGTAGTATTCCACCGCCATTTCGTTTGCTATGTTGTATACGGCTGTGGTATTGCTCTTTATTGCCTCATACGCCAGCGCGAGACAGGGAAAGCGTTCCATGTCCGGCTCTATGAATTCTATTGTACCAAGTTTTTTGAAATCCAGCGGTTTATTAACATTAAATTTACACATTTCAGGGAATGTGAGCGCCTTTTGCAGCGGCAATCTCATATCCACGGGCGCAAACTGCGCCATTACGCTGCTGTCTTTAAACTCCACCATAGAGTGCACAAGGCTTTGCGGCTGCACCACCACCTCTATCATATCGGCAGGCGCGCGGTACATGAAATGTGCCTCTATCACCTCCAACCCCTTATTTGCAAGCGAGGCGGAGTCTATTGTTATCTTTTTGCCCATCGCCCAGTTGGGGTGCTTTAGCGCGCGCTCCACAGGCGCGTTTTCTATCTCTTCCTTAGAAAGGCGCAAAAACGGCCCGCCTGAGGCTGTGATCCATATCTTTTTCACGTTTGTGGTGTCAAAGCTGTCTCCCAAGCACTGAAATATAGCCGAATGCTCGCTGTCTACAGGCAGTACCTGCGTACGCGTCTCGTCCATCATGGCGCGCACCACCTCGCCGCCGCACACAAGAGATTCCTTGTTTGCAAGCGCCACCGGTATGCGCCTTTCAAGGCAGGCCGCAAAGGCGGGCAGACCCGCAATACCCAGCACGGAGAGCAGCACCTGATGCGTTTCCACCTCAGCAGCCGCCTGCACAAGCGCGTTTTTGCCGCTTATTATGCGCGGGCTGTAGCAAAGCAGCGTTTTTAACTCTGCCGCATCTCCCCCGCCCGTTAAAGCCACCGCCTCCGGCCGAAATTCGTTTGCCGCCGCCGCAAGGCCTTGTATATCGCCATGCGCGCTCATGCACACTATTTTTATTTCTTCCGCAAACTGCCGCACCACATCCTGCGCCTGACGGCCTATGGAGCCAGTTACGCCTAATACAGATATCCTTTTCAAAAAACTTCTCCTAAATACTTAATCTCAAACCCAAAACTTTTTTAAAAATTTTAAAGTCACCTTGCCGGCGGCCAGACTTTGCAATACCGCGCAGAGCTCGTCTCATCCAACCCATACGCGCTATAACAAACCTGTCTGTTTTTTATATGAGATTGGCATAATATTAACCTATATAATTGAACCCGGCGAATGTGTTTATTGCATACAGCGCCGCTATGCAAAAAAGTATGCTGTCCATCCTGTCCACCACCCCGCCGTGACCGGGCAGCAGCTTGCCGAAATCCTTTATGTTCATCGCCCGCTTTAGAAGCGAGGCGGAAAGATCGCCCATCTGCGCCACTATTGCCAGCACCGCGCCTGTAAATATATACCGAAGCGGCGAAGCATATGGCAGCACGGGAACGGCGTAGGTAAACACCGCCCAAATAGCCGTGGCAGCTATTATGCCGCCCGCTATGCCCGCCACGCTTCCCACCACAGTTTTCTTGGGGCTTATTTCCGGGCACAGCTTTTTTTTGCCCAGCGCCATGCCAAAGAAATATGCAAAGGTATCCGTAAACATTGCTGGCAAAAATACCATGAGCAGCATTATCATAAGGTTATAATATGTGGTATCCAAAGTGGGTATACTCCATATTATCATACTGTAGAACAGTACAAAGAAAAGCTGCGGATAAACCATTGTGAATATGGTGTTGAAAACTGCAGATATATCGTGCTTTCTTGAGAATATCACTGCAGCAAAGCAGCCCAGCACCACAAGAATAAATACCATAAGCTCCATTGCCGCGCTAAATCTAAAGCTGCCGCCTGCTATGGCAACGGAGAAGTTTATAAGGAAAAACAGCGCCATTATCATTGCAAAAATATAGCTGGCAGCCTTTATTACAGGTCTGCCGTTGCCGTCCATCGCGCGCACTATCTCATACTGGCACAGCAAGGAAAGCGCTATTGCGAATATGCAGAGCACCCAGCCCTGCACAAATATTGCCAGCGCCACCAGCACGATTATTGGTATGGCTACAAGTATACGTTTTAACATAGTTTCCTCTTCACAGCCCGCCGTAGCGGCGCTGCCTGTTTTGATATTCTATGAGCGATTTTTCATACTCAGCCTCGTCAAAATCCGGCCAGAATACGGGCGTAAAATAAAACTCGGCATAGGCAAGCTGGTACAGCAGGAAATTTGAAAGCCGTTCCTCCCCGCTGGTACGTATCATGAGATCGGGGTCGGGCTGACCCGCCGTGTCCAGCCGGTCTGATATAAGCTTCTCGTCTATATCATCCGCGCTTATCTCCCCCGCCGCCACTCCGCGCGCTATACTGCGTACGGCGGAGCATATCTCCAGTCTTGAGCCGTAATTCAGCGCTATGTTCAGCGTCATGCCCGTGTTTGCCGCCGTTTTTTTGGTGGCGTTTTCCAGCACCTCTATAACCGCTGCGGGCAGTATGGAAATATCGCCTATTGTACGGAATATAACGTTGCGCTCATGCATCTCCTGCAGCTCCTTGGTGAGAAACTCTATCAATAGATTCATCAGCACGCCCACCTCATCCTTGGGGCGCTTCCAGTTTTCCGTGGAAAACGCGTACATTGTGAGGTGTTTTATGCCTATATCAGAAGACGCGCGGATTATTTTTTTCACGTTCAGCATACCCGCGCGGTGTCCGGCGGCGCGCGGCAGCATTCGCTTTTTTGCCCAGCGTCCGTTCCCGTCCATTATTATGGCAACGTGCGCGGGCAGGTTTTCCGTATCCAGTGCCGCGCTTATTTCTCTGTTTTTCTTACCTAAAGCCACCCTGTATTCCCTCCAAGGCTGCGCGCTTTGCCGCGCCTCCTCTCAAACAGAGACGAGTTCCGTGAACTCGCCCCTCTTTTCTAACTACACATTCAATTTTGTAACGAAGCCGCACACCGTAAGGGATAATAAACCGTCCCCCCGCTCCACAGCACGCACCACGCGCTGCGAATCGGCGTTTTCGTAGGGCACGCGGGAGCGGTATTCCGTAACCTCAAAGGTGCGCCCCTGTGCTTCCAGCCTCTTTTTTGCCTCGCAAAGCTCAAGGCCAAGCAGCATCATATCTCCGTGATTTCCTTTTCCTTGGCAGTAAGCAGCTCATCAATTTCTTTTATTTTTTTGTCTGTTAGCTCCTGTATCTCTTTTTCTATTATATCAAAATCGTCCTCTGTGAGTACGCTGGCTTTCTTTTCCTTTTTAAACACTTCATTCGCGTCACGGCGAATGGAGCGCACAGCCACTCTGGATTCCTCGGCGCGCTTCTTGGCTTTTTTCACAAGCTCCAGACGCTTTTCACCCGTTATTTCAGGGAAGGCCAGGCGTATCACCTTGCCGTCGTTCGCCGGGTTTATGCCCAGGTCTGATTTTTGTATGGCCTTTTCCACCTCATGCAGTATGCTTGCGTCCCACAGCGATATCACTAAAAGCCTGGGTTCGGGCGCAGAAATATTGCCCACCTGAGATATGGGCGTCATCGTTCCGTAATAATCAACCATCACGGTATCTAAAAGCTGGGCATTTGCCCTGCCCGCGCGCAGGCTTGCAAGCTCTTTTTTAAAATTGTGGATGGTTTTATCCATCTTCTCCCCTGCTTTTGTTAATGCCTCGTGCTCTATTTTCATAACCGAAACCCGTCCTTTCGTCCGCTTTGTTTTCCATAATGTTTTATGATATCATTTTATATCAAAGCCATATAAAAGACAACATCGAAAAATGCGTCTACTCTATTCTGGTGCCTATCCGCTCTCCGCTTACCACGCGTTTTATGGCGTTTTCCTCGTTTACGCCAAAAACATTTATGGGTATGGAGTTATCCATGCAAAGCGTGAGCGCCGTATTGTCCATAACGTTTAGTCCGCGGTTCATAACTTCCAGGTAGCTTATGCTCTCTATGCGCTCGGCATTCGGGTTCTTTTTGGGATCGCTGTCATAGACCGCATCCACATTTTTTGCCAGCATTATAAGCTCCACTTCCATCTCAGCCGCGCGCAGCGCCGCCGCCGTGTCTGTAGAAAAATACGGGTTGCCCGTGCCGCAGGCGAATATTACCACACGCCCGTTCTCAAGGTGTTTTACCGCCTTGCGCCTTATGTACGGCTCTGCTATCTGCCGCATCTCTATTGCCGTCTGCACGCGCGTGGGCACGCCCTTTTCTTCTATTGCGTCCTGAAGCCCCAGCGCGTTTATAACGGTGGCCAGCATACCCATATAGTCTGCCGTGGCTCTGTCCATACGCTTTTTGGCAACCGCGCCGCGCCAAATGTTGCCGCCGCCCACAATTATGCCCACCTCAACGCCCGCTTTATTAAGCTCTATTATCTGGTCTGCAATGTTGCCCACTATGTCAAAATCCAGCGGCCTGTTTTCGGCGGAGCAGAGCGCCTCGCCGCTTATTTTCATTATTACCCGTTTATACTTAGGAACCATTTTCCCCTCCGTTATTTCTACATATGAAAAAGAGAACATATTGCGCTATGTTCTCTTTTTATTCTGTTTTACATCCCTGACTGAGCCGCAACCTCTGCCGCAAAATCGTCCTGACGCTTTTCAAGGCCTTCGCCCATCTCGTATCTAACGAAACGTCTTATGGATATTTTTTCGCCAATTGTGGCAATTTTATCTGTAACCAGATCCTGTACGGATTTATCCGGGTCTTTAACGAAAGGCTGGTCAAGCAGGCAGATCTCCTTCTTGAATTTCTTTATGCGGCCTTCCACCATCTTCTCAACAACAGCGTCCGGCTTGCCCTCGTTTTTGGCCTGTGCTGTAAGTATTTCCTTTTCCTTCTCCAGCACAGCGGGATCAACTTCTTCTTCTGAAACATACATTGGGTTGCTGGCGGCTATGTGCATAGCTATGTCACGAACCAATGTTTTGAATTCGTCCGTCTTGGCAACAAAATCAGTTTCGCAGTTCACCTCAACCAGCACGCCTATTTTTCCGCCCATGTGTATATAGGACTCAACTATACCCTCAGCTGCTATCCTGCCCGCCTTTTTAACGGCAGCGGCAAGACCTTTTTCCCTTAAAAGTTCGCTGGCCTTTTCTATGTCTCCATTCGCTTCTGTGAGCGCCTTTTTGCAATCCATCATACCTGCGCCAGATCTCTCGCGCAGTGTTTTTACATCACTAGCCGATATAGCCATTATATTTATACCTCCTGAAAAGTTTCTCTTTATCTATACCGCGTAAAGAATTATTCCACAACCGGTGCCGCTTCGGCAGCCGGTGCTGCTTCGGGCATCATCTCCGCGGCGATCTCTTCCTTTATCTCCTCGGCTGCGGCGGCTTCCTCTTCCTCAACGGAAGCTACGGGAGCGGCCTCCTGCACAGATTCGTCCTCCATCTGCTCGCCCTGTCTGCCCTCCAGCACGGCGTCTGCCATTTTGGAAGCGATCAGCTTTACGGCGCGGATAGCGTCATCATTGCCGGGGATGGGGTAATCCACCTCGTCCGGATCGCAGTTTGTATCCACTATCGCCACAACGGGTATACCAAGGTTTTTGGCTTCGGCAACAGCTATGCGCTCCTTGCGCGGGTCAACTATGAACAGCGCGCCGGGTATATCTCTCATATCACGTATGCCGCCCAGATTTTTCAGCAGCTTTTCCTTCTCGTGCATGAGCTTTATAACTTCCTTCTTGGGAAGCAGCTCTATATCTCCGTTTGTCTCCGTGTTTTCTATCTGGTTGAGACGGTTCACACGGCTTCTGATAGTTTTGAAGTTTGTAAGCATACCGCCCAGCCAGCGGTTTGAAACGTAATACATATTACAACGCTTGGCTTCCTGCTCTATGGAATCCTGCGCCTGTTTTTTTGTGCCCACAAAAAGTATGGATTTGTTTTCCATAGCTATATCGCGTATAAAGTAATATGCTTTTTCTACCTCTTTAACTGTTTTTTGCAGGTCTATGATGTAGATCCCGTTCCTCTCGGTGAAGATGAACCTCTTCATTTTGGGGTTCCACCTGCGTGTTTGGTGTCCGAAATGAACGCCTGCCTCTAAAAGTTGTTTCATTGATATAACTGACATAAAAAATAACCTCCTCGTTATTTGCCTCCCCGCGTTTCCAATATTTTTGGGCGTAACCGCAAGCGGCACGAGCGCCCACATCCACACGGGTGTGTTATCGCGTGATATTATATCATATACTATGCAGCCCATGCAAGGAATATATTTATACTCCCCGGCTTACTGCTCTTCGCCTTCCTCTTCGTCCTCGTCTGCGTAATAAAGCTCCTGGAAGATCGCCCACAGCTTATCAAGCTCTTCTTCCGTCTCTATGGGAAGGTATATGTCGCCCTGCTCATCGTCCTCTTCTATGCGCATAATAAGCACCTCGCCCACTTCAAAACCGTCTATTGCGGCATAGGGCGTGAAAGCGATGTAAAACTGATCGTCCACCTCAAAGGTGAGCAGATGTTCAAATTCCAGCAGGTTGCCTTCCTCGTCCAGCATTTCTATTTTGTTTGTATCTTCAGCCATTGTTATTTATCTCCTTTTGCTTTTGTTTCTTTATATAATATTTTGGCTACAGCCTAAAACCGCCAAGCGAATCCATATAGCCCTGCAATATCACCACCGCCGCCAGCTTATCCACAACCTTGCGGCGCTTCTTGCGGCTCATATCCGCTTCTAAAAGCGTATTTTCCGCCGCCACGGTGGAAAGCCTCTCGTCCCAGTATACCAGCTTTTTTCCGCTGGCTTCCTTTAGCTTTTCGGCAAAGGCCTGCACCTTCTCCGCCTGCGGCCCAAGCGTGCCGTTCATGTTTTTGGGCAGCCCGCAAAGTATGGTGTCCACATCGTTTTTATTCATCATTTCAGTGATGTATGCTATGTCCTTTGTTTCGCTTTGGCGCGTGTAGCTCTCCTGCCCCTGCGCCGTTAACATCAGCAGGTCTGAAAGCGCTATGCCTATGCGCACATCGCCCACATCAAGGCCTAATATTCTTCCCATATGTTCTCCTATTGCAAATCATAACGCCGCTTGAAATATTATTGCGCTGCAAAAATATATTGGCCGTAAAACACAAAAACACCACAAACCCAAATCCCCCCAAAGGATTTTTGTGCGGCGCTTTCAATTTATATAGTATATTTTTTTAGCAGACAAATGACGCACCCTTTTCCAACCAGCAAATAAAATCATATCTGATTTATATAGTAGCTCACCAGCTCTTCTAAAAGTTCGTCCCTGTCAACACTGGCAATTAATGAACGCGCGTTTTTGTAGCCGGTTATGTATGTGGGATCTCCCGATACTATATAGCCTATAAGCTGGTTTACCGGGTCGTATCCCTTTTCACGCATGGCTTCGCTCACTATGCGTATTATCCCGCGCACGGGATTTTCAAGTTCCTTGTCAAATGAAAACTGCATCGTCTTATCTAAATCAGACATATGTTTTCGTATCCTCCCAACACTTAGCATGGTAAAAAAACAGCCTTACCAATGCCCAATTATTGTTATTATATAACAACCGCCTTATTTTGTAAATCAAACCTTGCGGCAATTCGAAATTGTAAGAATTTTTTTTGCAAAACCAACAGGCGTATCTGAAAGTCAAACCGCCGCGCCGCCGCAAATCCTTATTATCTGCTTTGCGGCGTATTCCATATCCGCAAGTGTTGTGCGCGCGCCCAACGTTATGCGAAGCGCATGCCGCGCCTCCTCCTCTGTGCGCCCCATTGCCATAAGCACGTGCGAGGGCATTACCCCGCCCGTCATGCAGGCCGAACCTGAAGAGCACTCCACGCCCGCCATATCAAGCGCCACCAGCGCGGCGTTTGCGGCAACGGGCAGACAGATGTTGCAATAACCCGCCAAACGGTTTTTCGCGTCTCCGTTAAAAATTATTCCTGGCACGCCATTTATAAGCATTTTTTCGAAATCGTCTCTCAGCTCGCCTATTCGCTTTTCCTCAGAGCGCATATCTTCGCAGGCAAGCTCCAGCGCAGCCGCCATGCCCACCGCGCCCGCCACGTTTTCCGTACCCGCGCGGCGTTCCCGCTCCTGCTTCCCGCCCGCCAGAAGCGGCGCTATTCCCGTGCCCTCGCGAATGTATATCGCGCCCACGCCCTTTGGACCGTAAAACTTATGTGCGGATATGGTCAGCATATCAAAATCTTTGCAATTCAGCGGTATGTGACCCGCCGCCGCAACCGCGTCCGTATGAAAGAGTGCGCCCGCCTCGCGCGCAGCAGCCGCAAGCTCCGCTACCGGGTTCACCGTGCCCACCTCATTGTTTACGCTCATTATGGAAACAAGGGCGGTATCCTCGCGCAGCGCGGCAGCCACGGCTTCCGCCGAAACCCGTCCGCCGCCGTCCACCGCTATGTATGTCACCTCCACACCCTGCCGCTCCAGCATAACGCATGCCTCCAGCACGGCATGGTGCTCTGCGCGCGAAGTGATTATGTGACCGCGATTTTCCGCTTTTATCATAACGCCCCTGAGCGCCCAGTTATCGCCCTCGGTGCCGCCTGAGGTAAAATATATCTCGCGCGGGCTTTCAGCGCCAATCAGCTCTGCTATTTTCGCACGCGCGTCCTCCAGCGCTTTTTTGGCCTCGCGTGCGCCGGCATATACGCCCGACGGGTTTCCGAAGCATCCGCCAAAGTAGGGCAGCATGGCGGTGAGCACCTCGTCCTTTACGTATGTTGTGGCAGCGTGATCCAAATATACTCTGCTCATGTCAGCGCACCGTTATAAAGCTGCCCATGGCTCCCGTGTGCCCGTTGTCTCTTCTGTGTGAATAAAAAAGCTGGCTGTTGCAGTATGTGCACATATTTGCCACCGTTATGTTTTGCTCACTCACTCCCGCACGCTCCAGCTGCAGCAGTATTGCAGCCTGCATATCCACAAAAAGCGAGCCATCCCGCTCTGTGACCGTTTCGCCGCCGAATCGCTCTGAAAAGGGCTGCGCAACATCCGAGCGCACCTCAAAACAGCAATCCATTATGTGCGGGCCTATGCCCACCAGCATATCGGCCGGATCGCTGCCAAAGTTTTGCGAAAAGGCGGCTATCATCTTTTCGGGGATCTGCATATACACACCCTTCCAGCCGGCGTGCGCCACGCCCGCAACATTGTTTCGCGGATCGGCAAAAAACAGTGGCACGCAGTCCGCATGCAGCGTGACCGCCGTTACCTCGCTCAGCGCAGTTATAATGCCGTCACAAAAATCGTAGGGCGGCTCTGTGAAAATACCGCTGCCCGCATCCGTCTCCTGCGCTATGTGTATGCCGTCACCGTGAGAATAGTTCACCAGCGCCATAGAATCAAAGCCAACATCAATGGCCCCGCACACACGGCGGTAGTTTTCACGCTTGTTCGCTTCGTTTTCCTCACGCGTTTTGCTGAGGTTCAGGCTTTCGTATACATTCGGGCTTACCCCGCCTATACGCGTTGTAAAACAATGTTTCTCAAACCCGTTTTCGCTGAACGCGGGTATAGTTAAAAGCCGCAGCTCCCCGCGGCTTATTGTTTCAAATCCGTATCTCAAATTTTTTCCATACATAATCTATTTATCCGAAAGCAGCTTATTTAGCTCCTCCTTGAATGTGTTTATATCTCTAAACTGGCGGTATACAGAGGCAAAACGAACATAGGCCACCTCATCCAGCTCTTTTAGCCCTTTCATAACTATTTCGCCTACCTCGTGCGAGGTTATCTCGTGGCGCGGCGTATTGTATATCTCGCGCTCTATATCGTTTATCAGCTGCTCTATTTCCTCATAGGTGGCTTCGCGCTTCTCCACAGCCTTCACAACGCCGCGCTTCACCTTTTCAATATCAAAGCTCTCTCGCTTGCCGTCCTTCTTTATAACGAATATGGGCAGGCTTTCCACCTTTTCATAGGTAGTAAAACGTTTGCCGCAGCTTAGGCACTCACGCCTTCGCCTTATTGCAGAACCGTCTTCCACCGGCCTTGAGTCCACTACCTTACTTTCATTATAATCGCAAAACACACACTTCAACGGATTTATCCCCCTTTTGAAATATTGCGCATTATTGCGCAATTCCGCCTGCGAAGCGCTTCACACCGCCCCCACAGCATAAGCGCCACAGAGCAAGCGCAAAAATCACTACGTTTAGTGTATTATATCACAATAAAATTTTAAATGATACAAAATATAGTGTCATACTGCCCCCAAATTTAAAACGTTTTTTTTTGATAGCCCTCAAACAATAGCGGTCTTTGTATAGCGTCTCCACACTCAAGCTGCACGCTGTAAAAGCATGGCATATTCACGGGGGGTGGCATCATTCCAGCATGTTTCTTATCTTTTTGAGCAGCTTTTTTTCCACCTTGGAAATGTATGATTGCGTAACACGCAGCTGCTTTGCCACTTCAGACTGCGTGTGTTCACGCTTTCCGCTCAGCCCAAAGCGCATATCCATTATCCATTTATCGCGTTCGCCAAGCGAATTTATGGCCTTTATAAGCTCGCCTCTGCGCTGCTTTTTCAGCACCTCTTCCCATACTATTTCATCTTCTGTGGCAATTGTGTCTCCTATCAAAAGCTCCTGTCCGTCCGATTCTACACAGAGCGGCAACTCAAGCGATATTTCGTTGGAATGCCGCTTGTTTCGTCTGAAGTACATCAAAAATTCGTTTTTTATACATTTCATGGCAAAGCTGGAGGGTTTAACGTTTTTATTTGGGTCAAAGGCATACATTGCCTTTACCAGCCCCAGATTTGCTATGGATACTAAATCTTCAAAAATATTGTTCTCGTTGGCGTATTTTCTGGCGGCATAGTATACCACCCACATGTTTTGCTCTATCAGCTCCATGCGCGCGCTGTTTTTTCCCTGCCTCAATCTTTCAATTGCTTTGCTTTCAGTGCTTTCGCTGTACTTGCCGTCTCTCTCCAAAATGCCATTCAGCTCATTTTTTACCATTATGCACCTCAAACCGGGTTATGTTCTTGTACTGCCGCAAAAAAGCCGCGGCACTGCGCAAACACTGCGCAGGCGTGTCTGCCAAGCAGACCGCGCCAAAAATTCCGTATGCGCCCTGTTCCACCAAGGCACAATTGTATTTTACGGAAATTGTTTTATATATAATATAGCCGTGAATAATACCGAAATATGTAGTTTTGTGTATGCGAAATGCTTTTTACACAAAAAACTTATATTTACATATTATGTTGAAAGATGCCATTTTTACAAGCTGTGGCACAAAAAAACGCGACTGTAATATGAAACTACGCCGCGTTTTGATTTCTCACATGTAGATTTTTGTTGGTTTATACTATTTCTTTCATCCCTTCCACAATCCGTGCAGATTGCAATAGGCAAAGGCCTCAAAGCTGTCACCGTTCACGCAAAATTCAGCCTTTGGCTCGTCTCCCGGCTTCAGCAGTATGCGCTGCGTCCTGTCCGGCTCTTCCAGCAGTATCCATTGTATCCAGTGCTCCTCCGTCATGGGATGAGGCGCGCTGCCCACCTTTACGGTAACCTTGCTGCCGTCTTTTTCGCACACCGGCACATGCTTTTCAGCAGCGGCATCCACCGTATTTGGCTCCAGCTTATACATGGGCTGCGCGCAGCAAATCAGCTCGCCGCCGCCATCATGCACCAAACCAACAATGTTCCCGCATATCTCGCATCTGAAAAAAGATCTTTCATTCATAAACTCATATCCTCCTAAATAAATATATTTATACGTTCATATTTTGTATTAATATATTATTAACCCTAAAAAGGACAATTAAACCTTACGAAAATACGAAGTATATTCCAGCTTCACAGCATCCGGAAACAAATATTCGTGTATATCCAAAAAATAATCGTCTGTCATGCTGGCAATATAGTCAACCACTATCTGGTTTGGTTCTTCGTTTATATAGTCACGCTCCATTTGCTCTGCGTTTTTGAAGCCGCGGAACATCTTTTTTATGTGGTGGCGGAATATTGGTGAATCCTCTTTCATATGCACCATATCATCATACAGCCGTTCGTAGGTATCTCTGAACATTGCGCGTATTTGCGGATACGGCTCACTGGTATCCTGAGATTCATATATCACCTTATAGTTCGCCTTTTTTTCATTGTCCAGCGCGGCGGAATATTTTTCGTCCAGCTTCAAATAGCCTTTTTCGTAGCTGTTTTCCACTAAGTTGCTTATAGTGTTGGATATAAATTCAGAGTTTGTTGCACCCAAAAATTCGTTTCGCACAAAGGAATCCTCCACCTGCATGCCCAGTATGGCTGCGTCCTGCCTGTCTTTTCCCAGGTAGGCCAGTATATCGCTTATGCGTACCACGCAGCCCTCCAGCGTACCCGGCACCAGATGGCCTATTGCCGTTTTGTCATTATAGCAGCCATCCACCTTGCTCTCAAAGGCGGCAAAACGCTGCTCTGCATTGCCCTCATACCTGTAAGGCGAGTATTGTCCGCGCACCTGCTCTCCGTTATGGCACAGTATGCCATCCAGCGTTTGCAGGCTCAGATTCAGCTTTAATATTTTATCCAGTATGCGCACACTGTGAACGTTGTGGCGGAAAAACCTGCCCGTGCGCTCATGATACAGCGCGGAAAGATAGCGCTCCCCCGCGTGGCCAAAGGGGGTATGCCCAAGATCGTGCCCCAAAGCCACCGCCTCTATAAGATCTTGATTCAAATTCAGCATACGGCCAATGTTTCTGGCTATACGCGATACAATTTGCACGTGCATTATGCGGCGGGTTATATCATCGTTTTTATAAAGCGAAAAAACCTGCGTCTTATCAGCATACCTGTTGAAATAGCGGCAATTCAGTATACGCTCCACATCCTTCACAAAATTGGGACGAGATACCAGAAAAACCTCCTTATTTCGCCGCGCGGCATATTTATCTTTGCAGGCATAGGAGGAAAGCGCCTCCTGCTGCGCTTCCAGATTTTTGTAAAGTGTTTCCTGCATGCCATCCGAAAAACGATCAAATTTTTTTCTTTCCATAGGCATCTCCCCAAATATTATTATTTATATATTAGCACTATTTGCGGCATATAACAAAGGCGCCTAAGCTGCGCCGCCATATGAGGAATTATGTTACCATTAACTAAGTTTGCAGCGCCGCGCGGCAAGCCTTTATTTGAGCTGTGCAAAGCGGCAGACCGCGTTGTTTAAAGATCACTTACCGCGCATATTTTCTGCAATGCCTGCCAAAGCTTCCACAGCCTGCTCAAGCGTGCCATCATTTTGGAGCCTTACATCACAGGAATCCTCATACAGCTTTGCGCGCCGGGCAAAGATAGCTCTTACATTGCTGCCGTCTTTTTTCAGGAGAGGGCGCGCGCCCGTTTCCACAGAGGCTACAATATCATCTATATCCCTATAGATGTATACCACGCTGCCGGACTGCCTCATAAGCCGCACGTTTTGCGGCGCAAGCACAATGCCGCCTCCGCAGGATACCACCGCACCGCTCCGCTCCGCCACTATTGAAAGCGCTTCGCTTTCGCGCGCGCGAAACTCCGCCTCGCCGTATTTTTGAAATATTTCATTCACCGTAAGGCCGGAGCGGCTCTCCACCAGCTCATCCGTATCCACAAAGTCTGCTCCCGCAGCATAGGCAAAGCGTTTTCCTATTGCCGTTTTCCCGCAGCCCATCATACCCGTGAGGTATATGTTTTTCATATTTTGCCACCATCTGCTTTGTAGCAGCCCAGCAGCTTGAAATCAGTAAATATGCCATCCACGCGCAAGAGCGTATCCTCAATTTTTTGCCTCACCTCACTGCCTTGAAAGTCAACATAAAATATATACTCAAAATTATGCTGCGGCAGCGGCCGCGATTCTATTTTTACCATATTCAGCCCGCAATCTGCAAACAGATCCAGCGCATGAGCAAGCGCGCCGCTTCTGTGCTGCAAAACAAAGCAAACGCTTGCCTTGTCCGCATTTTCCACACTTTCACCGTCTGCGTTTATAACTATGAAGCGCGTGGTGTTTTCTCCGCTGTTGCTTATGTTTTTTGCCAGCACGCTCAGCCCGTAAAGCTCGCCCGCGTATTCGCTTGCTATTGCCGCCTTAGAGGCATCCAGCTCGCCCGCCACAAACCTTGCGCTCACCGCCGTATTGTAATATGGATGGGTAATTACGCCCAGATCTTTCAGGTAATCGGCGCACTGCATAAGTGCTTGCTCATGAGAGTACACATCTGTGATATATTCAAGCTTTGCGCCCTTTAGCCCAAGCAGCGCATGCTCTATCTTTAAAAGCTGCTCCCCTGCTATGCTGACATCGTATTTTCTGAACAGATCATATATCTCTGTTATGCCGCCCGTACTTGAATTTTCTATGGGCAGCACGCCAAACTCTGCCTCCCCCTGCGCCACCGCGCAAAAAACGTCCTCAAAGCTGCCGTAGCTTTGCGTTTTTATGCCCTCGCCAAAGTAACGCATAAGCGCAAGATGGGAGTTTGCGCCCGCATCACCCTGAAATGCCGCTATTCCGTTTCTCGCTTTGCGGGCATCGTTCAGCAGCTCCTGCTGCCTTGCGCGGCTCAGCTTCATAAGCAATTTAAAAAGCTGCTCCGCTTCCGGCGCAAGCTCTCCATTGGAAAGCATTGCCTTGCGGCTCTCTAGCAGCGCGGCCTCTCGAGAGCTGTCCAGCACGGGCAGGCCGTTTTTTATTTTATATTCCGCTACGCCCAGCACACAGGCCATACGTTTTTCAAAGCACGCTACTATACCTTTATCTATCTCGTCTATTTCACCGCGCAGTCTTGTTAATTCATCCATTTTTAAAACACCCTTCCACTCCTTAAATACAGGTCTGCTATGGCAAGCGCCGCCGCGCTTTTAACCACCTCTACCGCCCTTGGTACTATGCAGGAATCGTGTCTGCCGCGCACCACCAGCTCCGCATCTTCCATGCGCTCTATATCCACCGTGCTCTGCGGCTTAGATATGGATGAGGTGGGTTTTACAGCCACGCTCAATGTGAGCGGCATACCGTTTGTTATGCCGCCGTTTATACCGCCGTTGTTGTTTGTTTTAAAGCTCACCGCGCCATCTTTTATATACAGTGGATCGTTTGCCTCACTGCCCTTCATTTCCGCTATGGCAAAGCCTGTGCCAAATTCCACACCCTTAACCGCCGGTATGGCAAACATAATGCGCGCCAGCTCGCTTTCCATGCTGTCAAAAAACGGCTCGCCCAAGCCTGCCGGCAATCCCGCAACAGCGCAGCACACCACGCCGCCAATAGAATCTCCCTCCTTGGCAACGCGCTCTATCAGCTCACCCATGCGCTTTCCTGCTTCAAATTCGTTCACAAAAAAAGGCTTTTCCTCTATGCGCGCAAACTCCGCCGCCGTATATTCGGCAAAATCCCTGTCTACTATATTGCCTATACGCTTTATATGCGCGCCAATGTGTATACCCTCTTTCGCAAGCAGCTGCCTGGCTATGCTTCCCGCAAAAACAAGCGGAGCTGTAAGTCTTCCCGAAAAATGCCCGCCGCCGCGTATATCGTTCGCGCCCTTATATTTCATATGACCGGCATAATCTGCATGACCCGGCCGCATCAGCTGCTCAAGATTTCCATAGTCTTGTGAGCGTGTATCTGTATTGCGTATTATTGCGGAAAGCGGCGTGCCCGTTGCGTGCCCGTTTATATAACCGCTCAGTATTTCGGGAATATCCTTTTCGGAACGCTTTGTGGAGGCGCGGCTCTTGTTTGGCGCGCGGCGCGCCATTGCCCGCAAAACCTCATCCATATCTATTTCTGCACCTGCGCTGAGGCCGTCTATAACCACACCTATTCCGGCCGAGTGCGATTCACCAAATATGCTCACGCGGAGCAGTTTGCCGTATGTATTCAATTTGTTTTACCTCCAAGCTGCCTGAATTCATCAAAAAAGCGCGGCGCGGATTTACCCACCGCCTCAGGCGCGTCTATCACTATATCCCCCTTGGCTATTACAGAGGCCATAGAAAGCGCCATGACCACGCGATGATCGCCATGGGCGCACACCTCGCCGCCATTTAAACTGCCCGTGCCGTTTATTATAAGGCTGTCTTCATATTCCACTATATCCGCACCCAGCTTTTCTAGCTCTGCGGTCATCGCTCCCAGACGGTCACTTTCTTTGAAGCGCAGCCGCCGCGCGCCAAAAATGCGCGTTCTGCCCACCGCTGCGCAGGCCGCCACAGCCAGTATGGGCACAAGATCCGGTATTTGCGAAACATCTATCTCCACCGGCTTAAGCGCCTCATGCGACACTCTTACTTCCGCGTTTTCCCACTCTACGCGCGCGCCCATGCAGCGCATTATGTCCAGTATTTCACGGTCGCCCTGCGCGGAATCCTTTTCAAGACCCTTTAGGCGAACACTGCCCCCCATTGCCGCTGCCGCCGCAAAAAACGCCGCATGCGAATAATCACCCTCGGCGCAAACGTTTGCCGGGCTGTAGCTTTGCCCTCCTGGCACGCAAAATCCGTTCTCCGCAACCGTACTCTCCACCCCAAAGAGCGCCTGGCAGCGGCGAGTTATGTCAACATAGGGGCGAGATTCCAGCGCGGAGGTGAGCAGTATTTTAGAATCTCCGTCAAGCAGCGGCAGCTTATATAGCAGCCCTGTTATAAATTGAGAAGATATGCCGCCATCAATTGGGTATTCGCCCGGCTCAAGCAGCCCGCACAGCGCTATGCCCTCCGCCGTTTTTTCGTAACCAAAAAGCTGCTCATAGGGCTGCATGGGGCGCTCCATAAGCCTTCCCCTGCCCGTAAACAGCCGCTTTTTTCCGTCCATACCAAGCGGCAGTAAAAAACGCAGTGTAGAGCCTGATTCTCCGCAGTCTATTATATCTTTGCCCTGCCGCGAAAGCCCGCCCGTTATTGTGCATACGTCATCATTTATGCCGTATTTGCAATAGCCCATTGCGTAAAGCGCGTTCAGCGTTGCGCTTATATCCTCTGATATCGCAAAATTGCTTATGCGCGAGCCGCCCTTTGCCAAAGCCGCGCAAATTAGCAGCCTGTGCAGTACGCTTTTGGATGGCATCAGTGTTATTTCGCCGCTCAGCTTTGACGGCCTCACCATTATCATAGAGCTAATTCTCCCAGTATGTTCAATATTTTGTCCGTTTTCACCTTCTCTATAACGGCACTGCCCACCTTATTTATAAATATGAAACTTATGCCGTCTGCATCTGCCTTTTTATCTGCGGAGATATATCTCAACGCATTTTTTAGCGCATCATCCTCAATAGTATAAGGCAGATCGTACTGCGAGACAAGAGCTTTGGTATCTTCCATCAGCCCCTCCGGCGATATGCCCAAGCGCTCTCCAATTAGCGCGGCATAAACCATACCCAGCGCCACAGCCTCGCCGTGCAGGTATTTGCCGTAGCCCGCCGCCGTTTCTATGGCATGGCCAATAGTGTGGCCGTAGTTCAATATCATGCGCAAACCGTGGTCATACGGGTCTTGCTCTACAATTTTTGCCTTTATGGCACAGCAGGTGCGAATTATATCCTCCGGCGCGGCGCCGCCCTCTTTCAGCTTTATATAAAGCTCTGCATCCGCAATGTAGGCATACTTTATAACCTCTGCCATTCCTGCGGCATACTGCCTTTTATCAAGCGAATCCAGCGCAGCGGTATCCGCTATAACAACTTCCGGCTGGTAAAAAACTCCCGCCATGTTTTTGCCGCCCTCTAGGTTTACGGCCACCTTGCCGCCTACAGAGCTATCCACCTGCGCCAGCAGCGTTGTGGGTATTTGCACAAACCTTGCGCCCCGCTTATACACCGCCGCCGCAAAACCCGCTATATCTCCCACCACGCCGCCGCCCAGCGCAACCACCGCGTCATTTCTGGTTAGACCCATATCAAGCAGCCGTTCAAGTATCATTTTAAGGTTTTCAAAGTTTTTGGATTCCTCTCCCGGCGGCAGCACTATTGTTCTTTTTGCATCAAATAAAGAACCGTACAGCTTAAAAACGTTTTCGTCCGTTATTACCGCATAATTGGGATAGCCTGAAAGTATGTCTGCGCTTATTAGCCCGCCGCCTATATTTATATCGTAACTGCCGTTCTCCGCGCTTACCCGTAGCTTCATACCGCACTCCTTACTGCCGCATCTTTTATGAGCTTGAGCTTTGCCATGAGCGAATCAAAGGCTGTGGGCGTAAGAGATTGCGGGCCGTCACAAAGCGCGTGCTTAGGATCGTTGTGCACCTCTATCATCAGGCCGTCCACACCAGCCGCCACGGCCGCCATAGAAAGCGGCTCCACCATATCATACATACCAGCCGCGTGGCTTGGATCTACCACTATGGGCAGGTGGGAAAGCTTTTTTACCGCAGGTATAGCGCTTATATCAAGTGTGTTGCGAGTGTATGTTTCAAAGGTGCGTATACCGCGCTCGCACAATATAACGTTTTCGTTCCCCGCCGATATTATATATTCGGCACTCATCAGCCACTCTTCAATTGTGTTTGAAAGGCCTCGCTTCAAAAGTATGGGTTTTTGCGTGTTTCCCAATTCCTTTAGCAGATCAAAATTTTGCATGTTGCGCGCGCCCACCTGTATAAGATCAACCTTTTCATCAAAAAGCTCCACATATTTTGGCGACATTATTTCCGTAACTATGGGCATATTCACGCTTTTGCTTACGTCTACCAATATGTCTATACCGCTCTCTCCCAGCCCTTGAAAGGCATAGGGCGAGGTGCGCGGCTTGAAAGCGCCTCCGCGAAGTATGCCCGCACCGGATTTTTTTACATCCGCCGCTATCCCCGCAAGCTGCTCTGCCGATTCCACAGAGCAGGGGCCGGCCATAACCGCAAGCCCCTCGCCCACGGCTACGTTTCCCGCCATTATTACAGAATCATCCGGATGAAATTTCCGGTTTGCCTTTTTGTACGGCTCCTGCACGGAAAGTACGCGTTCCACGCCCGCCATCATGCCCACTACCTCTTTATCCACCGTGTAGGTATCGCCCAGCACACCAAGCACAGTACACTCTATACCGTGGTTTGTCTGCACGCTCATTCCCTGCCGCTCCAGGCTCTTTGTTACAGAGCCTATTTCTTCTTCGCTCGCCTTTGGCTGCATTACTACAATCATTTTTTTATTCCTCTCAATTTTTAAAAAATTTTTCCGCTGCTTTCGGGTGCCGCAAACAAAAAAGCCACAGGCACTCCCGATGCCTGCGGCGTATATGCGCACATTTTTCTAAACCATTTTCAGCACCGGACGATATTTATAACCTAAAAAAGCCGCAGCGGTAAAAACCGTTCCAGCTAAAGTTCATAAAAAATCGTTTGGATGTGCCTGCCATAGCTTATCTCCTTTTTTTATAAGTATAATGCTGCGTAAACATAAATGCAACTTTTTTTGGCTACATATTTTTTTTGCCGTAAATGTTACTTTAAGAAAAAAATTGCAATATATGCAATTTAATATTTATGTAACAAAAGAACGTAGCGTACTATTCACCTATATACAATGATTCCCAAACATTTACATTAGGGTTTCAGAAAAAAATATTACATTTTTATTACAAAAGTCTTTACAAACTATTTTATTTATGATATTGTGTATACAAGAGTAAATGATTTTTTTAATGTTCCTCCTGTATCATAATCTTAAAAGGGATAGCCGCTGCGGCTGATCCCTTTTTTTTTGTAATTCCGGCTGCGCAGCTTTTCCACTTTTTCGCAGCGCACTTGATTTTGGTGGATTTTTGCTGTAGCATTGTATTTGCTTCATTTTATGACGCAATATTTTCAAGGGGATTATTTTTTTATGATCATTATAGTAAAAAAGGGTACACAAAAGGCGCAGCTAAATGACTTTATACACAATTTGGAAGCGCGTGATTTTAAAATACACCTCAGCGAGGGCGAAAACACCACAATAGTTGGCCTGGTTGGCGATACCTCCACAATAGACATAGACACCATCAAGGCTGTTGAGATCGTGGAAGATGTTCGCCGTGTGAGCGAGCCATATAAAAAAGCAAACAGAAAATTTCACACAGATGATACTGTAATCAGCGTGGGCAATATAAAAATTGGCGGCGGGCACTTTGCTGTTATGGCAGGCCCCTGCTCTGTGGAGAGCACTTCGCAGATACGCGAAATATCCGGCAGAATACAAAAAAGCGGCGCAAACTTTTTACGCGGCGGAGTTTTTAAGCCGCGCACCTCGCCCTATGCCTTTCAAGGGCTGGAGGACGAGGGCATGGACGTTCTGCTTGTTGGCAAGCGTGAGTTTGGCCTTCCCATAGTATCTGAAATAATGGACAGCTCAGACATTCCCCTCTTTGGCGAGGTGGACATCATTCAGGTTGGCGCGCGCAACATGCAAAACTTTCGCCTTTTAAAGGAGCTTGGAAAAACAAACAAGCCTATACTGCTAAAGCGCGGGCTGGCAAACACAATAGAAGAATGGCTTATGAGCGCCGAATATATAATGTCTGGCGGAAATGAAAATGTAATACTTTGCGAACGCGGCATAAGGACCTTTGAAACATATACGCGAAACACCTTTGACGTTTCGGCTATAGCGGCGCTTAAAAAGCTCACCCACCTGCCCGTAATTGCCGACCCCAGCCATGCGGCGGGTATTCGCTATTTGGTGGAGCCGCTTGCCAAGGCCGCAATAGCGGCTGGTGCTGACGGTATAATGATAGAGGTGCATAACGACCCCGCAAAAGCGCTTTCTGACGGCAATCAATCCGTTACTCCTGACAGCTTTGACAGCATAATGGCTTCCCTGTCACGCTATATTGAAATGGAAAACAAAGTGGTGGACGTTATAAATAACCCGCAGTAAATCTTAGCAAATAAAAGGTAATCAAAGCAAATACGGCGATAATTTTTTTCTTCAAAATATTATCGCCATTTTTATCTTTATATGCCAAAATTGACTATTGAAAAAATATTAAGTAATTGTTACAATTATTACGTTACTATTCAAACACTGAAACAGACAAGATGTACCCGGCTTATGTTACGGGAGGTTATATGGTAAAAAAATTCATTGGCACGATGGCGGCGGTATTGATGTTTTTATCATTGTTCCCGGCTGCTGCTATGGCTGCCGTGCAAGATACAGATGTATTGCAGGTTGGTGACGAGGACGATTCTGTTCGTGAATTGCAGGAAAAACTGCTGGAGGGTGACTACCTCACCGGAACTGCAACGGGATATTTTGGAAGAGATACTCAAAACGCGCTAATAAAATTTCAACAGGACAACGGGCTTATATCTGACGGTAAGGCGGGCATAGAAACCAAGCGCCTGCTTTTTGGCGATGGTGCTGAATCTTATGGCAGCGCGGAAAATGAAGATACCGGCGGCGAAGATGCCGAAAGTGCGAACTTTCCCCTTCGTCCGGGTGATAAGGGCGATATAATACAAAAAATACAAGTTAGGCTGGATGAGCTGGAATATTACCAATACGAAAGCATTACAGGCTATTACGGTCCGGTTACAGAAACAGCGGTGAAGAAGTTTCAGCGCACCCACGGTATGGATGCAAACGGGCTGCTGGATGAGGAATCTTACTCGCTGCTTTTTTCCGCCACAGCAAAATACAATGAAATCTGCCTTGACGATAATGGAGATCTGGTGGAACAGCTGCAACAGCGGCTGGCGGAGCTTGGCTATTTTGAACAGGAGCCTACTGGATATTACGGATACAACACGGTAGATGCGGTACGCATGTTTCAAAACGCAAACGATTTACAGGTGGACGGGCGTGTTGACATGGATACGCGTAAACTAATGTTTTCTGCCAATGCTAAGATCTATGATAAATCTGCGGATGAGAGCGGCATAAATACGCTAATTTCCGACCCCGCCGCTTCCACCGGTATAACAAAAATGCTGGAGGTGGCAAAAGAGCAGGAGGGAAAACCTTATTCCTACGGCTCATCCGGGCCAAATTCTTACGATTGCGCCGGCTTTGTTTATTATGTATTGAAAAATTCGGGGGTGGCCACCACAAAGCTCAGTGCGGCATCATACGCCACGCTTTCTGGTTGGGAAACAGTTTCGGATATTAGCGCGCTCTCTGTTGGAGATCTGGTTTTCTTCACTGCCGAAAATGGCTCCTCTATAAACCACATGGGAATATACCTTGGCGGCGGCAGTTTCATACACGCTTCCCCCTCAGCTGAATGCGTTAAGGTGAGCGGTATGTCTTCGGATTATTATTTGGATAATTTCGCCACGGCAAAACGTATATTCTAATATTTTCATCCATACATACACCCAATTTGTAAAATTTGCTATTGTATTTTAAAATGCTATTTGATAGAATATATCTTGTTCTTACTGGGGAATTGGCGCAGTTGGTAGCGCGCAACGTTCGCAATGTTGAGGCCAGGGGTTCGAATCCCCTATTCTCCACCATCGGCCCCAAGCCGGACACAAGTCGCATATCATCTTTTGATGGTATGCGATTTTTCTTGTGCTCACGTTGTTACGCATCTCTTTAGGCAACATTCTTGTACATACCGCGGTCTATGTAATTCCGTGCGGTTTCAATTCCACTTTAAGAGCTTTTGCACACTGGTATTGGCACACAATTTTTCATGTTGTGCCCACCTTCTCTCCCATATCTTTTTTATGCACTATTTTTAATCTGTCTTTTTGCCAATATAAAAAACATAGCCGTAATATTGCTTGTACTTCAAATAAAGCCGGGCTTCGCGTTTTTGCATCTCCACCAAATCCTCTGCGGCGCTGTTTCCCGCGTGCTTTTCCAAAAATTCCGCCCACCTTGCCTTTTGCGGAGTAAAATAATTGTCTATCCAGCAGCTGTCCGGCAATGCGAACGCCGCAACAGGGGTATAACCCGCGCTTTGCATTTTTGAGATATTGCGCCCCACCGTATCTATCTCGGGCACGGCGTCCGTCCACCAATTTTCTATTTCTGCAGGCCGTGTATCCGTAAACCAAGATTCGTACGTCAGGGCGATGTAGCCATCTTTTTTCAGGAAATTCCGCCAGTGATCTAGGCCTTTCTCAAAGCCTATGCAGGCAATGGCTCCCTCAGACCAAATTATGTCAAATTCCCGCTCCCCAAAAGGCAGGGCATCCATTGAGCCAACAATGCCTTTAACCCTGCCATCCAAACCGAGCGCGGCGGTTCTCTCATTCAATTTTTCTACAGAAGCGGGAAAAAGATCCAGCGCGGTTACGCACGCCTGAGTGTTCTGTGCCAAAACAATTGTTTGGGCGCCCGTGCCACAGCCCAGATCGGCAATTTTCGTGTTGCTTGAAACATTGTCTATAAAGCTCAGCGCCCTCAGCGTTTGCGCGGCGCTTCCCGGTCCCTGTCTTTCAAGCTCTGTGAAAAATTCGTTTATAAGCTCAAATTCAAATTCATGTATGGTTTTATCTTCCATTTCATATTCTCCTGTTTGGTATTTTATATATATTGTACTCCCCTTCTTCCGCATTTACTCCCTGCCAAACGATACGCAAACAAAAAAGCGACACGCCATATTTTATGGCATGCCGCTTTTGAGGTTCATTCTTCATTTTTTATTTTGGATAGTATCTTGTACACCGTCTTGGGCGAAAGATAATACTCACTCGCCAGCCGCTCAACTGATATGCCCGCGCTGTAGCCAGCAAAGATCGCTTTGTTTCTTGCACTGAACGAATGCCGGGTATTTTTCAGCTCACCCCAGCCTTTTTTGTTTTCCGCTCTGCGGGGTATGTATATATACTCTCCGTCAATATGTTCCTGCACTGCCGCTAATAGCTCATGCGGCAATACACAGGCCGCATTCCTGTAGCCCATATCGCGCCTCCTATTTTATAAAATAAATAAAAATAGAATCGCGCAAAGGCTTCCCTCACAACGAAATCATGCGATAGCCTTTGCGCCGCACGATCCCGATCTCTGTTTACAGTTTGTTATAAGTCAGGCTCTCCTTTTACCAATATTTGCATATAACAATATCACCCTTTAGCTATCTTGTCAAAGCTTTATCTTTTCACACCGGCACGCCGCCTCAATTCGCCTTGAGCATCCTGTAGCCCACGCCTATATGCGTCTGTATATACCTGGGCGCGGCGGTCGTTTTCTCTATTTTTTTGCGCAGCGTAGCCATGAAAACACGCAGTGAGGCGATATCGTTTTCCCATGCGCTGCCCCATATCTCGCGCGTTATGTATGTGTGTGTGAGCACCTTGCCCACATTGCGCGACAGCAGACACAAAAGCTTGTATTCTATGGGCGTGAGGTGCAGCTCATCATCGGCCAGATAGGCGCAGCCCGCCGCATAATCTATCTTCAGTTCACCGTTAAAAAAAACCGAATCCATTCCCCCGCTGCCCTGCGCGGCGTTTATTCTTCGCAGCGCAACGCGCAGCCTTGCCAGCAGCTCTTCCACGGAAAATGGCTTTGTGAGATAATCATCCGCGCCCGCGTCCAGCGCCTCAATTTTATCTGAATCCTCGCTCCTCGCGCTCACCACGATTATGGGCGTATTCGCCCAGGAGCGTATCTTTTTGATTATGTCCACGCCGTCAATATCGGGCAGCCCCAGATCCAGCAATATCACATCAGGGTTGTGAGACAATGCCTCCAATATGGCTTGCTCACCATTATGCGCGGCGTCATAGCGGTAATTGTGCATCTCCAGCGTGGTGGTGATGAGGTTGCGCACGGCATCGTCATCTTCCACCACCAGTATTAGCGATTTATTCATGTAAAACAACCTCCTCTAACGGTAATGAAAATCTGAAAATCGTTCCATGCGGCCTGTTGTCTGCTACAGATATCTCTCCTCCGTGAGCGTTTACTATAGACTTGCAAAGCGCCAGCCCCAGCCCCAAACTGCGCCTATTGTCCGCTATTCTGTTTGATCCCGCGTAAAACATGTCAAAAACCTTGGGCTTTGCCTCGTCCGGTATACCCGGCCCGTCGTCCGCTACCTCCACCCACGCCAGCCCGTCCGCTTTGGATGCGGTAATTGTTATGGTAGAGCCGTTCGGCGTATACTTTATCGCGTTGTCCACAATGTTTATGATCACCTGAACTATTAGGCGCGCGTCCATCTTCGCCAGTATGAACCCCTCCGTCTCGTGCACCACAATGCTGTGATCCAGCTTTTTACGGTTCACATGGTTTAAGGCCTCTGTTACCACCTCCTCTATAAGCTCCGCCGAGAGCTTCAGGCTCATGGAGCCATCCTCTATTCGCGTTACGGAGAGCAGGTTTTCCACCAGATTGATAAGCCACATAGAATCGTCGTATATATCGCCGTAAAGCTGCATCTTTTTGCCCGCGTCCAGCCCCTTCGCGCCCGACATCAGTATGCCCGCGTTGCCCGATATGGAGGTGAGCGGGGTACGCAGATCGTGTGATATGGAGCGCAGCAGATTTGCCCGCAGCTGCTCGTTTTTTGCCATTACTGCCGTCTCCTCCTTTTCGCGCGCTATTTTTTCGTTTTCCATAGCCAGCGCACACTCTCCCAATACGGAGAGCACCACGCTGTTTTCAAAGGCATCAAGCGGCGTGTCGCCTATCACTATACCCACCACGCCGTAAACGGCGCTGCCCGTGCGCACCGCCAGATAGAGGCATTTCGCGTTGGCAAGCGTGTCTGTGGTGGCTCCCGCGTGCTTGTTGTTTTTAAATGTCCAATAGGCGACGGCACGTTCGTTTTCCGAGGCATATTCCTCCCCCGCCGCGCTTTCATCCGTGGTGAAAAGACGCGGCTCCGCAAGGCCGCCCTGCGCCTCGCAATAAAACACCACATCGCGGTTCAGTAGCTTTATGAGCTGGTTTGCCGTTACGGAGATTATTTCCTCCCGTTTTTCCGCCTGCTGCAAAAGCTGGTTCGTATCAAACAATATTTTTGTTCTAAACGCAGTCTGTGCGGACTGACGAGCATGCTGCTTTATTCGCACAGCCAGCGTGCTTGTGATGAAAGCGGCTATAAACATAATAGCGAATGTGACGGGATAGCCGTAGCCATACGCGTTCAGCGTGAAACGCGGATCTGTGAAGAAAAAATTGTATACCAGCACGCTCACTATAGACAGCGCAAGGCTATAGACGCGGCGGGTGGTCACCACCGCAGTCACCAGCACGCCCAGTATATAAATGGTTATTATATTCGCTTCGCTGAAGCCCATAACGTCAAACAGCGCGCTTATGAGCGTGGCTGCCGTGAGTATTAGCAGACTTTTCACAAGATCCGCCAAAACGAAGCGCCCCTTGCTCCAGTATTGCTTTTTGGCTTTGTAAAGAGGCGTTTGCCTGTCCGGTATTATGTATACATCAAGATTTGGAGCGTTTGAAACCAGCTGCTCCACCAGCGCGGGTTTGCTGAATATGCTCTTGCGGCGGGCGTTGTTTCTGCCCACCACTATTTTTGAAACGCCCGAAAGCCGCGCAAATTCGGATATCTGAAAGGCCACGTCGTCGCCGTACAGCGTCTCCACTGTGGCGCCCAGCCGCTCCGCCAGCCGTATGTTTGAGCGCAGCCGTTTTTTGTTTTCCTCGCTCATTATGGCGAAATCCGGCGTTTGCACAAAAAGAGCGGTAAAGCTGCCCTTGAAGGCCTGCGCCATACGCGCCGCAGTGCGTATTATCTTGCCGTTCGTGGGCGAGGATGACAGGCAGACCAATATGTGCTCATCTGTAAAAAAATCGCTGTTCGTTTTGGCGCGGGCGGTATCTGTAAGAAGATTCACTCGGTCTGCGCAGCGGCGCAGCGCAATCTCTCGCAGGGCGGTCAGATTATCTACACTGAAAAAGTTTGAAAGCGCGTGCTTTGCCTGCGTTTCCAAATATATCTTGCCCTCTTTAAGCCGCTCTATAAGCTCCTGCGGCTCTATATCCACCAGCTCCACCTGATCCGCGTTGTCAAATACCTTGTCCGGTATCCGCTCACGCACTATTATGCCCGTGATGGAAGCCACCATATCGTTCAGGCTCTCAATATGCTGCACGTTCACAGTGGTGTAAACGTCTATGCCCGCCTTCAAAAGCTCTTCCACATCGCGATAGCGCTTGTTGTGGCGGCAGCCCTCCGCGTTGGTGTGCGCCAGCTCGTCCACTATCAATATTTCAGGCTTGCGCTCTATCGCCGTGTCCAGATCCAGTTCGCGCAGCTCTATGCCCCTTTGCGCCACCTTTTTGTGCGGTATGGTTTCCAGTCCGTTCAAAAGCGCAAGCGTTTCGGGTCTGGCGTGCGGCTCCACATAGCCCACCACCACGTCCGCGCCGCGCAGCTTTGCCGAATGCGCCGCCTGAAGCATGGAATAGGTCTTGCCCACGCCCGCCGCGTACCCGAAAAATATTTTAAGCTGTCCCTGCCCGCTCTCCTCCTCCTGCCGCTTTATTTCACGCAGAAGGGCGTCAGGATCCTTTCTTAGCTCGTTCAAAATCGCGCACCCCGTTGTTTTTGCGGCATACTTTTCCGTATGCCGTCCAATATAAAGATTTTACTACCTATCCCGTTCTTTTGCCACAGCATATTTTAACCTAGTGTATTTCGTTTCACTGCGACGGTTCTCCGCACGGTAGTCGCGGCGCATAAAACGGCACAGCTTCCCCACCGCAAACAGCGAAAAAATCAACGTTCCCGCAAAACATACTATCAATACAACATCTATCAGTTCCATAAAATGCCGCCTCCATATTGCGCGCGGTCACGCGGCGGGAATGCCGTCCAGCAGCAGGTTCACCTTTAGCACGTTCACCGTCTCCTCGCCGAACACCCCAAGCAGCCTGCCCTCGGTGCACTTTTCTATTATGGCGCGCACCTCTTCCTCAGTCATGTTGTTTGCCTTTGCCAGCCGCGCTATCTGATAATTTGCCGCGGCCACGGAAATATGCGGATCAAGCCCGCTGCCGGAGCCTGTCACCAGATCCTCTGGTATGGGCGTTGTGCCCATCTCCGGGTGCGCGGCGCGCAGCATCTCCACCCGCTCCGCCACCAGCGCGGAATATTCGTCGCTCGCCGGGCTGAGGTTTGAGGGTGCGGCATACATTACGCTCTTGCCGTTTTCATCAGTATATGTGGAAACGTCTATGTTTGTTATTCGCCCCCACATATGCGTCTCGTCCGTATAGCTCTGCCCCATGAGTCCGCTGCCATACACCTTTCCGTCCACCTCTATCATGCTGCCGTTGGCCTGCTTGGGAAATATGAGCTGCGCCAGTCCGGTCATCGCCAGCGTATAAAGCAGCCCGCACACCAGCGTAAAAATCAAGAATATCATCGCCGCCCTGGGCAGCACGTTTTTAAATGTTTGCATTTTTGTTCCTCCCTTTAGGCCAGCCCCATGGCGACCAGCAGCATATCTATGAGCTTTATACACACGAACGGCGCCACCAGCCCGCCTATGCCATACAGCAGAATGTTTTGCGAAAGCAGCTTGCCGGAGGACACCTCACGGTACTTAACTCCCTTTAGCGCCAGCGGTATGAGTGCTATTATGATTATCGCGTTGTATATTATTGCGGACAGCACGGCGCTCTGCGGCGATGCCAGCCCCATAATATTCAGCGCGGACAGCCCTGGGTATATGCCCATAAAAAGCGCGGGTATTATGGCGAAATATTTCGCCACGTCGTTGGCTATAGAAAAGGTTGTAAGGCTGCCGCGCGTCATCAAAAGCTGCTTTCCTATGCGAACTATCTCTATGAGCTTGGTGGGCGATGAATCCAGATCCACCATATTGCCCGCCTCCTTGGCCGCCTGCGTGCCGCTGTTCATGGCAACGGCAACATCCGCCTGAGCCAGCGCGGGCGCGTCGTTCGTGCCGTCGCCCGTCATGGCCACCATGTGCCCCTTGGTTTGGAACTCGCGTATCATGCTCAGCTTGCTTTCGGGCGTTGCCTCGGCCAGAAAATCGTCCACACCCGCCTCCGCCGCTATGGCCGCCGCCGTCAGCGGGTTGTCGCCCGTTATCATTATTGTCTTTATGCCCATCTTGCGCAGATCGGCAAATTTTTCCTTCACGCCCTGCTTTATGATGTCCTTCAGGTGTATAACGCCCAGTATCTTATGGTTTTTGGCCACCACCAGCGGCGTACCGCCCTGATTGGATATTGCCTCCACCGCCTGCGCGCACGCCTTGCTGTAGCTGCCGCCCCGCTCCGTTACGTAGGCCTGCATGGCCTCCGCCGCGCCCTTGCGTATCTCGTTGCCGTCAAAATCCACGCCGCTCATACGCGTTTTGGCCGTGAAGGGTATAAATTCCATTTGCTTGTCTTTAAGGCTGCGGGCGCGTATGCCGTAGCTCTCCTTCGCCAGTATGACAACGCTTCTGCCCTCCGGCGTTTCGTCTGCAAGGGAGGAAAGCTGCGCCGCGTCCGCAAGCTCCTGCTCGTCCGCGCCGTCCACGGGTATGAAGGCGCAGGCCTGGCGGTTTCCCAGAGTGATCGTACCCGTTTTGTCTAGCAGCAGCGTATCCACGTCGCCCGCCGCTTCTATGGCGCGGCCGCTCATGGCCAGTACGTTCGCGCGGTTCAGCCTGCTCATGCCCGCAATGCCTATAGCGGAGAGCAGCGCGCCAATCGTTGTGGGCGCGAGGCACACCAGCAGCGCCACCAGCGTGGTGACTGAGGTGGGGTTTTCTATGCCCGCCAGCGTGGATGAAAAAGCGGAGAAGGTATAAAGCGACAGCGTAACCAGTATGAATATTATGGACAGCGCCACCAGAAATATTTGCAGCGCGATCTCGTTGGGCGTCTTCTTACGCGAAGCGCCCTCCACCATCGCTATCATCTTATCCAGAAAGCTCTCGCCCGGGTCGTTCGTCACCTGAACTATTATGCAGTCTGAAAGCACCGTGGTGCCGCCCGTTACCGCGCTGCGGTCTCCGCCGCTCTCGCGTATCACGGGAGCGGATTCGCCCGTTATGGCGCTCTCGTCCACCGAGGCCGCGCCGTCCACCACCTCGCCGTCCGCGGGTATCTGCTCGCCCGCAGACACCATTACTATGTCCCCCTTGCGCAGGCTTGCCGAGGGCACCACGGAAACCTCCGCCCGCCGCTCTATAGAGGGTATCTTGTTCGCCGGAACGTCCTGCCGCGAGGCGCGCAGCGCGTCCGCCTGCGCCTTGCCCCTGCCCTCCGCAATGGCTTCCGCGAAGTTTGCGAACAGGCAGGTGAACCAGAGTATTACTGCTATCGAAAGAGTGTACAGCGGCGGCGCATCCATCAGCCCAAAGAAGGAGAGCGCCCATAGCACGGTGGTCATTATCGCCGAAATGTATACCAGCAGCATCACAGGGTTCTGTGCCTGCGTCTTGGGTTTCAGCTTTATAAATGATTCCTTTATTGCCCTAGAGATCATGCTCTTATCGGCAAAGGATCTTTCTGTTTTTGTTGTCATTATCATTCGCCCCTTTTTACCAAATATATGTGAAGTGCTCTGCCAGCGGCCCCAATGCCAGCGCCGGGAAGAAGCTCAGCGCGCCCACCAGCAGCACGATCATTATGAGCAGGAACACGAACATGGCGTTTGTGGTGGAAAGCGTGCCCGCCGTTGTGGCTATGCGCTTCTTTCCCGCCAGGCTGCCCGCTATGGCCAGCGTGCCGACTATGGGAACAAAGCGTGCGAACAGCATCACCAGGCCAACCGATACGTTCAAGAACACCGTATTGGCATTGAAGCCCGCAAAGGCAGAGCCGTTGTTTCCTCCTGCGGAGGTGTAGGTATACAGCAGCTCCGAAAAACCGTGCGCGCCGCCGTTGTTCAGGCTGTCCATAACCTCAGGCACTGCCGCCGCTATGCCGCCTCCCACCAATATTGCTATGGGTGTGGCCAGACACACCAGCACCGCCCATTTCATTTCGTACGGCTCTATCTTCTTGCCCAAAAATTCGGGGGTGCGTCCCACCATCAGCCCAGCAATAAACACTGTCAGTATGGCGAAGGCCAGCATGCCGTACAGCCCGCAGCCCACGCCGCCGAATATCACCTCGCCCAGCTGCATTTGCAGCATTGTTA
>CAYXBW010000010.1:0-34644 GCA_964463305.1 uncultured Christensenella sp. | reverse complement strand
CGTGAGGAGCTTTCTCAGGAAAAGGTAATGGATCTAAGCGTGTAAATACACCAAAAAAGCCGCTGTGCAAATCAGCGGCTTTTTTATTGCGGAAACGCTTACGCTCCCCGCACTGCAGCAATAGCGAACAGAGCCAAAAGCTGTACTGCACTTATATTCACACTTCATCTCATCCAATGTGAAATTTTGATTAACATTCGTTTAATTTGCCATCCTTGTGTGATATATATGAATAAGGGAGGTTTTCACTTTGACATACACTATTGCAAAAACGCCATTTGGCGATATACGCGGAACTGTGGAAAAAGGCTGCGGCGTATGGCGCGGTATCCCTTACGCACGGGCGAGGCGCTTTTCACACGCCCAAACTATAAATAAAGAGTTTGGCACTATGGACGCACTGCGCTACGGCCCCATTTGCGCGCAGCACGGCATGCGCGGTCACGATATGGCAGAGGATTGCCTCACGCTTAACATCTGGTCAACGCCCGGCCAATACGAAAAACCCGTTTTGGTGTATATACACGGTGGTTCATTTGCTTCCGGTATGGGGAGCGATTCCGTGTATGAGGGACGTCGCTTGGCCTCTGGCAGCGGCGTTGTGGTTATAACAATAAACTACCGCTTGGGCGCACTTGGCTTTATGGATTTTTCAGAGCTAAGCAGAGAATTTCAGCCAAACTGCGGTCTTTCAGATATGGTGGCAGCGCTGCGCTGGGTAAAAGAAAATATATCCGCTTTTGGCGGAGACCCGAACAACGTAACGGTAATAGGCCAGTCAGCCGGCGCAACCGCCGTTTCCACACTTGCCGTTATGCCGGAGGCAAAACCATATATCTCCAAGGCAATAATAATGAGCGGCGGCCCCATCTGGCTGCACGCACCCAACGAAGCACACAGCCTTGCAAAGCAATTCATGAGGTTTATGGGTATAACAGGCGCTGCCGAACTGCTCAACCTGGATGCACGCACGCTCACGGCAAAGCAGCGTAAATTTATGAACTCCACCCACGACGGCGAGGGCACCTTTTCAATAGTTGCAGACGGCAGCTTTGTGCCCAAATATCCCATACCTGCAGCAGCGTCTGGCGCCACGGAGGGTATTCCCCTATTAATAGGTACCACAAGAGATGAGCTTTCCTTCGCCTGCAACCGCCTGCTTTCCAAGGTAATGGCATTAGCTGATGTAGACAGCATAGCCGCGCGGGAAAAAAAGGAAATCAGACTGGGCATTAAAGAAGCCTACGAGCGGTATGGTTCACGCGCACGCTGCATGTACGTTACAGATTATATTTTTCGCATGGCAAGCCTTTGGTATGCTCAAGCGGCAAACGCTTTTTCCAACACGTGGATGTACAGCTTCAATTACGAACCGCTGGCAATGCGCATATCCACTTTGCACGCCTGTCATTTTAGCGATATACCCTTTCTATTCGGCAATTTTGGCAAGGGTCGAGTGGCAATGATGTTCGTACTTTCGCCCATACGCACCGTGATAAAAAGAATATCCGCAGATATGCAACAGGATTTTACCAGCTTTGCCAAAACGGGCAGTCTCAATTGGAGGCGCTGCGAAGGCAAAGATACCCCCGCAAAGTGTTATGACAAGCACGTAATAATAGCGCCCATGGTAGAACCTGAAATTGCTGAAAAATATGAGGGCAGCAGATTCAAGCGTGATTGCCTCAACGGTGTAAATATTGCAGCCACCTCGCATATATGATACACTTCTAAATTCATGCCAATTTGAAATACCAAGTTAAATTCTTTAGCAAGACACCGTATTTGTATTGCGCTTTTTCTTTTGTTTCATATAAAAATACTTTTATTGCAAGCCTGCATATGATATCATAATATGCAGATAGCATTTGCCATTATTGCGCGGTTATGTGCAAATACGCATCGTATCATCAGTCGCATTGTGCATTTTTATCTGTATTTTTGCTTTATATATTTGATTCCATCTGCGTGATATGCTATTTATGTCAGTATGTGTTTATAATAATATACAGGCATTTTTTAACCGGCCAAATCACGGCAATAAAAAATCAAAGCGGCATTGACGAAAGGCGGCTCAGCAATGGACAGTCGTAAAATAAAAGACATTATAACAGCGGCTTACAGCCAAAGCCCCACATTAGTTTTCAAAAACGCCAATGTAGTGAACGTTTTTACAGACGAAATAACACTTTGTGACGTAGCGGTTTTTGGAGGCACAATAATTGGGCTGGGGAGCTACAGCTGCGCAAATGAATACGATTGCGGCGGCGCATATCTTTGCCCCGGCTTTATAGACAGCCATGCTCATGTAGAGGCCTCCATGCTTACCCCTGCAGAATATGCACGCCTTGTTATGGCCTGCGGCACCACCTTTGCTATAGCAGACCCTCAAGACATAGCCTCTGTGCTTGGAGTACCCGGTGTGCGCTTTATGTCTCGCGCCGCAGAGCACATAGGTATGGATATATACAATATGCTTCCCTCCGGCACACCCTTCAGTTTTCTTGAGCAGGGCGAAAAAAGGCTGCACGCCAAAGAATCTGCTCAGCTTATTTGGGAGGGCTTGGTATATGGCATGGGTGAAATAGCAGACAGCGCCTCTTTACTTGAAGCAGATGATGATATGTTGAATCGTCTCAATCTCTTTGACGGGCGCAATATAGACGGTTTCGCACCCGGCTTATCAGGCAGCGCGCTCAATGCCTATATAGCCGCCGGAGCAAATACCTGCCGAGATTTTTCAGGTATAGCAGAGCTGGCCGAAAAACTCCGCGCGGGAATGAGAGTACAGCTTAGGCTGGGCTCCGCCGCAAATAATATTTCTCCTATAATGAAAAAGCTGGCGCAAAGCGGATTGCCTCTTCAAAACATAATGTTTTGTTCTGATGATAAGGCCGCCTTCTCCATAGCAGAGCACGGCCATATAAACCATAATGCCCGTCTTGCCGTACGTGCGGGCATCAAACCTGTTGATGCGGTTAAAATGGCCACCATAAATGCCGCTGCGGCCTACCGCCTGCCCGGCAAGGGGGCTATAGCGCCTGGCTATGATGCAGATATAGCCATATTCACAGACCTGAACGAATTCATAGTGCAAGATGTTTTTATTTCCGGTAAAAACATACGTGATGTAGCAATCCATTCCGAAAATACAGCTGAAACAATTTCAGGCAACAGCATCAATTTTCGCGCGGTACCGCCGGCAAGCTTTTTCATAAAAACAAGCGGACGCGCCCACGTATTGGAGCTGCCGTACGGGCAGCTTCGCACAAGGCTTTCGCTTGATAACGTACCCACTAAAGACGGTTTTTTTGTGCCCAACGGCATATATCAGAAAATAGCCGTTATAGAGCGGCATAATTCCACGGGCGATATAGGGCTTGGCATAGTAAAAAACTTCGGGCTGTCCTGCGGTGCTATTGCCGCCAGCGTAGCTCACGATTCACACAATATAGTGGTAATAGGCAATGATGGTGCTGATATGGCGCTTGCAGCAAAGCATTTGCGAACTATGCGCGGTGGCTATGCGCTGGCTGAAGGCGGCCGTATTATTTCGGAAATCCCGCTTCCCCTAGCAGGGCTGATGTCTGAATTGCCATATGAAAAGCTTATATCACAGCAGAAAAGTATGTTGAACCAGCTTAAAAAGCGCGGTGTGCAGCTAAGGAGCGACCCATTGACCCGTTTATCATACTATTCTAATACCGCATTGCCAAACGCAGCGCTTACCACAAAAGGGCTTTTTAATGTAAAGAAAGGTAAACTCATATAAGCACTATAGTATTGTAGATCACACTCAGCCAATACCGCAAAACACCTAGGTTCTTCCGCAATGCTTGAGCGCATAAAAAAGAAGCCGCCCCGGTGTAGCACCAGAACAACCCCCCTTTAGCAAATATTCATTTATGCGCCTACCCAGCATTAATGCGGCGCATTGCCGCTTGGCGGCAAGTTTTGTGCGTTTATACATATGAACTGATGCATATTCAAGGCAAAGCAGCCAAAACCGCTTTATGAATAACCGCTATCAGTTGGGATAGATGCTTACCTGCTTCTTATCCCTGCCCTTGCGCTCAAACTTCACAGTTCCGCTTTCCAGCGCGAACAATGTGTCGTCTCCGCCACGGCCCACATTTATACCCGGGTGTATTTTAGTGCCTCTTTGGCGCACCAGAATGTTTCCTGCCAATACATATTGACCGTCAGCGCGCTTTACTCCCAGTCTTTTAGACTCGGAATCGCGTCCGTTTCTGGAACTGCCCACACCTTTCTTATGTGCCATCTATATCACACCTCGCTTTTACATATCGTTTTTTTAGAGCTTACGCTCAAATTATTCGGCTTTCTCTGCATCTGCGGCTTTTTCAGCAGCCTTTACGGGCGCTTTATCTGCGGCTTTTTTGGCCGGAGCCTTCTTTGCCGGAGCTTTTTCCGCCGTCTTTGCTGCAGCTTTCTTGGCCGGAGCTTTCTCCGCTTTTGCGGCCTTCTCCACTTTGGGAGCTGCCGTTCTGGCCGGAGCCTTCTGCTCGCCAACAGCCGTTATTTCAACCTTTGTGAAAGGCTGTCTGTGACCCTGCTTTTTCCTGTAGTCGGTCTTTGCCTTATACTTGAAAACGATCACTTTCTTAGCCTTGTCATGCGCTATCACCTTGCCTGTAACGATGAAACCGTCCAGATAGGGGCTGCCCACGCTCACCTTACCGCCGTCTGCGGTCATCATGGCTTTGAATGTAACTTCACTGCCCACCTCCGCCTCCAGTTTTTCAACCTTTATAGCGGTGCCCGGCTCAACTTTATACTGTTTTCCACCGGATTCGATTATTGCGTACATACACTTTTACCTCCTCTTACCAGTCTCGCCGCAGTCGGTCCGCTAAAAGCGCGTTTAATAAAATCACCTTATGCGAGCGGCTCAATTAAATATATTAGCATAAGGGGCGGCCCGTGTCAACCAAAAAGCCGCTCCGCATCAGCAAAATACCTGCGCCCCGCCCAGCAGCTCTTTATCTGCCGCACGGTGTATCTTTATATGCTCCGGGTGCACGCCCGGCACCCCCTTTATGTAGAACTGGGTATGCTCATATGCGGGCAGTATTGCCTGGTTCATATTGTTTTTATTTACTATGAACTCTTCCACAGAGGGCGAAACCTCCACTATATACTTGTTTCCATCATCTCTCACGCTGCGCACCACCTCGCGCCGCACGCGCATGGCCATGCTGTCAAGATTGTATATGCTGCCGCTGCCGCTGCATACGGGGCAAGTGGTCTGCGTGAGCGTGCTGAGGCGGCGGCGCATCTTTTTGCGCGTCATCTCCACCAGCCCAAGCTCTGTCATACCCAAAACGTTAGATTTTGTTCTGTCTTTTCTAAGCGCCTCAGACAGCTTTTCCACAACCAATTTTTTATTATCAAGGCACTCCATATCTATGAAGTCTATAATTATTATGCCGCTGATATCGCGCAGCCGGAGCTGGCGCGCTATCTCCTCCGCCGCCTCTATATTGGCATTCAGTATAGTATCTTGAAGATTGTCTTCGCCTATATATTTGCCGGTATTTACGTCTATTACGGTGAGCGCCTCCGTCTCGTCTATTACAAGATAGCAGCCGTTCTTAAGCCACACCTTGCGTGAGAGCGCCTTTGTTATTTTGTCCTCTATACCATAGCAATCAAACAGATTGTCGTCACCCTCAAAGAATGTTATTTTCTCACTCATACCGGGAGATATTATATTTACAAAGGCAGTTATCTTCTCAAAGTAGTCCTTGTCGTTTATTACGAACTCCTCAACCTCCTCTGTAAACATATCTCGCGCGGTGCGAAAAAGCAGGTTTTCCTCTGTATGTATAAGCCTGGGCGCGGTAAGAAAGTCTCCCTTGTCACAAACCTTGCCCCATAGCCGCGCATAAAACGTTAGCTCAGCTTCTATCTCTTCCTCTGTGGCTCCCGCCGCAGCCGTTCGCATTATAACTCCCATGCCCTGCGGCTTTACGCGCACAACTATGTTTTTCAGGCGCTCACGCTCCGCCTCATCGTCTATACGTCGGGAAACGCCTATATGGTCAACCGTAGGCATTAGCACCAGCAGCCTGCCGGGAAGCGTTATGTGTGTGGTTACCCTTGCCCCCTTAGATCCGCCCGGCTGCTTCAACACCTGAACTATTATCTCTTGCCCGGTTTTTAAAATATCCTTGATATTGGGTATATCAAGCTTCTTTTTTATCTGCTCGCCCTCGGCGTCTACGTCAAACTCAAAATCCTGCTCGTCACAGAGAATATCCCCCGCGTACAAAAAGGCGTTCTTATCCAGCCCCACATCCACAAAGGCAGCCTGCATTCCCGGCAATATATTTGCCACCTTGCCCTTGTATATGTTGCCCACAAGCCTTTCCTTGCCGCGAATCTCCACCTGAATCTCCGCCAGCGCGCCATCTTCCAAAAGCGCAACTCTGGCCTCATGCGGGTTTACATCGGCTATTATTTTTTTGACCATCAAGCCAGCCCCCTAAATCTAAAAAATTTAAAACTATATACAAACGGCAGGCGCAGCATGTCCCACCGATCTCAAACCTGTCTTTTGCAATGCTCCAAAAAATTCGCCGTTCTCAGCCAGCAATACATGAAAACGGCTTTGGCTCGCCATCCGGTGCAGCAAAACACTCTGTGCGGCAAATACCGTATTCAGCATCTGACCCCATCTCAGCCAACAACGCATTTGCCAATACCGCCGGATTAAGCGCACCGTCCGAGGAATTTTTCACCAGCGCGGAAACCACGTTCCCCTCACAGGATATCCCCAATATATACGGCCTTATATCCACCTCTCTGCCCTTACGGTCGGGCGTAAGGTAGGCTTCCGCTTCAATCAGCCTCTCGGTCGCACAACTTATTTTATCACATTCGCTTTCATTTTCAAACATGAATGTTATGTCGTAAGAAGCGCTGTGGCTTTGCGCCATCAGCTTCTTTGCGCCGTCAGGCAGCTCAAAAACCCCCTCCACCCTGATGTCCCTTGTCAAAACATTGTTTAACGCAGCCTGTACCTGCGCCGGTTCCGTTCCGTCCGCAACGCCCACCTCAAGGTAGTCTGCCCGCGTGGCATAGCCCACGGAAAGCGGCGATGCAAATGACATAACAATATGCGGGTTGAAACCCTGAGAATAAAGAGCGGGCAGGTTTGCCCTGCGTATAGCCCGCGCAAAAGTACGCTGCATGTCCAAATGGGATATATATTTCGCCGCGCCGTCACGCGAATATTTTATTGCTATCTTCATACAGCACCCTCCACAAATCCGCAATACTTTTGCATTCCGCAGCCGGAGCAGGCCTGCTTGCATATCGGCGTTACCTCGCCCGCCTTTGCCAGCGCCAGCTCCCTCGCCAGATAAGGCACAGATATACGGCTGTCTATGTGAGAATATGGAAGCGTCTCCGCAGTATCCCTCTCTCGGCAGGCGTAAAAGTCTCCGTCTATACCGCACTGCGCAAAGGCTGCTGTATAGCGTTCAAAGGAAAAATGCTCCTGCCAGCTGTCAAAGCCCGCGCCGTTTTTATACGCCTCCAGCAGCACAGCAGAAAGCCGCCTGTCTCCCCGCGCGAACACCGCCTCCAAATAGCTCAGCTTTGCGTCGTGATAGTTGAATTTTATGCCCCGCTGCTTTAGTCTGTCCTTTAGATAAAACTGCTTTTCTCTTAGTGCTTCCATACTGTCCTGCGCCATCCACTGGAAGGGCGTGCAGGGCTTGGGCACAAAGCAGGAGGCGCTCACATTTATGGAAAGATTGCCGCCCCGCTCCGGCTTGGGAATGGAATAAAACACCTCACGTATTGCGAAAACCAGCTCAGCTATGCCGTCAATATCCTCCGTGGTTTCGGTGGGCAGGCCTATCATGAAGTACAGCTTTATGGTGGAGGCTCCGCTTTCAAAGGCGCGGCGCGCCGTCTCAAGTATCTCCTCCTCAGTTATATTTTTATTTATAACGTCACGCATTCGCTGCGTGCCCGCTTCCGGCGCAAAGGTCAGTCCGGTTTTGCGCACCTGCGTAAGCTGCTTTGCAAAGTGAAAATTATTCGCCCTAAGCGAGGGCAGCGAAACAGACACCCGTTTATCGCTGAATTCATCTATAAGAGAGTCCAGCAGCGGTACTATCTGCGAATGATCTCCTGAAGAAAGTGAGCAGAGTGATATCTCCTCGTAACCCGTCGCGGCTATGATATCCCGCGCCTCTGCAAGCACCGTGCCCGTACTGCGCTCACGAACCGGCCGGGTGTAGTAGCCCGCCTGGCAAAAGCGGCAGCCGTTGGGGCAGCCCCGCATTATTTCCAGCGTACAGCGGTCGTGCACCGTATTTATGTAGGGCAGCACCGGCTTTTTTTGAGCCGCTGCATGTTCAAAATCCTTTACAAATCTGCGCCTTACACGCTCCTGCGCGCCCGCTCTGGGAATAACGGCGGAAACACACCCGTTATCAGCGTATTCCACATCATATAGCGAGGGCACATATATCCCCTCTATTTTTGCCGCCTCGCGCAAAAATTCCTCTTTGCTGCAGCCGGCTCTTTTGCGCTCCATATAAAGCTCGCACAGCTCACATACAAGTTCTTCTCCTTCACCTATCGCAAACAGGTCAAAAAAGTCGGCCAGCGGCTCCGGATTCACCGTGCAGGCTCCGCCGCCAATAATGAGCGGTGCGTCCTCACCACGTTCATTCGCAAAAAAAGGTATTCTTGAAAGCTCCAGCATGGCAAGAACGTTTGAATAACACATTTCGTATGAAAGGTTAAAACCCAGCATATCAAAATCGCAGAGGGGCTTTTGCGTTTCCAGCGAGCGAAGCGGCTCACCAGCCGCTCTCAGCTCTCCCGCCATGTCCGGCCAGGGGCAATAGGCCCGCTGCGCGAAAACGCCCTCCATGCCGTTCAGCACCTCGTACAGTATACCTATGCCAAGGTGGCTCATCCCCACCTCGTACACATCCGGAAAACAGAGCGCGAAGTTAAGCTCCGCGCCCTCTTTTATAACACTATTGAGTTCACCGCCCGTATAGCGCGCGGGCTTTTCTACCTTGGAAAGTATCATATTTCTCCTATCCTATTGGCCAGCGAGTGCGGCGCATATCCACACTCAGCACCATGCCGAACGCCATCATACTTGTAAGCATGTTGGAGCCGCCGTAGCTGAAAAACGGCAGCGATATGCCCGTTACCGGCAATATGCCTATGTTCATACCCACATTTTCCACAACGTGGAACAATGCCATTGCCGCCACGCCCATTATTATGTATGCGCCAAAATCGTCCTTGGCACGCATTGCCAGCATTATTGTGCGCGCTACCAGCAGGAAATACAGCCCCACCAGCACTATGCCGCCCACCAGCCCGAAGGCTTCCACCGTAACGGCAAATATGAAGTCGTTTTGTTTTTCCGGCACATAGTCCAGCGTGGCAAGCGTGCCCGGCGCAAAAAGCCCCTTGCCCGTTATTCCGCCCGAGCCTATTGCCATTTTTGCCTGATTCACCTGCAAAAGCGAATCCGCGTCCTGACTGGCGGGGTCGAAAAAGGAATACAGCCGTGTTCGTTGGTATTCCTGCAAAATATCCAGATTGAGTGCCAAAATAACCGCCACCACACCCACAATGGCTATCACCAAAAATATTTTCCAACTGGTCTTGGCCATAAACAATATAACTATCAGTATCGCCAAATAAACCAGCGCCGTTCCAAAGTCGGGCTGAGCCACCACCAGAGCGAAGGGTATCAAAAACCGCCACAGCGCGGGAAAAACGTCCCTAAAACGGGTTAGCCCTTCCTCGTTTCCCTCCGTTTTTACTGCCACCACCTTGGAAATTGCCAAAATTATGCCCAGCTTGGCAAACTCTGACGGCTGAACCCCGTATGAGCCTATCATAAACCAGCCTGAGGTGCCGCGCTGGTTCGCGCCGAAAAACAACACTATAACAAGAAACGCTATGCAAATCCAATATATATAATCTGATATTTTCCGTACTACGGTATAGTCTATCAAAAGTATGGCAAACAGCGCCCCCACGCCTATGCCAAAGAACATTAGCTGACGCTGCGCAAAGCTGAGATCCAGGTTTGCCATATAATCCGCCAGCGAGGATTCGTCGCCGGTGAAGGGCTGAGCGGTTGCATTTATCATGGACATCATGCCAAAGAAAACCAGTACGCATATTATAATAAGCAAAAACCAGTCCACATAGCGCCACATGTATTTGTTGAAAATCTTAGGCTTCATCCGTCTCCTCTATTCGCCGTATTTTTCGCCCGCTCCACATAAAAAGGGTTGTGCCATACCGCGGGCCTCAAAACCCCCGCGCCACCCGGAAACAACCCCTCATTTCTTCGGTATAAGCGCCTACCTGCTCGAATTTCTTACCATCTGCTTTATTTTTCGAATAGGTATATTTGCTACAAGCTGGGAGGAAATGCCCTCCTCCTCGTTTTGCACGTTTCTGAAATCCATTTCAAATTCCTGCTCGTCTATTTCCACATACTTTGATATTACCTGCATGATATCACGTTTCATCATGTTTATCATATCATCGTTCTTTGTGGTGCCCGCCCTGTCGTATATCAGCACCAGCTTTAGCCGGTCTTTAGCGACCTGGCTGCTCTTCTTTTTCCCAAATAACCATCCCATATTGAACCCCCCGTTACTTTGAGAACAGCTTCTTTAGTTTACCAAAAAAGCTAGTGCCCTGCTGCAGATTCATCATGGGTACGTCCTCGCCCATTATTCGCCTAGTAACGTTTCTATATGCCTTGCCGGCCATTGAGCTATCGTCCGTCACGGCGGGTTCTCCCAGATTGGAGGAGCGGAATATAAGCTCATCCTCAGGAATAACGCCAATAAGGTCTATGCCCAGTATTTCCAGCGTATCATCTATTGCCAGCATATCACCCTTTTTAACAAGGTCTGGCCGCAAACGGTTTATAAGCAGCCTAACATCCTCTATACCGTTTGACGAAAGCAGGCCTATTATCCTGTCCGCGTCGCGCACCGAAGATACCTCCGGCACTGTCACCACAATGGCGGCCCTGGCTCCCGCAACTGCATTTTTGAAGCCGCGCTCTATGCCCGCAGGGCAATCTATAAGTACGTAATCAAAATCCTCTTTCAGCTCATCTATAAGCGTTACCATCTGTTCCGGAGATACCGCCATTTTATTTCTTGTTTGCGCGGCGGGCAAAAGATACAGCCCGTCATAGCGCTTGTCTTTTATCAGCGCCTGCTTTAGCTTACAGGTCTTCTCCACCACGTCCACCAGATCATACACTATTCTGTTCTCAAGCCCCAGCACCACGTCCAGATTTCTAAGGCCAATATCCGTATCCACCAGCACCACTTTTTTGCCTGCCATTGCAAGGCCCGTACCAAGGTTCGCCGTGGATGTGGTCTTGCCCACGCCGCCCTTACCGGATGTTATAACGATCACATTTTCCATAGAATTTCTCCCTGCGGCCTAAACGCCGCCCTTGCTGAATTATTGCGCGCCGGCCACCCTTTGGCAGGCGTGCGTATCCCCAATCTATCTGGCCGCTATAGGCCGTATTACCACTTTTCCGTCTAAAAGTTCTGCTATCTCCGGCTGGCCTATTCCCTCCGCATTGGGAAAGGTTATCACCCTGCCTGATATTCTCAGCTGCTTGGGGCACATATGCACCGCCGCCACGCAAACGTCTTTACGTCCCGCGCAGCCCGCGTGCGCCAGCCCGCGCAGCGTACCAAAAACGGCTATGCTGCCTCCGGCTATTATCTCCGCGCCCGGGTTTACATCGCCAATCACCACGATGTCACCCTCGCTTTCTATGCGCTGCCCGCTCCTTACCGTACCGTTTATAAAGGCTGAGTTCGCGTTTATATATGGTATGGAAACAGGCTCTGTCTCCTTTATGCTGGTATCTCGGCGCTTCATTGCCGCCGCAGGAGATTTCATGGCATTCTCCATACTGCGTTCCACATTGCGCAGTATATCCGCCTCGTCCCCAAACATAACGTCCGCAATGCCGTAATCCATCTCAAAGACGCGCTTCATCTCTCTGCGCTGCGCCTCCGAAAGCGACTTTCCCCTAATAACCACCTTTGTGTGGCTATCCTTAAAAAAGCTCTCGTTTTGTTTAAGTTTGTCTAAAAGCTCCCCCCGCAGCATTGGGTAGGTGCCTTTTTCACTTAATGTTATTTCCAGGCCGTTTTCCTTGCCCTTAATTATTACGTTGCTTTGCAATTACTTCCCTCCAACCCAGAGCGCGCCTTGGCGCGGCTAAACACGCATACATTATACAGGATTTATTTTGCATAAGCAAGCTAGGGCGCGTAAGCACTAACTAAATCCACGCTCATTCCACATCGCCCGTGGGCGCTTCATCCGTGGGCGCGGGCGAGGCCGAGGCTTTGGGCGGCGCAACGTTCTCATTCAAAAGCGCATTGGCCGTGGGCTGCACCGTGGCGGGCAGCTCGTTTTTTCCATCAAGATAATATTCTATTATATCCTTTGCCGTGTCTATTGCATAGTTTCCTCCAAGGCCGTTTGGTATGTAGGAAACCACAGCTATCTCCGGGTTTTCATAGGGCGCGAACGCTACAAACCAGGCGTTGTTCTCAAGATCTACATCCTGTGAAACCTTACCCGTGCCGGTCTTTCCGCCTATCTGGTCCTTGTATTTCCATTCTGTAAAATCTTTACCCGCCGTACCGCCGTCCTCCGCAGAAACAACCTCTTTCATGCCCTTCTTTATTAGCTCAAAGTATTCCTGCGGCGCTTCTATTTTAGACCACACCTGCGGCTCTGTTTTTTGCACCACATTGCCGTTTGCATCTACTATGCTGTCCACTATATGCGCATCATATACGTAGCCTCCGTTCACCAGAGCGGAAACGTAACGCGCCACGCCTATTGGCGTAACTGCCGTTATATCAGTGCCTATTCCTGTTAGAGCGGTTCTTGTGGCGTTCCACATAAGCTGTGTAAGATACTGGTTTATTGTTATATCCCAGCCGTTGCGCTTTGATATAGTTTCGGGAACCTCCATCTTTTCATATAATATGGCGCGTATTTCCGGACCCAGCGCATATTTATTTAGCGATATCAGCCCCACCAGCTCGTCTGCAGTCTGTTCCAGCAGCTCTTTTTCGTACTGAACGTTACGCTCATCACCATACTTTGAAAGCTCGTTAAGTATCTGATTGCGCACCAGCTTTGGATGCGCCGTTTTCTGCTCTCCAATGCTCTTATTGGGATCATAAAGCACACTCTGATTGCCCACCTGGCCGGATTGCTCTCCCGTTAGCTCTATATTCGTCTTTGTCATAAGCCCAAAACGATCCGCCCACTCCACAAGGCGGTCTATTCCCAGCCTTGTTGCCACATCAAAGAAGAAGTAATTGCAACTTACGGATAAAGCTTTGGTTATAGTCTGATTATCCTGATGGTTATCAAAGTATGGGCGCACCCAGCAAGCGGGCTTTGTGCCCATATAGCTTTCAGAAACGTCCACTGAAAACTCGCCCTCATCATTTATAACGGTATCCCCCGTTATTTCTCCCTCCATGAGGCCGCCCATACCCGTTACCATCTTAAATATGGAGCCGGGGATTCCCTTACTTGCTATAGCCTTGTTAAAAAGCGGCGCCGCCGGATCTTTGCCTAAAGCCAGCATGTCCTCCTCAGAGATGCCCTTAGTAAATATGTTGAGATCGTAGCTGGGGTAGTTTGCCATGGCCAGCACATCGCCTGTGTGTACGTCCATCACCACCGCCGCGCCGGATTTTGCAAGGTTTATCTTGTCCAGCGTAGCATCACCCTTGCGGCTTTGCAGCGAAACCGATTCATCATACTTTTGGGGTTTTTCGTAATACTTTTCCAGCTGCAGGTCGTAAACCTTTTTCACGTTTTTTTCTAAATATTTTTCCAGCGCCATTTGAAGATCCAGATTTATGGTGAGCATAACATCGTTACCCTGCGTGGGCGGAGTGTAGGAAAGCTCTTGTATTATCTTGCCCCGGCTGTTCACCTCCACCTCGCGCGTACCCTGCCGCTCTTTGGAATTGCCGGTGAGAAATGCCTCCTGCGTCGCCTCTATTCCCGAAACGCCAATGCTGTCGTCCTGCGAGTAGCCCTTGGCTTTCATCTCATTTATTACGTTATCATCCACCATCCTGCCCGTATAGCCAATTATATGCGCCGCCACGCTGTCCTTTGGGTATACGCGCACACTAGCCGCCGCAACTCCAATACCGTCCAAATTGGCGGAGTTTGCCTCCAGTATGGCCACCGTATCCATGGGTATGCTCTTTGCTATCACAATGGGCACATAGGCCTTATAGCTTGAAAGCTGAACCTCCTGCCATATGGAAAGCAGCTTTCTTGCCTGCTCGTAGGTATATTCCTCCGGTATCCTGTATCGGTCGCGCAGGTCGCGGTATATCATGTCCGCGCCCACCTCCGGCTTGCTGCTCACAAACATGTTTTCGCGCCAGTTTTTCTCGCGCTTTTCCTTGGCTTCCTCGTTTTTAACACCAAAATCAAAAGCAAATGAACCGTCGTCGTTCCTCACTATATTGAATGTGTCTATTACCGTGCCGCCGTTTTGCTCTATCATGCTTATGGTCTGTATCAAAACATCTGTATAATAAGCTCTGTCCGTTGTGGTATTCTTAGACGGATCACGTGTAAATTCCACGTTGTAGCTTATTTCATCGTAAGCGAGCGGTATGCCCGTAATGTCCGTTATTTTGCCGCGCGAACCCTTAAGAGTGAGCGAACGCACAGTTCTCTCCTCAGATTGCGTTGTAAGGTCGTCCCCCTGCGCCATTGTTAGGTTGCCAAGCTGTACGCCCACAATCACAAAAACTATGGCTATTATCATAAAGCAGGCTATAAATCTATTCCTGAGTTTTTTAAGCATAAGTTACCTCAATTGCAATACCGCACCATTCCGCGCCCTGTAATGATATCCCTTTTGCGTCTTTTATACTGCCCGCGCAAAACATCTATCATTTTTCCGGCGACCCGTCTTTGTTTGGTATTACTCTAAATATCGTCCAGTCCGTGAGTTCTCCTCGGCTTCATAAAGCTTTGGGCAAAAAGCCGCGCTATAAGCCAGTATGCCACCAGCAGCAGCGCCCCGTTCAAAGCCGTTTCGGGCAGCACATAGCGCAGCATCATGGAAACCATGTTGAAGCGACCGCCCAGAATATACACCAGAACCCCCGTAATGATCTCTTTTAAAAGATAACCTCCGGCCCCCGCCAAAAATAAAGAGAGTAAGTTGAACCGCGCCACCTTGCGAAACAGTATCACCACCAGCGCCGCCACAAGAGTATAGCTTAGGCCATACATGCCCAGCACGGTGGAATATAATGTGTCCATAAACAGCCCTGTAGCAGCGGCAAATATTATGGGCATTGAAGTTTTATCCACCAGCGCCACCGCCACCACCATCAAAAGCACTATATCAACATGTATTCCGGCTATATTGAGCCCTGTCACAAATGATCCGCTCAACACGGCGCCCATAGCGCCCATTATTACCAGCACAATATAACGCATCCGCCACTACTCCTGACTGCCCGGAGCCGGGGTTTGGCTATTTTCGGGTGCGGTGGATTCCATTGGCTCTCGCACCGCGCTGTTGTCTGAGATATCCTGCACCACCACCGCGGCGGTATCCTCTGAGCTTATCACCACCATCACTTCCTCCAGCCTCCTGAAGTCAACATTTGGCTTTATGGTGACTTGTGTGCCGCCCTCGCGCGCCTTAGTGCCTGATACCTTGCCTATAGTAAGCCCCTTGGGGAATACTTTATCAAGGCCTGAGGTGACCACTATATCGCCCTCCACAATATCCGAATTGAGCGGAAGATAATCCATTGTCAGCGTGGCGGAAAGATCGTCTATGCCTATAGAGCCTCCCGCAATGCCCACGTCCCTCGTGCGCTCCATTATTGCAGATATCCTGCTGCGCCCGTCTATTATGCCCATTACCTTAGACCAGTTCAGCCCAACTTCCTCCACGCGGCCAACAAGACCGTCCGGTGTTATTACCGGCATGTTTTCCTTTATGCCGTCAAGGCTGCCAAGGTCTATTGTGAATACATCAAACCAGTTGCCGGGCTGCTTGCCAATTATGCTGGCCACCTTTAGCTCCTGATTGGTGTTGTTTTGCTTGTAATCCAGCGCCGCCTTGAGCCGCTCGTTTTCAGCTATCAGCTCATCATGATCCATAAGCTTTGTCTTGTATTCGTTCATTTCTGCCACAAGCGCCGCGTTTTCCTTTTGATAGTCTGCGCCCGCGCCCGCAAAAAAGCCCACTATATTGTCGGAAAGCTGGTAGAAAAACTTTTGCATAGGCACAAACGCGCTGCCCGCAACCGTTGTTGCCGAAGCTACCGAATTTGAGCCGGCCGTAGCCGCCATAAGCAAAACCAATATTATGACCGCAATTATAGTTATAACCATCGGTTTGTTTTTAAATATTCCCACAGATATCGCCTTTCCCAACACGGCGCGCCGCCGCTCACCCGTCAATATATATACGAAATTATATCATAAATCAGGATTTATTGTTACGCAAAATGTTAATAATTTATTACACTTGACCGCGCAGATATTTTCTGCGCACGCAATATGCCCTCTGCACAAGGGCTTTTTTGGCACTGTTTTGCAAATATTTGCCTGGCGCAAAAAAGCGGCCTCCCGACCGTTTTTTTACATCTTGTTTATATTTGTATTCATTTCCATCACTATATATTTCGCATTTTTATTCGCAGAATGCTGCGCTTAAACTTTATCATCTGCATCCTGCTCTTGTTTTTGGCAGTTTTTCCAGCTATGCCCGCATTGCTTCGCCATAGAACAGCCCACGCAGCCATGCCGCTTGTGCTGCAAAACTATATACCTAACGGCAAAAAACACCGCAACGGCAGCCGCCGCCAAAATAAGTATCTCCACACCATTCATGCCGCACCTCCCAGCACCAGTGAGCCTATCTGGAATATTAGAAAAGCCGTTATCCATGCAACTCCCGTTTGGTACGCCATTGCCAAAGCAGCCTTGCCCGCACTTCCCAACTCACGCTTTGTTGCCGCCATAGCCGCAAAGCATGGCATGTACAGCAGTGTAAACGCAAGGAAAGAATAAGCTGCCAGCGGGCTGAAAAATGTGTTCAGCGGTTGGCCTGCCGTGAGTACAGATATTGTGGATACAACAGTTTCCTTGGCGGTAAGCCCTGCTATGAGCGAGGTGGCGCTCTGCCAGTTTCCAAAGCCCAGCGGCGCGAATATTGGCGATATGAACCTCCCAATTTCTGCCAATATACTTTGTGAATTGTCCGTCACAAAATGGAAGGTGGGCGAATATGACTGCAAGAACCATATTATTATACTGGCTATAAAAATTATTGTGAATGCGCGCACTATAAAATCCTTGGCGCGCTCCCACACAAGCATAAGCACGGTTTTTGCCGAAGGCATACGGTATGCTGGCAGCTCCAGCACAAAGGGTACGGGATTGCCCTTAAAAAGCGTATTTTTAAGCAGCAGCCCGGAAAGCACCGCCACCAGTATTCCCAGCAAATACATGGAGGTCATTACAAGCCCCTGGTACTGCGCAAAAAAAGCCGCCGTAAAAATTGCATATATTGGCACCTTCGCCCCGCAAGACATAAAGGGAGTAATTAATATAGTGAGCTTTCTATCCCTGTCGCTTTGAAGAGTGCGAGTGGACATTATTGCGGGTACACTGCACCCAAAGCCTATCAGCATGGGCACAAAAGAACGTCCGGAAAGCCCTATTTTTCTGAGCAGACCATCCATAACAAAGGCCACGCGCGCCATGTATCCGCTGTCTTCAAGCAGCGAGAGCAGAAAAAACAATATTGTTATAAGCGGCAGAAAGCTAAGCACCGTGCCCACTCCGCCAAATACGCCGTCCACCACAAAGGACAGCATCCAATCCGAAACGCCCGCCGCCGCCAGCCCCTGCGCGCTCAAAGCTGAAAGGCTCTCTATGCCCGTCTCCAGCGCACCGGACAAAAAACCGCCTACAGATTCAAAGGCAAGGTAAAATATGAGCGCCATAATTCCTATAAATATTGGTATTGCCCAAATCTTATGCGTAAGCACCTTGTCCACCTTTTGGGAAAGCGCCTGCGCACGAGACACCGGAGCATGAGCCACCACACGCTCATAGAGCTGCTCTATAAATTTATAGCGCATGTCTATTAGGGCAGCCTCCCTGTCCATATCCGTTTCCTGTTCCATCTGGTCTATTATGTGCTGAAGTATATCCTTATCCTGTGTAGACATCCTAAGAGCCGCCTCCAGCGGCTCATCGCCCTCTATTAGCTTGGAGGCGGCAAAACGCGGGCTGCAGCCAATGCTGCCCGCATGATCCTCTATAAGATGCGCTGCGGCGTGCAGCGCGCGGTGTACCGCACCGGAGCAAAAATCGTATTTTTTTGGAAAACGCCTACCCTCCGCCGTCTTTCGCAGCACAGCCACAAGATCCTCAATACCTTGGTTTTTAGAAGCCGAAATAGGTACCACAGGTATGCCCAGCTCCTCGGACAGCTTTTTTATATCTATAGAAATATGGCTGGCCTCCACCTCGTCCATCATATTGAGCGCTATCACCATAGGCTTTCCAAGCTCTATTAACTGCAGTGTAAGGTAAAGATTCCTTTGCAGGTTTGTGGCGTCCACTATATTCAATATAGCATCGGGATCGCCGTTCAAAATAAAATCGCGTGAAACTATCTCCTCCGTAGTGTAGGGCGAAAGAGAATATATTCCCGGCAGATCCACCACAGTTATATCGTTTTCAGATTTTATCTTTCCCTTTTTGTGCTCCACCGTAACACCGGGAAAATTTCCCACGCGCTGGTTTTTGCCGGTAAGCTGGTTAAAAAGGGTAGTTTTGCCGCAGTTTTGATTGCCCACCAGGGCAACAAGAATCTCTTTCATGCTCCCTCACCGCCATCCGTCTCTTCCTCTATCTCTATCTCAGCCGCGCCGTCCTTTCTGAGGGTGAGGTGATAGCCCCTAAGGCGTATCTCCATGGGGTCGCCCATGGGCGCGGTTTTTTCCACATATATCTTAGTACCCGGCGTAAGCCCCATCTCAAGCAGCCTGCGCCGCAGCGCACCCCTGCCGTTTACCGCGCATACGCGGCCATGAAACCCCGGTTTAAGCTCGTCAAGCGTCAAAATTTATACCTCCAAATGCTTTCACGGGTAAATAAAACAGCCTTCCCGCAAGCTTTATGCTATTCTCACAACCAGCCGAGTTGTCCATTGCTAACTCAAGCATACAAGACTGCGGCGGCTTTGTCAACAAGAACCGCAGGCGCATTGCAAATCGTTTCAAGAAAATTCATTACATGCTGTGCAACTCACACTGTTTATAATAAAAAACTCCGCAGCTCCTATAAGCTGCGAGACATAAAAAAGAAACCGCCAAAAGCGGTCTCCGCAATATCCGGCACAGTGCTACGCCTTAACATATTTTCCCTTTAGATAGGCTATCGCCTCGTCCAGCATGGGGCCGCCGCGCTTTTCGCAGGCAAGCGCCACATAGGGGCGTATCCTGCCGTGATAGTCGCTTCCCGCTGTTACCATCAGCTTGTTTTCCCGTGCTATCTTGAGAAACTTTGCCACATCCGCATCCGAATGCGCGGGATAGTATGCCTCTATGCCCATCAGCCCGTCCGCCGTCATATCTCGCACCAGCTTCGCAATATCGTCAGTCCGTATAAATTTCGGGTGCGCCAGTACCGGCGTTCCCCCCGCGGATATTATCAGCTCCAGCGCCTGCTTTGCCGTAAGCTTGCGCCGCTGCACATAGCACAGCCCCTCCTCATTGAGGTATTTTGTAAAGGCATCCTGCATGTCTGAGGCATATCCGCGTTCCATCAATGCCAGCGCCACATGCGGCCTTCCCAGTGTGTTTCCCTCAGCAAACCGCTCCACCTCTTCAAAGTTTATATTTATGCCATGCTCACCCAGCTTTTGTATTATCTCCACTACGCGCCCCACGCGCGAATCACGCAGCTCCTCCATAGTCTTGAGAAAATCCGGCGCTTTCTCCGGCTCTATCCCATAGCCCAGTATGTGCAGCTCGCCCGTATGCCTCACAGAAAACTCTATTCCCGAGATATAATTCACGCCGCGCGCCTTTGCCTCCGCTCTGGCCTCCGCCTGCGAATCTATAGTATCATGATCCGTAACAGAGCATAGCGAAAGCCTCAGCTTGGCGCATTTATCTATAAGCTCCGCAGGTTTTTCCGATCCGTCAGAAGCGGTGGAATGCATGTGCAAATCAATCATCAATAATATCTCCCGGTATAATACTTGTCCCAAATCTTTAAATTTATACACACCGCGTATAAATTCAAAGGAAAGGGTCTCCCCTTTCCCCATTACAGCATATTGCGCGCTCAAAAATGTTTGCTGCATATGCAACCATTCGTGTATTTGCAAGCTGCCGTTCGTTTATGCCAAATCGTCACTCAAAAGCGAAGCATCGCCTATTTCTATCTCCTCGGCAATACGCTTTATATCGCCATTGCTGCCGCCCTCCAGCAAGGCTTTAAATTCCTTGCCATCCAGCTTTTCCTGGCGCATGAGCACCTCGCCTATATCTATAAGCTGCTTCATGAATTCCTTCAATATGCTCTCGGCCTTATTGTAGCTCTCCGTAAGTATCTTTTTTACTTCCTTGTCTATCCTGGAAGCAGTATCATCGGAAAACTCCTGCTGCTGCCCAAACTCACGCCCAAGGAACACCTCATGCGCGCCGCCCAGGAACACCGGACCCATCTCCGCGCTCATGCCATATTTCATAACCATATCGCGCGCTATTGTGGTAGCTCTTTGCAAATCGCTTATAGCGCCCGTGCTCTCGTCCTTTATTGTTAACGTTTCGGCCACTCTGCCGCCCAGCATCATTGTTATTTCGTCCTTCAGCTTGCTTTTGAAAACATGCTGGTTGTCCTTTTCGGGCAGCGTCATAGTGTACCCGGCCGCCTGACCGCGCGGAATTATGGAGACTTCGTGCACCGGATCGCATCCGGGCAGCTTGTCTGCAAGTATAGCGTGACCCACCTCATGGTAGGCCGTGCAGCGCTTGTCTTCCTCGGTAACTATGCGGCTCTTCTTTTCAGGGCCGGCTATTACGCGGGTGATAGCTTCTTCTATCTCGCTCATGCCTATCTTTTTCTTTTTGCGGCGCGCGGTGAGTATCGCCGCCTCGTTCAGCACATTTTCGAGGTCTGCTCCTATAAAGCCGGGTGTGCGGCGCGCTATGGTTTTCATATCCACGCTGGCCTCAAAGGGCTTGCCTTTGGAATGCACGTTCAATATCTCCTCGCGTCCCTTTACATCCGGGTAGTTTACTATTATCTGCCTGTCAAAACGTCCGGCACGCAGCAAGGCGGGGTCAAGTATATCCTTGCGGTTTGTGGCCGCCATAACTATTATTCCCTCGTTCACCTCAAAGCCGTCCATCTCAACCAGCAGCTGGTTCAGCGTTTGCTCTCGCTCGTCGTGTCCGCCGCCCAGACCTGCGCCCCTCTGTCTGCCCACAGCGTCTATTTCGTCTATGAACACTATGCAGGGAGAGTTTTTCTTGGCGTTTTCAAACAGATCACGCACGCGGCTTGCGCCCACGCCCACAAACATTTCCACAAAGTCCGATCCGCTTATGGAGAAGAATGGCACCTTGGCCTCTCCCGCCACAGCCTTTGCCAGCAAGGTTTTACCGCCGCCGGGAGGACCCACCAGCAGTACGCCCTTGGGTATGCGCGCACCCAGCTCCTTAAAGCGGTCAGGGCTCTTGAGAAACTGAACTATTTCTACAAGCTCTTCTTTTTCCTCGTCCGCGCCCGCAACATCCGCAAATGTTTTATTCGTATCTCCGCCGTCCGTCATGCGCGCCTTGCTCTTGCCGAAGCTCATAGCGCCGCCCGCGCTGTTGCCACCCTGCGCCCTGCGCATGATGAACATCCACAGCACCAAAAGCAGCACCATGGGTATGAGGTAGGGCAATAGCTGCAAGAAGAAGTTCGGCTCCGGTGTGGGCATATAATTCAGCTTAAACCCGTAATTTTCCGGGTTAGATGAACCCGTCACCGCCGCTATATCCTTGTTGAACTGCTCTACGCTGTTTGGTATCGTAGTAGTAAAGTCATGCTGCACCGGAAAAGCCTCATCCGGTATCACGCTGTCCTTGTACCTTCCCACCAGTGAAAGATCAACCACCGAAGCATCTTTAACGCCCTCTTCTTTCACCTTTTCCAGAAATTTATAATATTCCAGATCGTCAACCTGTACGTTAGTGGGGCTGTTCAAAAACTGTGTTGCAATAATTATTATTACAATTATAACGATGTATATGAACGGTCCCCTTAAAAATTTGCCCAAATCTCTATCCTCCTTTAAGGCAGATCACAATCGCCTGTCTCCCGCTTATTCGCGCGCTGCGCAGCACGGGATATGCATTATGCGTGGCCTATTCGCCCGCGTAAACTTCCCTTTTTAGTATGCCAATACTTCCATAGTTGCGATACATGGAGTTGTAATCCAGCCCATATCCCACAACAAATTCATCCGGTATCTCAAATCCCACATACTTGACAGGCACATCCACCAGTCTCCTGTCCTTTTTATCAAGCAGTGCGCATATTTCTATGCTTTCGGGATTCCTTGAACGCAGCATCTCCACCAGATGCTCCAGCGTATTGCCCGTGTCTATTATATCCTCAACTATAAGCACATGCTTTCCGCCTATGTCGTTTTCGAGGTCATATTTTATCTTTACATTGCCGGAACTTTCCGCGCCGCCGCCATAGCTTGATACGGACATAAATTCTATTGCCATGGGTATGTTCACATAGCGCATAAGATCTGCAAAGAACATCACGCAGCCGCGCAAAATGCATATGGCCACAAAATCCTTGCCCGCATAATCGCGTGATATCCGCGCACCCAGTTCCTTTACCTTTTTTTGGATATCCGCCTCGCTTATAAGCGTATCGCCGATATCCCTTTCAACATAATGTTCCAAAATACACCTCCGCAGATCACTGTCCTCACCGTACTATGCATAAACACTTCAAATCTTTTTTACGTATCTTATTTCCAAAATACGCTCCGTGTCCTCGTCCACCTTGTAAAGGTCGGACATCACGTGGCCCACTACCCATATTATTTCATTGCCATCTGCCAAAAGCGGCGTTTTTTCCCGCTCCTCGCGCGGCAGTTTTTTGTCTATAAAGTAATCCTTTAGCTTTTTTCCTCCACCCACACCCAGCGGATGTATAACATCACCGGTATGCCTTGTTCTCACCGCTGTTTTGGCAGGCAGCTTATCCATATCGAATCGCTCTATGTAAGGATCAATATTTTGCGTATCGTAACCTGACACCTCCGCGCACTCCACACGGTCACCGTTTGGCAGCCTCAGCACGTCCCCTATATCCAGCACTGCCTCAAAACTGCTGTCCGCACGCCTGCCCGTGAAGCCCAAAAGCAGGCTGCCGTACTCCAGCTCAGCACATATGTTTCGTGAGATATTTGCCATAGCACCCGTGCGTCCGTTTTTCGCCAGCTCTATAACAGCCGTTATATGGGCAAGCTCTATATCCTGCTGCACGTGCAGCAGAGCGCAGGCTCCGCGCACCACCCGCCCGGCCAGCGCGGGGTGCATTTTTGCAAGCGCCGCCGCATCCATACGCACGGTATCTCCCTCCTTTTTAGCAATGGAGGAAAGCGCCGCAGCAGCCTCCGCCTCAATATATTCTGAATCTCGCGCAGCCAGCTTGCTTAAGCGGTTCAGCGCACCCGATACATCCGGGTTTATATTTTCCGCTATGCCCGGCATAAGAACGTTCCGCACATAGTTTCTGGTATATTTATTGTCTGCGTTCGTTGCGTCCGTCACATAGTCTATGCCGTTTTGCCCCGCATAGGCCAGTATTTCCGCCCTATCCACACAAAGTAACGGTCTTATATAATTTCCGTAGCGGCTGTGAATGCCTGTCAGCCCTGCAAGCCCGCTGCCGCGCAATATATGCATAAGCACACTTTCCGCACTGTCATCCAAATGGTGGCCCGTGGCTATTACGTCTGCCTCACCCGCAAGCACTAAGGAATCCATATATTCTTCCCTCGCGCGCTTGGCTGCCGTCTCCTCACTCACTCCCCATTTTTCGGCCAGAGCGGGTACATCCGCCGCACCTACAAACATTGGTATATCCCGCTCCGCGCAAAAATTTTCCACAAATTCAGCGTCTCTGAGCGAGTCTTCGCCGCGTATACCGTGCTCAAAATGTATGCATTTCACGGTAAAGCCATTGCGGCTTGCCAGAGAACATAAACAAACAAGAAGCGCCATAGAGTCCGGCCCGCCTGAAACAGCAGCGCCGACAACCTGCCCTTCCTCAATTAGCCCCAGTTCCGTTATGTACTCCCATACTCTGGTTTCCATATGCATACCCGTATACATTACAATCTATATAATATACCGAAACGCTCCCTTTTACAACTCCATAATACGGTTAATTATTGAAATATTTGTGAACGCAGGCGCAAAAGAGACTTCCCGCTCAAAGCGGAAAGTCTCCTGTTTGTTTTATATTATCAGTCTATCTTAAGTTTTCTAAACTATATAGTTTTCCATTCATACCCGCGTATGTTGGAAGTATAGCCGTTGTAGTTTTTGGTGCCTATTGTCTTGAACGGTACCATTTTATAGGAGAACTTACCGCTCCTCGGTATAGCGCCGTCCATATATTCCAGCGTGGTGCCACCCAGCGTGGCTATGAGCTTGTATGCGCCGTCGTTTTCGTTTCTATATACGAAATAGCCGGTCGCTCCTTCTATCTTATTCCAATATACCCTTACAGCTGTGTTATTGTTCATTATTGTGCTGTATATGTACGGCTTTGCCAGCATGGGCTTAATTGCGCGCGGATTTGTGAAGCCGCTCTTCTTCACCGGATTGGAGTAGTTTGATACGGCGCGAACCTTGTAGTAGTATGTGCGTCCCGGGTCTACCGTATCTGTATACACCAAAGAAGAGTATGCGCTAGTGGGAGCCACCGTCTTCACCAGCTTGTATCCCTTATCCTTGCTGTTGGAACGGTATATTTCGTATTTCTGCGAATATACAGACTGGCTGAATTTTATTTCTACTTTATTATATGTGCCGTAGGGCAGCTTTACAGTGAGGTTTTTGGGAGCTGGTACAGAGAAGCTTCCAGTAGCGCGGAACTTGGTTTTGGCATTGATCGCCAGAGCTTCAGCAGTACTTCCCGGCACACCGTGTATGTATATGTTGGATACCTTGCAGCCCGTAAACATTGAAGCGTAGGTATACACCTTTGTAGCTTTATTGGGTATCACTACCTTTGTCAAGGAGGTGCAGTTTTGGAACATTGCCGAATATATCTCCTGCACGGATTTCGGGAATGATATTGATTTTATAGCGCTGCATCCTGAGAAAGCACCAAAGTCTACTATCTGCAGCGTGTTTGGCATTTGAACGCTGGTGAGCTTTTTGCAATCCTTAAACGCTTCCAAATGTATATTTGTTATACCTTCTTCAATAACTATGCTTGTAACCACGCCTTTGGCTGCGGGGCTTATGCCCCTCACGCCCATTACCTTCTCGCCGTTATATGTTGACGGGAAAACAACCGTAGGCTCATTGCCCGTATATGTGAGCCATGTACCCAGCGAATTTTTGTATACATCAAAGCTGACAGCGGCTGCTTCTGCCGAAGCCTCCACCGCCGCAGACTCTTCTATTGTAATATCCTCTGCGGGAACCTCGGCCAGCGTTCCTTCCGGCATCTCGGAAAGTTCCGGAGCTTCTGGTACTTCGGGAATTTCCGGCACTTCCGGCGCTTCTTCCACAGGCGCATCGGCAACGGGTTCATCCACCGCTATTTCATCCTGCGCATCCGCGGCAAACGCCACGCTTTGCAAACCAAAGCTGAACGCCATCACAAGCGCCAGCACGAGTACGAGTAGTCTGACAGATTTTTTCATTTGCTTTACCTCCAAAATGTTGCTGTTTATTTATTTTTGGTCAGTCACCAAACCACTAAGCAACCGCCAAAATTTAACTACGCCCGTTTCAAAAAAACGGGCATTTTTTCATATTTTTTTACACCGATTTCCCCACCAGCGTAATATATAAGAACATTATACCATATGCCAAACGCAAATCAAGCAAAAGAAAAACGCCGCTCAAACCCATTGTGGTTAAAGCGACGTGTAACTCAGTTAATCATTTCCGATCGGTCAATAATGTAAGTTCCCCTTGCTGCGCTGCTCATCCTCCAAATTCAGTTTCTCTTTTACCACATATTGCGGCTGCTGATTAAGCCCCATATATATGCGCCCAATGTATTCGCCTATCAGCCCCATCATAAGCAGTATGATACCGCCAATAAATGCTATTGCGCTCATCATAGATGCCCACCCCAGCGGCGTATTCGGGTCCATAAGCTTTTTGAATACAGAATATATTCCCGTGCCAAAACCGCCCACGGCTATTATAGTGCCTATCACTATGGCAAAACGCAGCGGCTTTATGGAGAAATTTGTAAAACCGTTGAACCAGAGCGAGAGTAATTTTGAAAGCGTATATCCGGATGAACCGCTCGCCCTCTCCCTATGGTCTATATCAACATTAACAATATCTTTGGTAGCGCGCAGCAGCAATCCTGAAATATATGGATATGGAAAAGTATACCCGCATATCTCGCTCGCCACAAAGCGCTTCATTGCCACAAAGCTGGAAAGATACAGTTCCTTTGGCTTGCCTATCATGCTGCAAGCCATCCAGTTGTTTACGCGGCTGCCAAAATTTCTGAACGCACCATGCTTTTTTTCTGCATAGCGGGCTATTGCCGCATCATGTCCGGCGCGTATCTGCTCTATAAGCTTATACGCCTCCTCCGGCGGGGTCTGTCCGTCGTCGTCAAGACATACCACTATATCACCCGTGGCGTGCCGAAGCCCCGCCATGATGGCAGAATGCTGGCCGAAGTTTCGCGAGAGATCTATGCCCTTTATGCGCGAATCAGCCGCGCACAGCTTTCTTATCGCGCCAAAGGTATCGTCCGGCGAGCTGTCGTTCACCAGTACTATTTCAAAATCCTCGCCCTCCATTGCAGAAACTATACGGCCCGCAACATCCGGCAATATATCCATAGAGCGGTAGCAGGGTATCACAAATGAAATTTTTTCAGGCATACTCTCCCTCCGCTATACTCCGTAAAATTCTTTGGCGGCGTCTATCACCGCGCATACGTCTTCATCTGTTATGCCGTAGTAGAGCGGCAGGCGCACCAGCCTCTCGCTCTCCCGCGTGGTATATTCGTCCTCGCCCGAAAAATATCCAAAGCGTTTTCCGGCGGGCGAGGAGTGCAGCGGCACATAATGGAACACGCACATCACGCCCCGTGCTTTCATAAATTCTATAAACTCAGTACGTTCAGCCAGGTCACGGCATTTCATATAAAACATGTGGCCATTGTGCACGCAGCCCTCCGGCACCTGCGGCAGCTCCACACCCTTTTGCGTGAGACAGCTAAGCCTCTCGTAGTATTCGCTCCAAACCGCAAGACGGGCGGCGTTTATCTCCTCCGCCACCTCAAGCTGCGACCATAGATAAGCCGCGTTCAGCTCGGAGGGAAGATAGCTAGAACCCATGTCCTGCCAGGAATATTTATCAACCTGTCCGCGCCAAAAGCGGCTTCTGTCCGTGCCCTTTTCGCGCAGTATTTCCGCTTTTTCCACGTATTTCGGCTCGTTTATCAAAAGCGCGCCGCCCTCGCCCATGGAATAGTTTTTCGTCTCGTGGAAGCTGTAGCCCCCAAGCGCACCGATCGTACCCAGCGTTTTGCCCTTGTAGCTGCACAGCATACCCTGCGCCGCGTCCTCCAGCAATATTAGCCCGTACCTTTTGGCTATATCCATTATAGCGTCCATCTCGCAGGCAACACCCGCGTAATGCACCACAATTATGGCCTTGGTTTTATCCGTTATGGCAGCCTCTATTTTTGCTTCGTCTATATTCATGGTGTCCGGTCGCACATCACAAAACACGCAGGTACCGCCGCGCAAGGCAACCGAATTGCCCGCCGAAACAAAATTATAAGAGGGCAATATAACCTCGTCACCCGCGCCTATGCCAGCCAGCATTGTCATCATATCAAGAGCATGGCTGCAAGATGTGGTAAGAAGCGTTTTGCCCGTGCCGGACTGCCGCTCCAGCCAGCCGCTCACCTTGGCCGTGAACGGTCCGTCTCCGCATATTTTATGGTTTTTTGCCGCCGCATCCCGCATGTATTCCGCAGCGGAATCCACAAAGGGCGGCACATTGAAATTTATCATATCCCAATTCCCGGTTTATTTTTTATACTGCCATCAAAACAAAATATAAGCGCATTTTAAGGCTCCTCATCGCTTGAGGCCGTGTTACTCGCAATACCGCCGCGGCCGTACTCGCTTCACGCTATCAAAAAATACAACATATCCTGTAATAAAATACCGTTCAATTGTACCTTAATGAGCAATACAATGTCAAACAATGCGCAGGCTTCTACGCCTTTTCTTTTATCACGCCCCTACGATAAGCGCCCAGCAGCTCTGTAAGATCGGCTATCCCCGCAGCCAGCTCGTTTCCGTTGTCCGTTTCGCGTACGGTTATCCTGTCATCCGCGGTATCAAACACCACAAAGGCAGTAAGCATGTCCTCGTTTTTGTTTATGGCCTCGGAAAGCCCGGCAAATGGTTCGTGCGAAACTAGGCGCATACCGTATGAATTGTAAAACATGGTATAGCCCGCAATTCCCGTTTGCGGCTGATAAGCTCTGCAAAATCCGCCGTCTATCATTATTAGGCGGCCTCCGCCACGCACAGGCGCCTCCCCCTCTTTTACACGCACGGGCACATGGCCGTTTATTATGTGCGAATATTTATCTGTCAAGCCAAACTCGCCCAATATACGTTCGCAGTTTTCCTGCTCCTCAATCAGCGCATAATAGGGGTTTTTGCGCTCAGTCCACGTGTTTTTATCTGCTATAAACATGCGCTCAAAGGTGGTCATTTTATCACGGCCGTAGAGCGGGCTGTGCCTTCCGCACCACAGATACCACACAAAATCCTGGTTTTGCTGCTTTTCCGGGTCGCCCGGCGGCGCATAATACGCCTTTCTCACCGCTATATCCGCATAATCCATAAATTCACGGCAGGAAATAATTGCCCCTCCCATATCAAATTCATGAAAGCTGCCATCCTCCTCCATAGGTATGCACCCGTGAAAAAGCAGATTACCATTGTATATTTTGTACATACTTCCGTTGGAATAAAGAAAGCGAACGTGCCGCTTAAGCTTTTCGCTGTACATGAAAGAACGCACCAGCTGACCAACCACCTCTTCCTCAGCAGGCGTAAGCGCATACGGATCGTCCGGATCGACCGTGGGAAAATCCGTATCCTTTAGCGGATATTTAACCCCGTCAAGCATTATGCTCATATCAGCAAAATCTATCATTTCAAGCAGCAGGCGGCTGGCCATGTCAAATTCCGGGCGACGTTTTATTATTTGCCCCTCCAGCTTGAACTGTATTACGGCAATAGCTTTGTGCATATGGTTCATTATATCCGGACTTCCAGTATAGGTCTCCTGCGCAAAAAGTGCCAGCGGACGCAAATTTATACCATAGGCGTTTTCCACAAAATCTATATTGCCGTACTTTGTGCTTATGTTCAGCACGCCCGCTATGCAGGCCGCGCTCCCGGATGCCGCGCCCATCCATAATACATCATGGTTGCCCCACTGTATATCCACCGCGTGGTGGGTCATCAGGCGATCCATTATTACGTCAGCGTGCGGACCTCTATCGTATATATCTCCCACTATGTGCAGCCTGTCCACCACCAGCCGCTTTATAACGTTCGCCAGCGCAATTATAAAGGCATCCGCACGTTCTATGTCTATTATTGTGGAAATAATATCCTCATAATAGCTCTGCTTATCTGCAGAGTCGTTGTTTGTATGCAGCAGCTCGTCTATAATATATTCAAAATCACGAGGGAGAGCCTTCCTCACCTTGGAACGCGTATACTTAGACGCGCAAAGACGGCAAACCTCTATTAGCCGATACAGCGTTATCATATACCATTCGCGCATATCCTCCACCTCGCGGGTGATTATCTCTATCTTTCTTTCCGGGTAATATATGAGTGTGCAAAGCTCCGTTCTACCACGGCTGGATACCGTTTTGGCAAAGAGCATATCCACCTTTTCGCGTATAACGCCGGAAGCGTTGTTCAAAATATGGCAAAACGCCTCATCCTCGCCGTGTATATCGCTTACAAAATGCTCCGTACCCTTGGGCAGGTTAAGTATGGCTTTAAGATTTATTATCTCCGTGCACGCCGATTGTATAGTGGGATATTTTGCGGAAAGCAGCTCCAGATATTTTCTGTCCTTTTCTGTGGCCATGATTTGCTCCCTTGCTGTGTTTTTTGTTATTTTATCACGCTTTATGGGATTATTCTATATTATAGAGCGATTTAGAAATATCTTTCGGCTATTTTTTTCGTATTCGCTTATGCTAAAAAAAGTTCTCATTCCAAATAAAAAGCACCGCCCCGGAAAAAACCGAAGCGGCGCCATAAATTTAAACGATCATTTTTTGCCAAAGCTCAGAGTATTGCCGCCGGCGCTGCTTTGCTGGCTTTTTTTCACGGTTTCCAGCTCCTTCTTAACAGCCTCAAGCTCATCTTTCATCTTGGTATAATCATCCGCAACATTTATGGCGGTGAGCATAGCAAGCTGTATATTGTTCAGGTCGGGATTGGCCATTTTGATATCCTTAAACTTGCCGTTCACCGTAAGCGCGACCCTGTGTATATATTCGGCGCTCTCCACACCGATTATGGTATAGTCTTTTCCGGCGATATTGACAACTGTCTTGGTTTTTTCCATATTCACCAGCCTCGCTTAAATTATTATTTTGAAAATTTCAGATGATACGCTTTTATTATACAGCAAACCCCGCCGCGCTACAACTATTTTAAGTAAGCTCGTATCAAGCGGGGTCGCCGCGCCTTTCCGCGTTCACTCAGCGCAGTTTCGCACCAAATTTATCTTCCAGCGCCTTCATCACCCTCGCCATTATCTTTTCCACTTCCTCGTCTTTGAGCGTACCGTCCGCCGCGCGCAGCGTAAGCGCGTAGGCCACACTCTTTTTGCCCGCGCCCACCTGCTCGCCCTCGTATACGTCGAAGAGCTGCACGCTCTCCACACGATTGCCGCCGGCCGCCTTGATCTCTCGCAGCATATCGCCCGCGCCCACCTCACTGTCCACTATCACCGCTATGTCTCTCGTGGCTGCGGGATATTTGGGCAGCTGCGCGAACCGCACCGCCGGCCTGCTTTTCTCGCCCAGCGAAACCAGATCTATTTCGGCTATGTACACCTTTTGCGTAAGCTCAAAGTTTTTGGCCGCTTCAGGCGAGACCTCGCCCATCACGCCCACCTTGCGCCCATCCAACAGCACGTCCGCGCTCACGCCGGGGTGCAGGTAGGGCAGGTTTGCACGCACGCATTCTATCTGCGCGCCGCTCACAAGCTCTGCAATATTTTCCACAACCCCCTTAAGGCTGAAGAAATCCGCATTCCCGCCCGTCATTGCAATGGCAAGCGTGGGGCGTTCTTCGGGAAGCGGCTGTCCATCCGCAGGTATGTAAACCCTCGCCAGCTCAAACAGGCCAAATTCCATATTTTTACGGCTCAGATTCAATGAAACAACATTCAACATGTGCGCAGCCAGCGTTTGGCGCATATATGCGGTATCGTCGCCCAGCGGATTCATAATTTTTACGCTTTTGGGCATTTCTACACCCAGCTTTTTATACTCCTGTTCACCTATGAAGCTGTAGGTTATGCTTTCGAAAAAGCCGTTATCCGCAAGGTAACGCTTCAAAGTGTCAGAAAGCGTTTCAGCCGCAGACATAGTTCCGCGCTTCATGCTTATGTTCGCGTCCGTTTCTGGTATATTATCATACCCGAATATGCGCGCCACCTCCTCGGCAATATCTGCACTGCCAGCAATATCGCCACGGAAGGAGGGAACCGTGCATATTATTTCATCGCCAATGCAGCCCGTTTGTATGAACACGCGGTTAAGGTACTGCTGCATATCCTTCACGGGTATATCCGTTCCCAGCAGCGCGTTCACCTTCGCCGCAGTGGTTTTCACTATGCGGGGCGAAATATCTTCGTTCAATATATCTATCATGCCGCGTGCCACCCTGCCGGCGCCCAATTGCTCTATCAGCGTCAATGCCCGCTGCATGGCAAACATGGTGGTGGCAGCATCCACGCCCTTGGAAAAACGCATGGAGCTTTCGGTGGATATTCCTAGAGCACGCGCCGTTTGGCGTATGTTTCCATAGCCGAACTTGGCCGCCTCAAACACTACCGTCTTGGTGGTGGGCTTTATTTCCGAATTCTGCCCGCCCATTACGCCCGCCACGCCTATAGGCCCTTCGGCATCGCAAATAAGCAGCATATTTTCGGTAAATTCTCTGTCCTTATCATCCAGCGTGGTCATTTTCTCGCCTGATACGGCGCGGCGCACTATTATTTTATCGCCGCGAATATCGTTCGCGTCAAAGGCGTGCATGGGCTGACCCGTCTCCAGCATAACAAAGTTTGTTATATCCACTATATTGTTTATGGGCCTAATGCCCGCCTCTCGCAGCCTTGTGCGCATCCACTGCGGCGAACGCTCTATTTTAACGTCCGTCACGGCGGCGGCGATGTAGCGTGTGCACAGGTCGGTCGCCTGTACGTCCACATTCACCAGCGCCGAGGTTTCCGCTTCGTTCTCCGTGTATTTCACTTCGGGCAGTGCAAACTCCGCCTCATCCGCTGCGGCGGCCTCGCGCGCCACACCTATCATGCTGAGGCAATCCGGACGGTTGGCTCCCACCTCAAACTCTATCACCGCGCCGTTAAGCTCAAAAAGCTCACGCGCATCCATTCCCGGTTCAGGCTCCCCGTCCAGTATAAGTATGCCGTCCACGCCCGCGCCGGGGTAATCCTCTTCTTTCAGATTCAGCTCCTCGCCGGAGCACAGCATACCGAAGGACTCCACACCGCGCAGCTTACCTTTCTTTATCACACCGCCCGGCAGCGTGGCTACCGCCTTCGCCACGGGTATATACGCGCCCTCAAAAACGTTGTCCGCACCCGTAACTATCTGCACCGGCTCAGCCTCGCCCACGTTTATGCTACAAATTTGCAGCTTGTCCGCGTCGGGGTGTTTTTCCAGCTTTTCAATACGCCCCACCACAACGTTTACGATATTCTCACCTATATGCTCTATTCCCTCCACGCCGTTGCCTGTCATAACCATTTTTTCGGCAAGCTCCTCCACATTGGAAGAAACATTGGCGTAGTCCTTTATCCATCTGTATGGCGCTAACATATGCACATACCCCCTATTATACGAATTGGCGCAGAAAGCGCAGGTCGTTTTCGTACTGCAAGCGGATGTCCGTAATGCCGTACTTTGTATTTGCCAAACGGTCTATACCCATTCCGAAGGCGAAACCGCTGTATTCGTTCGGGTCTATGCCCACGTTTTGCAGCACTATGGGGTTTACGGAGCCGCAGCCTAAAACCTCCATCAAGCCCGCGCCCTTGCAGGCAGAGCAGCCCTTGCCGCCGCACACCGTGCAGGTAACGTCCACCTCTGCGGATGGCTCTGTAAACGGGAAAAATGCGGGACGAAACTTTGTTTTCACATGCTCGCCGTAAAAGCTGCGCAAAAATGTGTTCAGCGTGCCCTTGAGGTCGGAGAAGCGAATGCCCTTGCCCACCACAAGCCCCTCTATTTGCATAAATACGGGCGAATGCGTCGCGTCCACATCGTCGCAGCGGAACACGCGGCCGGGGCACACCATACGTATGGGCGGCTTGCTTTGCAGCATTGCGCGCACCTGCACGGGCGAAGTGTGCGTGCGCAGCACAACGTCCTCGCTCACGTAAAAGGTATCCTGCGCGTCGCGCGCGGGGTGTTCCTTGGGAATGTTCAGCAGCTCAAAGTTGTATTTATCAAGCTCCACCTCAGGGCCTTCCATAACGTCAAAGCCCATACCCATAAATATATCTCGCACCTCGCGGTAAACCTGCGTTAAAGGATGCAGCGCGCCCGGACGAACCGCTTTTCCCGGCAGTGTGATATCCACACGCTCTGCGGCCAGCTTTTGCGCCAGCTCCTTTTGCTCTATCCGCTCCGTCTGAGCGGCAAGCGCGCCCTCCACCTCGGCGCGCATATCGTTCACCCGCTGCCCGAAGGCAGGGCGCTCCTCTGGAGATAGCGCGCCCATCTGCTTCATAAGCAGGGATATCTCGCCCTTCTTGCCCAAATATTTCACGCGGACATCGTTTAGCTGCGCGCTGCTTTCGCAGGCGGCTATATCCCGCTTTGCACTCTCCACCAAATTTTCATTGCTCATAACTAAAATTATCCTTTCAGTCTATGCCTCGCCTCGTACAGCATTATTCCCGCCGCCACCGCCGCGTTGAG
>CAYXBW010000009.1:26366-35086 GCA_964463305.1 uncultured Christensenella sp. | reverse complement strand
CGGGAGATCTTGCGCTTGATGGAGCCGGCTTCCTTGTAAACCAGAGCGGCTACAGAGTGCAGAGCTATGACGCAACATATGTGCAGGGCACAAACGGACGCGGCAAGCAGGCCTACATTGATAGCAAATCAGGCAAGGATATAGAGAGCTTCGCATATTCAGACAGAGGCTCAATAAAATCTCTGAATTCCGGAACTTATACTTTTGAAATGGTGCCGTCCACGGATGATCCGCTGACTGCAACATCCTTTCCTACATTCAAATTGTACAGAAACGGCGTAGAGATAGAGGTTCCTACTGAGGGTGCATTAAATAAAATAGAAATAATTGCTACAACGGCTCCTACACCTCCGGCTACTAAGCGTGGGGATGGCGCAGTAGTGGTGCCAACGGCAACCTTTACTGACGGAGATACATACAGAGTGCGCATACCCGGCCTGGGCGATATAGACTTTGTGGCAAAATCCAGTGCAAATCCGCCTGCGGCAATAAGCTACAAGGATATTATGGCACAAGTGGCAGATGTTGTTAACAACGGCTATATCACAGTAAGCAACAATGACGGTTTTTCTGCCGGAACAAGGCGTGGCGATATGGAAGTATCGCAGGATAAGTATACAAACTTTGCCATAAACGAGAAGGGTCAATTGATAGCCCAGCTCAAAGAGGATACAGTAATAAACGGAACGAAATTTTCCAAGAATGAGCAGGTGGTGCTGGGATACCTCGCAATGGCCACATTCGCGAACAATGAGGGTCTTGAAAAGGTGGCAACAAACCTGTACCGCTCCTCTGCAAACTCCGGAACGGCGCAGTACGGAAAGCCTGGGGACGAAGGCTTCGGCGCGCTGACACCCTCCTCTCTTGAAATGTCCAACGTGGATCTTTCTGAGGAAATGGTGGGAATGATAACCACACAGAGGGGATTCCAGGCTAATTCAAGAATAATAACAACCTCAGACGCCATGCTGGAAGAGCTGGTAAATCTGAAGAGGTAACCGCTTTGCTAAAACACACCGTGTTTTAGCCGCAGGCGAGGCAGCCCCAAAAAATTGCGGCGCACAGCAAAAGCGCAGCAATACGCGGAGCAAAATGAAATATAAAAATATTAGGGGAGTGGCAGCGTAGATGATAGAAGTTTCAAAGCTTGGCGGAGAGAGATTTTTCGTGAATGCGGAAACTATAGATTTTATAGAAGCCACTCCGGACACCGTGCTGACTCTGGCATCAGGAAAAAAAATACTGGTGCTGGAGCCGCCGGATGTTATAATAGATAAGATAGTGGCTTATAAACAGCTAATATATCTAAATATGCCCATGAAGCTCTCAGATACGCTGGAGCGGATGGCTGACGTGTAGACTATAAATAGAAAGTGCAAGAGAAAGCGGTGGGCAAAAAAAGTTCTCTGAAGGGGTGAAGATATTTGAATATTACGCTAATAATGGGCTGGGGCGTGGCTATAGGCTGCACAATAGCCACCGTAATGATGACGGGCGTGCTGGGAGATTATATAGACGCTGGTTCTATTTTTATTGTTTTGGGCGGCCATTTGGGCGCTCTAATTGCTAGCACACCCATGGAAGATTTCAAAAAAGTATTTACATTGTTAAAATTAGCGCTGCAAAAAAACGATATAGACCTGAATCAACAAATTGAAGATATTGTTGATATGGCAAATATCGCCCGAAAAAACGGACTGCTTGCGCTTGAAGATAAAGTTAGCGGCATGGACGATCCATTTATGAAAAACGGCGTCATGCTTATTTTGGACGGTACAGACCCCGAACTTGTTAAAAACGTTATGGAAACCGAGGTATATTTTATAGACGAGCGCCATGAGCGTTACGCCAGTATATTTGACCGCGGTTCTTCGCTTTCGCCCGCTTTTGGTATGGTAGGTACGCTGGTTGGCCTTATAAACATGCTTCAAAAGCTGGATGACCCAAGCTCGCTTGGCCCGCAGATGGCCGTTGCCCTTATAACAACCTTCTACGGCGTGCTTTTGGCAAACGTTGCCTACAACCCCGTGGCTTCGCAGCTCAGGCTAAAAAACCAGAATGAGCAGCTGCAAAAGAACATAATAATTGAGGGTATACTCTCCATACAGGATGGCGAGAACCCGCGTGTTATAAGAGATAAACTGAGAGCCTTCATATCTAAGTCAGATGCCGCTGCAAGTGCGGAAGAGGCGCCTGCCGGAGGAGGCGGAGAAGAATGAGGCAAAAGAAACAGCGCGGCGGTGGCGGTGGTGCTAACTGGATGGATACCTACGGCGATTTGGTTACCTTGCTGTTGTGCTTTTTCGTTATGCTTTTTGCCTCGTCCACAATGAGTGAGGAAAAGTGGATCGCCATAGTGGAGTCTTTTAGGGGCATGCCCACCGGCTCTGTTATAGAACCCATAGAGGTGAAAGCGCCCACCCAGGGGCTAAGCCAAAACAACGTGGTCACCCGTTCCCAAAGCCAGATAGACATAAGCAAGATGTCTCAGCAGGAAATAAAGGAAATGCTGCAGCAAATGCTGGAAGACAGCAAGTCAAACGCGCAAAAAAAGGTGGATCAAGAGTTTGACCAGCTCTATGAAAACCTTAATGCATACATAAAAGAGCAGGGGCTTTCAAGTTCGCTCATGCTAACAAAAGACGGCATGTATATAACAATAACAATACTTGACGGTATACTTTTTGATTCCGGCAGGGCGAATATAAGAGACGAGCAGGCGCAGAACATACTTACCAGTATAAGCGATATGGCAGCCAGCTATTCTGACGCCATACAGCACGTAACGGTTGAGGGGCATACAGACAACAACCCCATAAACACGGCCGAATTTACAGACAACTTCGACCTTTCCAGCAAGCGCGCCAATAACGTGGTAAGATATATGATACAGGCATCCGGAATGGCGCCCAGCATGTTTGACAGCCTGGGGCGCGGAGAGTGGATTCCCATAGCCACAAACGAAACGACTGAAGGCAGGCAGAAAAACCGCAGGGTAAATATAATACTTACGGCAAAGGATGTAGACGGCCTGCTTACAGATCTGCAAAATGCTGAAGCAAACGTGGCGGCGGTGCCTCAGCCCGCGGCAGTGCTTACAACGCAGCAAAGCAATATAGTGCAGCCAAACGCCGCGGCTGCAAACTAGCCGGAGCGCGCAAGTAAGGCGCAGAGCTGCCGCAATTTAAGGCAATTGCAGCTTTGTATACGTCACACGATATAAATTATATTTGAGAGGACATAGATATGAACAGAAAAAAAATAGCTGTATTGCTTACAATAATAATGTTGCTGGTATTTGCCGTTTCGGCATGCAGTCTGTTTGGGGGAGGGGAGCAGGCGGCCGCCGCTGACGGCGAAAAACCGCTGCCAGAGCTTACCAAACGGTTTTATTATGTTCCCGGAGACTTTTTTGTGGTAAATTTGAAGCCGGAGCCGGTTTCAAGTGACGATGCCGGCACTATGAGCACCGCAGTACCGCCGCTTGTTAAGGCCACGGTTGCGCTGGCTTTTGATACAGACAAAACTACCGATCTTGATACAAACCAGCAGGCAATAAGAAATATATGCGTAAAGGTGCTGCGCGACATGACAGAAACTGAAGCGCGGGCGGACAACGCAATAGAAACGCTGGAAAAAAGGCTGTACGATGAATTGAGCGCCTTTTTGAACATGCCGGAGTTTTACGGTGTGTACATAAGTGACTTTGTTGTTCAATAATTCGCGGCTATGTACTTTTGAGGTGTTGTGTAATTTAACATAAGTTGGTATAATAAATATTGCTTAAAATTATTGCAGTTTATCAAACAGCTGTGCAAGCGGCGATAGCGAAGAACTGCTGTGCATAAAACATTTTCTTGCGCAAACAGAGCGCTTTGATTTGTTGATATGCTGTAAAAGTCTGTAAAGGTTTGCCACAGCATCCAAGCAGGCTTTTTGAGGTCTTATAACTGGAGGAAGCCGTTGGCTAATGTATTATCTCAAAATGAAATAGACGATTTATTAAATGCATTAAGCATGGGCGAGGATGTAGGCCACGATGAAGCGCCGCCCGACCCATCGGCGGGCGTTCGCATTTATGATTTCAGAACGGCGAATAAGTTCTACAAAGAACAGATGCGCACGCTCAATATAGTATTTGATAATTTTGCGTTTCTGCTGGCAAACAGGCTCACAGGAATGATGCATACAGTATGTGAAATAGAGGTTATATCGGTTGAGGAGATAAGCTTTGGAGAGTTCAACAACTCCATTCCCACTCCGGTAGTGCTTGGTGTTATTGAAATGGAGCCGCTTTCCGGTTCGCTTTTGATAGAGCTATCATCATCCTTGGTTTATGGTTTCATAAGCCGTCTTTTTGGCGGTGTTGCAGACTATACCATGAGTGATAAGAGCTTCACGGAAATAGAGACCTCAATAATAGAAAATATACTCTACCAAACAATGGGTATATTAAAGGATTCCTGGGAAAAAATAACAAATGTAAACCCCGTATTGTCCAGGGTGGAATATAGCTCGCAGTTTACTCAGATAGTTGAAATGAACGAGCCTGCGGCCATAGTTACGCTTAATGTCACTTTGGATGAAATACAGGGGCTTATTTCTATATGTATACCGCATCTCGCGGTACAGCCAATTGCAAAGCAGCTCAACACTGTAAATTGGACGCTGGCAAACCAAAATATTCACCGTGCAGACAGCAAAGAGGAAACCATAAAAGAGCAGCTCTTAAACACCTATGTATCGCTTAAAGCGGTGTTTAACGAAACTAAGACCTCTTTCAGAGAAATTCTCAATATGCAGGTGGGAGACGTTATATGTATAAACCACAGCATAAGGGAATACATAAATGTGAATATTGAGGACATACCAAAGTTCAAGGGTGTGGTGGGAACAGACAATAATAAATATGCTGTACAGATAGCGAAGATTGTTAAGGAGAATGATAACATTGAGCAATGAGGTAATGAGTCCTGAGGAAATAGAGAGAATGCTGAGTGGAGCCGGGCAGATAGACGGCGATGCAGCGGACGGAGCAGCCGGCATGCCGGAAGCGGCTGCAGATGAAGGCGCAGCACCGGCCTCGCCCGCCGATGATTTTGTTTTTCCTGCCCCGCCGTCTGGAGACGAACCGGAGCTGAAGGTTTCTGACTACCTTTCCAAAGATGAGATGGACGTGCTTGGTGAGGTGGGCAATATTTGCATGGGAACCTCCGCCACCACAATGTCTACGCTTTTAGAAAGGCGTGTGGCAATAACAACGCCCGCGCTCTCAATACATACGCTGGATTCCCTCAGCAGGGAATACCCGGCGCCTCTTGTGGTGTCTGAGGTAAGCTATACAAAGGGCCTGCACGGAGACAACCTGCTTATACTAAAAGAATATGACGTGGCGCTGATCACAAATGTGCTGCTGGGCGAAACAGAGGATGTAGACCCTGACAACATAGACCTCAATGAGATACATATGAGCGCCATGAATGAGGTTATGAACCAAATGGTAGGTTCTGCGGCCACCTCTATGGCAGATATATTCGGCAAGACCATAGATATATCTACGCCCACAACCAAGCGGCTCAAAATAGATGACGGCAATATTTCAGATGTCTTTTCAAAGAGCAACGAGCCATTTGTAAAAATATCTTTCCATATGGAAATAGAAGATCTGCTTACAAGCGAAATAATGCAGATAATACCCATAGAGATGGGACATCAAATGGCAAGCGAGGTGCTGGGAGGCGAAAGCCTTATGGAACCGGCGTACGAGGAGCCGGTAGCCGCAGCGCCGCCGCAGGCCGCTCCGCCGCAGCAGGAGCCAGCGCAGATGGCACCGCCGCCGCAGCAGCAGCCCATGGCGCCGGATCAAAATATGATGTATCAGCAGCCGCCGGAGCAGTTCCCGCAGCAGCCCATGTATCAGCAGCAGCCAATGCAGCAGCCTGTGTATCAGCAGCAGCCCATGCAACAGCCTATGTACCAGCAGCAGCCAATGCAGCAGCCTATGTATCAGCAGCAGCCCATGCAGCCGGCGCAGCCTATGTACCAAAATGTACAGCAGCCCTCGTTCCCCAGTTTTTCGGCGGAGCCGGGCAGTATGGCGTCACCGGAAAATATAGAAATAATATTAGACGTGCCCATGCACGTTACGGTGGAGCTGGGCAAAGCGCGCCAAAAAATAAAAAATATACTGGAATACAATATGGGGTCCGTTATAGTGCTGGATAAAATAGCGGGCGAGGCCGTGGATATACTTGTAAACGGCAAGCGCATAGGGCGTGGTGAGGTGGTTGTAATAGAAGACAACTACGGCGTGAGAATAACTGAGATAAATTCATTCTCAGCAGAGGATCTGCTCTGACACCGGCTTGAAGCGCCGCGCGCACATGCGCGTTCAGCAAGCAATCCTTCACAAAGATAGTATGTTTTTTCGGCATATATTGCGTATGATATAAAAAACACAAATGTTTAAGAAAAAAATCAGCGTGAGGCAAAGAATTGCCTGAGAGGTTGTATAAATGCAGGGAGCAGCTAAAAAAATAAGGCTTTTGATAGTGGATGATTCTGTTTTTTTCCGAACTATACTGTCAAACCTACTTATTAAATCAACAAGGATACAGGTGGTGGGCACCGCGGCAGATCCGTACGAGGCGCGCGAAAAGATAGAAGAGCTGCACCCGGATGTGATGACGCTTGATATAAACATGCCCAAAATGAACGGCATAGATTTCCTTAAGGAGCAAATGCCAAGAGACTGGCTGCCCACAATAGTTATAAGCACGCGCGGCGATATAGTTTTTGAGGCCATGAACGCGGGCGCGGTGGATTTTGTGGAAAAGCCGCCCATGACGCCCGGAAAAAATCTGGATGCGTTTGGCAGAGACATAATAGAAAAAATAATAGTGGCTTCAACAGCCACGCCATCAAAGCACCGCAAGACCCCACGCCCGCCCATAATAAAGGCAAGCGCGGGGGCAATGCCCGCAACCACACCGGGCGGCGGCACGCCTGCCGGCCTTATTGTGCTGGGTGCGTCCACCGGCGGCACGGAGGCCACCAGCTTTATATTAAAGCAGCTTCCCGCAAATATACCCGGTATGGTAATAGTTCAGCATATGCCGCCTGTTTTCACAAAGATGTACGCAGAGCGGCTGGACAGGGAAACTAAGCTGAACGTAAAAGAGGCGGAGGAAAACGATATAATACGTCCCGGCTGTGCCTTTGTGGCACCCGGAGATTCGCATATACAGGTTATAAAAGACGGCCCGAAGATGCGCATACACTGCACAAACACAGAAAAGGTGAACGGGCATCGCCCCTCTGTGGACGTTATGTTCGATTCTGTGGCGAAATTTGCAGACAGGAGCACCACGGCAATAATACTTACAGGCATGGGGCAGGACGGAGCAAACGGTATGCTGAAGCTGCGCAAGTGCGGTGCATACACAATAGGCCAGGACGAAGCCTCAAGCGTGGTTTACGGCATGCCAATGGTGGCTTTCAAGCTGGGCGGTGTGGTGCGTCAGGCGCCGCTGGACAACATTGCTCAAACGCTGCTGGATCATCTTTTTGCGGGCAAGGTTTGAGATGCAAAAAAATTGAACGCCATATGAAAAACGCGCTGTTAAAAGCGGCGTTTTTTTATATGCTGCGCAAGGCGAGATAAGCAAATGCAGCAAGCCGCATCATAAAATGCCTTGCACGGCGAAGATAAATATGATTTTTTTTTAAAATTTGAGCTTGCTTTTGAAAGAACCGTCCTGCTGGCTTATGTATATAAGTATCTGAGCAACGGCCTCGTATAATTTTTGCGGGATTATATCTCCCACAGAAAGCTGCATCAGCACTTCAGAGAGCTTTTTGTCCTCAACTACGGGAACATTGTGCTGCTGAGCATTTTCTATTATACGCGCGGCAACATGCCCCATGCCAAGCGCGGTGATTATGGGCGCGTCATCGTTTTCGGGGTCATATTTTAGCGCAGCTGCCTTTGCGTTTTTTCTGTAGTCTTTTATTTCCATACTAAGTATTATACTGTTTTAGCGTGAAAAAACAATGTGAAATACGGCTGAGTTAAAAAAATAAATCAAGTATATGCCTTTTTGACCGATATATATGTATATATGTAAAATACGGAGGTAACAAATGCAGTTTACGCCGATAAATATAAATCCTGCTCAGAGCGGAGCCGTTTCTGAGGGGGGCAAATCTCCCTTTCAAGCTGTTCGTGAGGGGCAGGTGGTAAAGGCAGAGGTGGTGGAGGCGCAGGGAAGCTCGTTAACGCTCAAAATGCCTGACGGAACCACAGTAAAGGCAGATTTTCCCGGCGCGCAGGTGATGCTGGCCGGTGACAAGCTGGAGCTTATGATGATGTCTAAGGGGGATGGCAGCGTGCACCTCAGGCTCACCTCTGTAAACGGCCAGCCCGTGCACCTTGGAACGGGTGATCTTCAGGTGCGCCTTATGGATATGGGTATACAGCCCTCAGAGGTAAACACAAAGGCCGCGCAGTTTATGGTGGATAGAAACATACAGCCCACGCCGGAGCGCGTGGCTCTGCTGGTGAAAATAGCAATGTCTTATCCTGAGCTGCCCGCCTCAGCCGCGCTCTTTATGGCTGCAAACGATGTTCCCGTTACGCAGGAAAATGTGAATCTCATAATGCAGTGGATACAGGGCAAGGGCGATATGGGCGCGGAAACACAGCAGCTAATGAACCAGCT
>CAYXBW010000009.1:10758-26266 GCA_964463305.1 uncultured Christensenella sp. | reverse complement strand
GCAGCCGCGCAGACTGCGGAGGAGCCGGCAGTGCAGCAGCAGACGGCGCCTCAGGCGGAAAAAATGAGCGAGGCCGAGGCAAAGTTTATGGCGGCGCTGGACAGCATAACGCTGCCGGAGGGCGCACAGCAGACGGCGCAGGCCCCGCAAGCGGCGCAAACCGCGGAGGGGGCGGTAATTGAAAACGCGCCCGCGCCTGCGGTTTTAAGTGAGGCGCAGCAGACGGTGTTCCGCGAAGTTTTCATGTTGGCAATAAAGGGCGGGGCGGCGGATGATCCGGTAAAAAGCCTGCCGCAAAGCGCGGTGGCCGATCTTATGACAACGCTGCAAAACATGAACGAGGGCGAGGCAAAGCAGGCAATAGAAGGATTTCTGTCAAAATTTCAGCTCCCGGCAGAGCAGAAGCAGCAGGCGGCGCAAACGCTGCTAACCGCATTCCAGTCGGCAAAGGCGGCCGCGGGGGATATGCAGCCCTCTCAGCCGGGGCAGGTAATGCAGGGGGATGCGCCCGCCGCCAATCCGTCGCAGAGCGGACAGGGCACAAGCACGCACACAAACACGCTTGCGGCGGGCGGGCAAAACACCGGTCTGGACAGCGCTGCCGTGCGGGAGATGCAGCAGGTGCTGCAAACGCTTGCCAAGTTTACGGTAAGCATGAAAAGGGATGTTCCCGCTGATGCGGAAAATCTGCAAAACGCGGTAAAGAGCCAGCAAAGCGCGGCGGACAGCGTGCACAGCAGCCTTTCCCGTATAATGGGCGAAACAAGCGCACCGGCGCAGCGCGCGGCCGATATTTCCTCGCGCATACAGCTTGGCAACAGTATAGACAACTTTTATTATTGCCAGATACCAATAGAGATAGACAAGCAAAAAAATACGGCGGAGCTGTACGTTTTTGAAAGAAAGCAAAAGGGCGGAGAAGAAAGCCGCACAAACACCACCATACTCATAGCGCTGGAAACTGAAAACATGGGGCGTGTGGAAACGGTGATGCGCTCAGAGCTTGAGCATTTGGGCATAGAGTTCAGGGTGGAGTCAGACGCGGTATTGAGCTATCTCAGCAAAAGCACGGCAGAGCTGGGAAAGCTTTTGACCGAGGGAGATTTTGCCGTGCGTGAAATCAAGGTGGTGCGTATGGACAAGCCCGCCACGCCGCTGAATGTGGATAAGGTGCTGGGGAGAGAAGAAAACTTTCAGCTGCAGGCGGTGGATATAAGCGTATGATGCAAGGCGTGGGCAAAAAGCCGCCGCATATTAGGGGCGGCCTGCGCAGTGTTTTATATAAATGGCAAAAATTGCTTTTGCATTTGGCGAAATGTTTGATATAATAATAATGTATATGCAATCAGGGGGGACTTTTTAGCTATGCCAATCAACGATGCGGTAAACAGTGTATATATGAGCAATATGCATGTTACCGGTGGAAATGCGAATACAAACTATGCTCCGGCGGCGGGCGGGCTTATGGGCACGCAAGGTGCGCAGGGTACGCTGGCGGGCGCGCGCGGCGCTTACGGAAACATGGCGGCAAACGGCGTTTCCGGTACGGGCAGCGGTTTGAATACTTCTTTTTCTCAAATGCTTTCCGGCATGATGTCTATGAATACGGCCGGTCTTTCAAACTCCGGCATAGGAGATTTTTCCGGTATGGGCGGCGGCTCTTATTCTTCCGGCTTGAACGGCCTCATGGGCGCGGGCAGCGGCATGGATATAATGGGCGGCGGCTCTGACAACAGCATGATGATGATGATGCTTATGCTGGTTTTGGCACAGCAAAATAAGAACCAAAACCAAACGGGCAGCATGCCGAACAATATGTTTGGCGCGAACCAAAATGCCTACGGCGCATACGGTACGCAAACGGCGGCCTGTGCGCACAATGCCTATTCGGCGGCGGCGGGCCAGGGCATACCCACAAACTCCTGGGTGGCAGCCAATCCCTCTATTACAAGCAATATAGGTCAGCGCAGTGCAGATAATTACCGTGCGGTAATAAACCAGTTCAACGTGGAAACAAATCAACGCTACGCAATAAACAAGCAGGGGCAAAATGATACCTACTGCAATATATTCCTTTGGGATGTAACGCGCGCTATGGGCGCGGAGATACCCCACTTCACCGATGCGGCAGGAGCGCCTGTGTCTACTGGTGCAAACGGCGCAAAGGAGCTGAACGCAAACATGGTGAATGACTGGCTGAACACGAACGGGCAGGCCTACGGCTGGACCAGAGTTTCGGCAGAGGAGGCGCAATATTACGCAAACATGGGTATGCCGGCGGTTACCTCATGGAAAAACCCCTCCGGGCATGGGCACGTGCAGGTGGTAAGCCCCTCGGTGGACGGCAGATACGATCCATCGCGCGGCGTGGCAATAGCTCAGGCGGGCAGCAAACTGAAAAATTACGATTATATCACCTCCATATACGGCGCGGGCACGCTGCCGCAGGTGCAGTATTTCGTACACATATAGCCTTGATACATGCGCCGCGCTAATGCGGCGCTTTTTTATATGGCAGGGGCGGCAGGGGCGGATGGAGCGTAAAACGGCGTATCAAATGGGCATAGCCTCAAAAAAAGCCGCGGCGCAGCATTTGCAGAGGCATTTTGAAAGATTTTAAGAGGAATGACGTTTCAATATACTTAAAAAATGGCGATAAATTTAAAAATAAATGCAAAAAACGATAAAGTTTCCCTGCAAAAGAACGATATAGTATATAGAAATTGTAATGAGATGGCGGTTCCAAATAAAAGCATACAATGTTTTTATAGCATGAAGCGGGTATGGGACCTCATTGTAGCAGCCGCCGGGGGCGTTAGGCAACCAAGATAAAGCGGCAGATTCCGGACAGGCAGTTTTGTCCGGAATGCGGGTGAGAACGGATTCTCTAAATATTTGAAAAGGATGTATGGAAACATGGCAACACCAATAAGCGGATATGGTACAACCAGAATAACGGGGCTTGCCTCCGGCATGGATACGGATACACTTGTATCCAACATGATGAAGACGGAGCAAATGAAGTACGACCGTATGTACAAGCAAAACACAAAGCTTGAGTGGAAAAGAGCCGCATATACGGACATAAACAGCAAGATCAAAACTTTCAGAGACAAGTTTATGAGCATGCTAAGCCCGGACAATGTTATGTCGCAGGGCGTATACAGGGCTTTTAAAGTTAGCTATACAGAAAATAAATACTTAGATATAAAGGCCACATCCGGCGCAAGCATAGGCAGCCACAGAATAACGGGCGTTTCTTTGGCAGATTATGCCAAGCTGGAAGGCGAAAAGCACAGGAATCGCAACGTTATGGCTTCGGGTTCTTCGGGTACAAACTTTTTTGCGAGTACAACGGGAGATAAGGTTGTTGCGGCGGACGCAAAGATTGGCGATGTTTTCACGTTTGATGATGTGGATCAGCAGCTTTCATTCACAATAAACGGAGAGGCCTTCACATTCAAACAGGATGAGACTATAGACAACGTTATGAACGCCGTAAACGCCAACAGCAAGGCGGGCGTTAAAATGTCTCTCAATGCGGATGGGAAAATACTCATAGCCAACAAGGAAAACGGCAACAAGGATATACGCATACAAAACGGTCAAAATTCGCCTAAGGTTGTAGAAGAGCGTGGTATATTCGGCTCAGAGGCTACGGTAAAGGCAAAAAATATTCTAAGCAGCAAGGATATGACGCTGGGCGATTTTGAGAATGCGACCGGTAAGAGCATACTGGACGGCGGAAGGCTGTCATTCAAAATAAACGGTCAGCAGTTTACATTCAGCAATACAGACACTATCCAAGACGTACTGGACACGGTAAATGCCAACACGGCTGCCGATGTTACAATGTCTTACGACCTTGACGCTGATAAATTTGTTATACGAAACAATTCGGCCGGCACGGGCAGCAAGCTGGAGCTGGAGAGCGGCGTTGGTAAAGCCTTTGGCGAGGACGGGTTCTTTGCCGGAATAAACGCGGGCACAATAAGCAAATACGAGAGTATAGACAGGGATGCGGATACCATAAAATCCGCCGCCGAAAAGATGGGCGTTGACCTGCAGCTTGATGATAACGGAATGTTCAGCTTTACGCTCAAGTCTAAAAACAGCAAGGGCGAAACAGTATCAAAGGATTTCTCATTTGACCCTGCCAAAACATCACTCAAATCTATGATGGATAAGGTGAACGCGGATACAGAGCTGAACGTTAAAATGTCTTACAGCCAGATAACTGACAGCTTCACATTTACAAGCGGAAGCATGGGTGAAACGGCTTGGGTGTCTGTGGAAAACAAGGGCAACTCCAATGCCTTTGGAGATTCCAAATCTTTCTTTGGAGTAGCCGTGGGCGAAAAGACGGGCAAGGACGCGGAGCTTAAAATAGACGGCGAAGTGGTGAAGCGTTCCAGCAACTCCTTTGTGCTGGACGGCATAGAATTCAATCTCAAGATGGCAATGGCGGACGTGGGCAATGATGATGAAAAGGCCATAAGCTTCTCGCTCAGCCAGGATATAGATTCGGTCGTTACAAAGGTAAAGACCTTTGTTGAAGAATATAACAAGCTCTATCAGGAGCTGAACGGCCTCTTAAAGGAATCATACGATTATAAAAAAGGCTATGAGCCGCTTACAGAAGAAGAGAAGAAGGGGCTTACGGAAAAGGAAATAGAAAAGCTGGAGGCCGAGGCCAGAAAGGGTCTGCTTCGCAACGATACCACAATAAATGGTTTGCTTACTTCCATGAGAAGCTCGCTGTTTGAGAAGGTGGGCGATACCGGGCTTTCACCTCATGATATAGGCATATCTACGGGCGGCTGGCAAAACGAGGGCCAGATAAGTTTTGACGAAACCAAGTTCCGCGCGGCGCTGAAGGAAAACCCTGATGCGGTGGGCAAGGTGATGGCCGGTGTTTCGGACAGCAGTGACAGCAAGGTGGTGCGCGCAAACTCAGGTCTGGTATCTCGTTACTTTGATGCCTTTACAGAGACACAAAATACGCTCACCAAAACAAACATCAAAAATATAGATCAAAACTTGTATGACAACGATAAAAAGATGTCTGACATGATGGATCGTATGTATGAGATGGAAGAAAAATATTATTTGCAGTTTGCGCAGATGGAAAAGCTCTTGTCGCAATATCAGCAGCAGAGCGCGTGGCTTTCACAGCAGCTTGCAGGAATGTAAAAAATAACCCCGGCGGCAAAATGATATAATAAAACGCGCGGCCGATACTATCTAAATATATCCAGGGAGGGTATACAATGTACGCAACAGCAAATTTACAAAACAGATACAAGCAAGATTATGTAACAACGGCCAGCCCCATAGATCTGGTAATAATGCTATACGATGGAGCAATAAAGCAGCTCAAGCTGGCAAAGATACATTTAGAAGAGGACAGCCCGGAATCTGCAAGGAATTTCCTTATTTCCATAGAGAAGGCTGAAGAAATAATACTGGAGCTTATACGCAGCCTTAATATGAGTGTGGATATGTCTAAAGATCTGCTGGATCTATATCAGTTCATGATAAGCGAACTGGTTGAGGCCACTTTCTCACGTGAGTCAAGCAGGATAGATCCGGTTTTGGATATGCTCTCCTCCCTTAGGGAATCATGGGTAGAGGTGAAAAACAGCCTGGGCAGCTCTTATGAAACAGAGGACGAGATGCAGGGCTGAGGGCCGCTAAGTTGCAGAGCAGCAGCTGAATATTGAAAACGCATAGCAGTATGGAGCCTTAGAACGGTTGTAGCCTCCATACGTAAAATAATAAATACCGGTTAGGCCGCCGCTCTTTTTAGAACGGCGGCTTAACGGTAAAAAAGACTTAGCGCAGGCAAAGCATATAAAAGGTCGGCTTGCACAGCAATGAAAAAAGGGGCTTGAGCCGCCGTGCTGCGGAGCAGGCAAAAGTATACAAAAAGGGTAAAGAGGCAGGAAATTGGAAAATAAAATTGAGTTGATAGGCAGAAAATCTTCTCTGCTGCAAAAATTTTTAGACGCCACAACTGCTATAGGCGAGTGCCTCAACATGGAGGATGATACAGAGCGGGTAGCGGGTATACAGAAAAACGTGTTTGAGCGAGATGCTGTAATAAACGAAATAAACGAACTAAACGTGATGCTGGATACGCCTGAGGGCAGGGATGAAAAATTTCTTGAAGAATATGAAAAACATGCCTGGCTTTGGTTAAATATATTAAAGAATATAAAAGAATTGGAAGAGAACAATTCAGAAAAAATAGAAGAGCTTATGTCCGGGTATATGGATAAGGTAAAAACAACTAAGGAATCTATAAAGGTGATAGATGCTTATGCCCGCCAAATGGGAGAGGAAGGCAGTATAAATATTGACAAAAATCAGTAATAAGGCTAGAATTGAAAATAAAGAAGTGTTTTTTGTATGAAAATAGGAAATATAAACGCTGCCGCAATGGAGCACATAGCCAAAACAGAGCTTAGTGAAGCAGATGGTATGCGGAATCCGGAGCTGGTGTTTAAGCGTCAGCTTACGAATGAAACAAAAACTGCATACATGAGCCATATTGAGGAGCTGGTGCGCGATATTGAAGAGCAGGGCGTGCGGCTTGGCAAAAAGGCAGATATGGCTGAAATGCAGAAATACAGAGAAATGATAACCAAGCTGCTCAATGAGACGGTCAGCAACGGTTTTGCTTTCGAAAAAGAGGGCAAAATGGGGTTTAACGGCAGAAGCAAGATTTTTGTGGTAATAAAAAACATAAATTCAAAGCTGGATGAAATGACAAAAAAGGTGCTTGAGGAAGAAAAGGACAACATCAATCTGCTGAACGATATAGACGACATCAGGGGATTGCTGGTAGACATGTATTTTTAAACACGGAGGGGCTTAGCGTGGCTGATAATATGCAGGACTTGATACAAAACGAAGAGGAAAATTCACTTCAGGAGCGTTACCTCATATTTAACATTAGAGATGAGTATTATGCCATAGAAATAGAGTATATCACAGAGATAGTGGAAATGCTGCCCATCACGGTGGTGCCCAGTATACCTGAATGCATCGTGGGCATAATAAATCTGCGCGGCACTATAATACCAATAATGGACGTTCGCATGCGCTTTGGTTACGAAACAAAGGAATACGATTCCCGTACCTGCATAGTGGTGCTGGAGAGCGGGGACGTATCTATGGGCGTAATTGTAGACTCTGTACAGGAGGTTGCGCGCATAAGTGACGATGTTATTTCTAAGCCGCCGGAAAATGCTGGTAGCGGCTCTGGAGATATGGATTACTATATAAAAGGTATAGCCAAATGGAGAAATGACATTCAGCTCATTATAGATTGTGATAAATTTTTCAATTTGGATGAAGCAGGTGTTTCATGCAGTTAACAGATAACGAGTTTGTTAGGCTGCGGGATTTTATGTACAATAATTTTGGCATAAATCTTGCGCAAAAAAGAACACTTATAGAGGGAAGATTGCAGGGGGTATTGAAGCAAAAGGGCTTCAATACATTTACTGAGTTTATAGACGACCTTGTGAGCGATAAGACCGGCGGAGATGTTTCTTTGCTTGTTTCCAAGCTCACCACAAATTTCACATATTTTATGCGCGAGGAACAGCACTTTGATTTTCTGCGGCAGAACATACTGCCGGATATCGTTCCCAAGGCGCATGATAAAAATATCTGCATATGGAGCGCAGGCTGTTCTTCCGGCGAGGAGCCGTACAGCATAGCCATGACGCTGGATGACTATTTTAAAGATGTAAGCGGAAAATATGATACGCGCGTTTTGGCGTCAGATATTTCAGAGCGCGTGCTCAATGCCGCCAAAACCGCCATATACGGCGAGGACAGGATGGCAAAGCTGTCAGACGCTTGGCGCAAAAAGTATTTTGTGAGCATGGGTGACGGCAATTTTCAGGTTGCCACCAAAATAAAAAATGAAGTGATTTTCCGCAAAATAAACCTTATGGATCAGTCTTTTGGTTTCAAGCGCAAATTTCACCTTATATTTTGCAGAAACGTAATGATATATTTCGATTCCGAAACGCGCACCAGGCTGGCAAACAAATATTATGACAACCTTTTGCCCGGCGGCTACCTGTTTATAGGTATGTCTGAAAGCCTCATAAACAGCGATACAAAATTGCAGTACATAAAGCCGTCAATATACAGAAGGCCGCTGTAAAAAGAGGAGTTTTGCTTTGAGTATTTCTGATGTGCGAATGAGAATAGACGAACTGCGAAACGAGATGGCTTCCCGCGCGCAGCAGGCGAGGGGCAGTTCGGCAGATTTTAATACCATTTTGCAGGAAAAAATGGGCAGCACGGCACAGACGGCTTCTGCGGGTACGGCGCAAACCATGCCTTTGGAGGCGGCTTCGCAAACGGCTTATTCTGGCGGTGCGGCGCAGACTTCAGCAGGTGCGGCAAACGGTTCGTCCGGCTCTTATGTTGTGAGATCGGGCGATATTTTAGTTGAAAACACAATTTCCGGGATGGAGCTTGCTCCGCTGCGGGAGGTGCAGGCATATAACTACACACAGAACGCTGTGCAGAGCTATGGCACGGGCGGGCTGGCGGCAGGCGGTTTTGGCGGGTATGATGCGCAATGTCCGCAGTGCGTGGCACAAGCGGGCGCGAATGCCTATGGCACAAGCGGCGGTGCCTACGGAAATATGACGGCAACAAGCTCCGGGCTTTCAGAGCGGGATCTAGCCAAGGCTGCGCCCTATATGCAGTATGTAAACGAGGCCTCGCAGCGCTATGGCATGCCGGTAAATCTTATATTGGGCATAATGAAGGCGGAGTCAGATTTTAATAATGAGTGCGTTTCTTACGCGGGCGCAAAGGGGCTTATGCAGCTGATGCCGGAGACGGCGGCAGAGGTGGGCGTTACAGACGAATTTGACCCAAGGCAAAACATATTGGGCAGTGTGGAATACGTTACCAAGCTTATAAATAAATACGGCGGAGATGTGCGGCTGGCGCTTGCGGCATACAACACCGGGCCGGGCAAGATAGCACGCCGCGGGGTAACCAGCAGCACCAGCGCAGAATACCTCACAGTGCCGCAGTCTATACGAGACTACGCGGAGCGCGTGCTAAAATACGCGGGCTATGTGGGCTGAGCTGATTGTTTTTTGCATGAAATGAAATATTTATATTGCCACGGCAACGATTGTGTAGTAGAATAAAACAGAAAAATTGAACAGCGACCTTTAAATTGGTACCGAGATACTGATAAGGCGATATTTTAGAGTGTTCGGCAGGGCGCATTTTGCTCAGGCCGTGTAGCGGATTTCGGCGGGCAGATAAGCCGCTGGCCGAAGCGCGAAGAAGCTTAAAAACCATACCTTTCTTTGTTTCGGCGGAGAAAGGTTTTTTGTTTGTAAAAACGACACAAGGGGGTAATGATGAAACATTTACTAGATCCAATGGACGTCTCCACAGAGGAGATAGACGGCATTCTCGACTTGGCAGATAAGATAATTGAAGACCCGCTAAAGTATTCGGAAGTGTGCAGCAAAAAAAAGCTTGCTACACTTTTTTTTGAACCTTCCACCCGCACAAGGCTGAGCTTTGAAGCGGCAATGATGGAGCTGGGCGGCAACGTGATAGGCTTTGCGGGTGCAGACAACAGCTCCGCCGCAAAGGGGGAGAGCGTGGCGGATACCATTCGCACGGTGGAATGCTACGCAGATATTATAGCTATGCGCCACCCAAAGGAAGGCTCTGCTCTTGTGGCTTCGCTGAACGCAAGCGTGCCCATTATAAACGCGGGCGACGGCGGACACCAGCATCCCACGCAGACGCTTACAGACCTTTTGACCATACGCTCATTAAAAGGCAGGCTGGATACGCTGACGATCGGGTTGTGCGGAGACCTCAAATTTGGCAGGACGGTGCATTCGCTCATACGCGCCATGTCAAGGTACGAAAATATACGCTTTGTGCTCATCTCTCCCAAGGAGCTGAAGGTACCGCGCTACGTGAAAGAGGATGTGCTGAAAACGAACGAAAAGGTGACATACGAGCAGTACGAAAGACTGGATGAAATTATTTCGGAGCTGGATATACTTTATATGACAAGAGTGCAGCGCGAACGCTTCTTCAATGAAGAAGATTATGTGAGACTGCGTGACAGCTACATACTGGACGCGGCAAAGATGGAGCGCGCCAAGGCGGATATGATAGTGCTGCATCCGCTGCCGCGTGTGAACGAAATAGCCGTAGAGGTGGATAAAGACCCCCGCGCAAGCTATTTCAAGCAGGCGCTTTACGGGAAATACGTTAGGATGGCGCTCATAATGACAATGTTAGGGGTGAATGCGTAATGTTGAAGATAGATAGTATAGATAAAGGGGTTGTAATAGACCACATAAAGGCGGGCAAGAGCATGGGTATATACCAATACCTCAATCTTGACAAGCTGGACTGCACCGTTGCCATAATCAAAAATGTTAAAAGCAACCGCATGGGCAAGAAGGATATAATAAAAATAGAGAACGAAATAAATACAGATCTTGACATGCTGGGCTTCATAGACAGAGATATAACAGTGAATATTATTGACGGCGGTGAAATAATACGGAAAATGAACATAACGCTTCCCAAAAGGGTGGTAAATATAGTAAAATGTAAAAATCCTAGGTGCATAACATCGGTGGAGCAGGAGCTGCCGCATGTTTTCCATCTCACGGACGAGGAACGGGGAGTGTATCGCTGCGCCTACTGCGAGCAGGAAGCGAAAAATGGCTGAGACTCGAAATCTTTGAGACGCAAGTCGAAGCTATGCAGTGAAAGGCTTACTAAGCCCCCGAAAAGAGACTCGAAATCTTTGAGACGCAAGTAGAGGCTATGCAGCGAAAGGCCTGCCAAGCCGCAGGCTTAGTACGCAAAGCAAAAGCTTAGAAGACCGGGGTTTAACAAGCCATAGGCAAGAGAATTACGCAAGTTTAAGCAATGCAATGTGAGGCTATAGAGCCATATAACAAGAGAGGGTATATAAAATGAAAAGTTTACTAAAGCTGGGCGATCTTTCAAAAGACGAAATAATAGGCATACTGGATCTGGCGGACGAAATAAAGGCGAAAAACAAGAAGGGCATAGAGTTTAAGCCACTCAAAGATAAAACGCTGGGCATGATATTCCAAAAATCCTCCACGCGCACGCGCGTTTCATTTGAGGTGGGAATGTATCAGCTGGGCGGATACCCCATGTTTTTATCATCAGCCGATCTGCAAATAGGCCGCGGAGAGCCGGTGGAGGACACCGCGCGCGTGCTGGGCCGCTATATTGACGGAATAATGATTCGTACATTCGCGCAGCAGGAGGTGGAGGATCTGGCTAAATACAGCGGCATACCCGTTATAAACGGGCTTACAGATTACGCGCATCCCTGCCAGGTGCTGGCAGATCTTCAAACCATACGCGAATACAAAAAGGATTTTGAAGGCCTCAAGATGGCCTATATAGGCGATGGTAACAATATGGCAAATTCGCTCATAGTTGGCTGTATAAAGGTGGGCATGAGCGTTTCCTGCGCCATACCGGAGGGTTATTACCCGGATGCGGATATTATGGCCTGGGCAAAGGAAACGGGTAAGTTTGAGATAGGCGGAGACGTTATGCAGGCTGCAAAGAATGCGGATGTGCTCATAACGGACGTGTGGGCTTCTATGGGTCACGAGGCTCAGGTAGAGGCGCGCAAAAAAGCCTTCGCAAGCATACAGATAAACGATGATGTAATGGCTATAGCAAACAAGGGCGCTATAGTGCAGCACTGCCTGCCCGCGCACAAGGGCGAGGAAATAACCTACGACGTATTTGAAGCGCACGCAAACGAGATATTTGACGAGGCGGAAAACAGGCTGCACGCGCAAAAAGCCGTTATGACGCTGCTTATGTCTGATAAATAAATACGTGATACCTACGTTATAAGCACCATACAAAGAAAAAAACACAGTCCCGGTTGGTAGTCCGGGCGCGGCGAGTGCCGTCAGTAACCTGCCTCCTTGGTTGTCCATTCTTTGTTTGTATAAATCAAGGAGGAACGAACTATGGAAAATACCGTGTCAAGGTTGACGGTATGCTTTGAGGAACCGTTTTGGATAGGCGTTTTCGAACGTGAATGCGGCGGCAGATACGAGGCGTGCAGGGTGGTGTTCGGCGCGGAGCCAAGGGACTATGAGGTGTACGCCTTTGTGCTGGAGCACTGGGCGGAGCTGCGGTTTGGCGGAACGGAGCACGGCGCGGGGCTTGCCGAAAGGCGGTTCAACCCAAAAACCATGCGGCGCAAGGCCAGAAAACAGATGCAAAGCGTATGCGTGGGCACCAAGGCGCAGCAGGCGCTGAAGCAGCAGCAGGAGCAGGGCAAGCTGGTACGCGCTGCATACTCAAAAGAGCAGCGGGAGGCTGTTAGGGAGCGGAAGTTTTCGCTGCGGCAGCAAAAACGCCACGAAAAGCACAGGGGACATTGAAGGTAAGGAAAACGGACGCGCAACGGTCGCGCCCGTTTTTTTGTATGCAGATGATATACTTGCGCAAAATTTTGTGTAACTGGCAGGTGCTGCCGCGCGCAATGCCCGCTGTGCCCGCTTTGAATAAAATTTCTCACATATTGGCGTATATCATTTAATTGCAGGGAATGAATTTTTGGCTTGTCTGTGTTATCATTATACCGAACCCGCCCTTACTTCGGCGGATGAAAAGCAGATACTATGCCCCTTGCGTGGGGTATTTTATAAAAAGGAGCGCAAAGTTTATGTACCCTAAAATATATCTTGCCATGGACAATTGTGTGTTTTACAAGCGTTGGACCAAGCCTAGCGAGTTTGCAAGAAAAATGCGCGAGCTGGGCATAAGCTACATAGAGGCCAGCGCAGATACAGAGCTTGACCCGCTTTATATGGGAGCGGACTACCTTGCAGACTGGATAGACGCTGTGCGAGAGGCCGAAGCAAAGTACGGCGTGAAGGTGTGCAATCTTTATTCGGGTCATGGCACCTACTCCACATTGGGGCTGGCGCACACAGATGAACGGGTGAGAGAGCATATGCTGCGTGACTGGTTTTTCCCCATGCTGGAAACGGCGGGAAAGCTTTCCTGCGGTATGGGCTTTTTCGCGCACGCGTTTTCGCATGAAACATTGCAAAGCGCGGAAGAATACGCGCGCTATGTGGAAATATTGACTGAAAACCTAGCGCGAGTGAACGAATACGCGGGCAGCGTGGGCTGCGGCAAGCTGGGCATAGAGCAGATGTACACGCCGCACCAATACCCATGGCGGCTAAAGGATACGCGTGATCTGATGTGCGCCGTTACGCAGCGGAGCGGAAGAGATTTTTATTTCACGGAGGATACGGGCCACCACCACACAAAATTTATGAAGCCAAATTTGGCGGAGCTGGCGCACGGCGCGCGGCGCGGGCTGTGGCTGGGCAGTGATGCGGCTTATGAGCTGGCGGAGAACGGCGGTGACGCTGCTGCCATAGAAAGAGATATAGCGGCGAACCCGCAGCTTTTCGCGCTGGAAAGCGATGGAGATTGCTATGAAACGCTGCGCAAGCTGGGCTGCTACAGCCCCATAGTGCACTTGCAGCAGACAAACGGCAGCGTATCCGCGCATATACCCTTTACCGAGGAGGAAAACGCGCGCGGCAAGATAAACGGAGCGGATGTTTTGAAAGCGATAAAGCAGAGCTATGACGCGGCAGAGGAAGAGGGAATGCCCGCGCGTACGGATGAGATATACCTCACGCTGGAGCTGTTTTCCGGCACCACCTCCATAATGCATGACGTATTAAAGGATTGCGAGAGCAGTGTGGAATATTGGCGGCGTTACATACCAAAAGACGGCATGCCGCTGGATGAGCTGGCGGGCGGGCTGTGAGCGGGGGATACTACGGGCTTTCCGCACAGGAGAGGGCGCAGAAGAATGCCGAGATACATGAGGCAGTGGCTGCCGCGCTGGATGGAGAAACAGATGCTGCGCTGTGCTTTTGCCAAGACGGCGACACATATATAAGAAAGGCTGCCTATCAGGCAATAGGCAAGCTTTACGCCCTGCGCGGGGAGGCGGTGCTGGCATTTGTGGAGCGGCTGTACGCCTCCGGTCAGGAAAAGATAAGGCAGACGGCGGTTTATGCCTGCGGCGAGATCGCCCGCGCAAATTTTGACGTTGTTGAGCATATATTGCAGGACGGGCTGAGAGACGTGTCCGTCTCTGTGAGAAACGCGGTCACGGGCGCGCTGAAGACGGCGGGCGAAAAAAGCGACGCGGCGCTTGCGTTTTGCGAAAAAAACATACTTTGTGAGGAGCCGGAGGTGCGGCGGCTTTTGTGCCACGGCATGGAGCTGCGCGGCAGAAAAAGGCCGCAGGATATACTTCCCGCATTAAAAAAGCTGCAATTTGAGCAAAACCGCAGAGTGCGTGATATGCTGGTGCACGTGCTGGGGCAGATAAGCTATAAAAAGGGCTGCTTTGCGCAGGTGGCAAAGGAGGTGGCAGGCTGGGAAAACGCCGCCATATATGAGGCGTTCAAAGCCGAGGCCATACAGGTGCACGGCAGATACGAAAAATTTAGTGAGTTTAGCCGCGCGCAGGTGGAAGAATATTTTGACCGCGAAAGTGATATAAAGTAAAAAGCAGTGAAGCTGCGCCTATTGCTTTTGGCGCGTATTGAGCCTGTACTATGCCATTTTAGCGGCAAACGGCTCCACGAGGTGTGATTGTATATTTTAACCTAGTAAAGCGGTGACGGGTTAAATAGTCAAATATATTTTTTTTGAGTTAGCAGGCTAATATGCTAAAAATGTCTTTTGTGTTTATAATGCTTATGCTCAAGCCTGTAAATGACTAAAATTTATTCCCCAAAACATCATTTTGACCACTTAAAAAGTAAAATATAGATATTCAAATGCGAAAAACGACTATCAAAAACGACTAAAATTTGCTTAATTGTGCCTCTAAACATTAAAAAACACAATATATCGTTATGAAATATATTCCAATATTTCAATAATATATTTCACACAATGTCAAAAATCGCTTTGTTATGCGGAAAAATGAGTGCGACGCATATAGCCTTGCAAAATAGTAAAAAAAATATGAATTTAGACGCTAATGCGACTTATTATTTGACCGATGACGTTTATAATAGGAGTATATAAATATATATACTTGAGTGGTGTAGGTAGACTTAAGTAGGGGAAAAAAACTAGCAATTAGTATAATAATGAAAAGGCAGGGATTTTTTATGAAAAAGCACATGTCCCATAACGAGGGAACGAGAAACGGAAGGAGAAAGAAAAAGGTTGTTGTGGCCAACAAAAAGAATTTCCGCAGAACTATTGGAATCATAGTTGTTGTGGTTATGCTTATTGCCGTTGTTCAAACGGGCGTGTTGGCGGCGGGCGGCCTTGATACTTCGGGAAATGAAGTTGCTGTTCAGTCTGTGGACGATCTGAACCAGAACGTTCCAGAGCAGCCGCAGCAGGATCCCGCAGA
>CAYXBW010000009.1:7776-10658 GCA_964463305.1 uncultured Christensenella sp. | reverse complement strand
GAAAATGGCGGAGAAGAGGGTGACACACCCGTAGCCAAGCCTGTTGTAAAGCTGTGGATGAATGGAGCCCAGTACGGTGAAGATATCATAGTGGAGAACGGCTATATTGATATGCCGGGCGTGCCTGATGAAACCGGTGGAAAGGTTTTTGAGGGCTGGTTTACTGATGAAGGATGCACCGTAGCTTTTGATCCGTATGCGGAAATAAAGGCAGACATGGTTCTTTACGCAAAGCTTGCTGATGCGGACATAATAGTAAAATTCTTAGATCAGGATGGAAAGACCATACATACGGCAACGCCGAATGAGAGCGGCACAGTGGAAGAGTATGACGGGATAAGCCAAATAGTTCCGCCTGCCGGAAAAGTGTTCAATCATTGGGCAAAGCAGGGTTTGACCGATCCGTTTGATTTCAGCCAAATAATTACTGAAAACACCACGCTGGTTCCCGTATTCGGCGATGGTTACATAGTTCGTTTTGACACAGTTTTTGGCGATACAAAAATAAAACCTGCTTTTGTTCAAAAGGGCGGGCTGGTAAGTGAGCCAGATGTTAAACCCACAGAGGAATCAGGAAAGCTGAAGTTTTTGGGATGGAGCAAAGAGCCAAACGGTCAAGGGCGTGTTTTATATGATTTTAAAGAGCCTGTAAACCAATCCTTTACGCTTTATGCCGTATGGGAAGGCACGCCGGTAAAATATACGGTTAGATACTGGCTGGAAAAACCCAATGTTGCCGGCACTCCAAGCAAGCCAACCGGTTATGATCAAGTAAATCTTGAGATGGATGGCAGATTTAAGCCCGAAGGTCAGGCGATTCCGGGAGAAGTTGTTTCAGCAATACCCAGTGAGCTGTATTTGCCGGATAATTTCTTCAACGTATGGGGCGATAATACGTCAAATAACAGAATAATATTTGAAACGCAGCCTGAAGTGGAGCCTCTTACAATAACTACAGACGAAGCGGCTAACGTGCTCAATGTTTATTACAACAGAAAGCAGTTCACATTCAATTTCCTCTTTAGTGGTGAGTTTGATTTCACAGAGAGGGCAACAAGCTTTGATTTTAAGGGTGTGAACGGCATAAGCGATGGAACTTACGAAAATGTTAAATCGCGGCCCGTTTACTCTTTTACCGCAAAGATAGGTCAGGTTATTTCAGATTTGTGGCCCTCAGTTAGCGAGGGTGGCTATATAAATGCGAATGGCGAGGCAAAAGCCATTGCCTGGTCAGACCAAACAAATAACAGCAGAACAATAAGCTTGGCAAACAGCCCTGCGCGTTTTGAGATAAGCTACTTGAATTCAGGCAATACTTTGCAGGGTAAATCTAATATAGATTATTATCTGTTCTGCGCAAAAAACCCAATCAAGTCTGTAATGAAGATTTGGTATGAAACATTGCCTACACAAAATAATGGACAGCCTCCTTTGGAAGGCATAACAAAAGTTACAAATGTTCCATTAAAAGCCAGCTATGTGGTGAACTATGAAAAAGAAATAGAGTCTGTTAAACCTACCGAAAATTCAGTTTTGGCGGATGTAATAGACGGTATGACTTATGCCGGACTGAAAGCTGAAAAGCAGGATGACGGCAGCTACATTTACAACCTATATTACAACCGTTATGTAGGCGCGTTGGACTTTGATGCTGATGGCGGTGCACCCGTGCCGCAAAGAAGAACAAACCAGCTGAACGGCACACCCATGAGCTACTACAAGCCGGCGCAGGAGCCAGTGAAAGAAGGCTTCGACTTTGCCGGATGGTATTATGACAAAGGTACATTTAAGAAGGCTGTAAATTGGGATAGCGATGTGCTGAAAACTTATAGCAAGCAGCAGCTTGTTTGTAAGGAAGCCGATGTAATGATCTATGCAAAATGGATAAAGCATGGCGAGACAGACATACACACCGTCAACTTCTATGACAGCAGCAAGCTTGCGAACAATTGGTCTTCGCAGCAGGTCAAAAATGGAGAAAACGCGGCAGACGATATAAAAGCAACGGTGGGCGGAAATACAGTAAAAATAGTTCCCGGCGCAAGCGTGGATGGCTATGGCTCCTTTGCCGGATGGTTCTACTTGCTGGACGGCAAAGAAGTTCCATTCAGTTTTTCCGATCCCATAAACTTTGATACGGATGTATACGCAAAATGGAAGACAGACGGATTTGAAATAACCTATGATATAGGCGAGGGCACGGGCACGGCACCTTTGGATGGCAATAAATACAATAAGGGCGTGCTTGCCACCGTTAAATCACAGAGTGGCTTCACTCCGCCAAGCGGCAAAACTTTTATAGGCTGGAAAAGCAATGTTGACGGAAATCTGTACCAGGCTAACAGGTCTGTGGCGGTAAACAGTGACATAATATTCACAGCAGCCTATGCGGGGCCGGGAGACGTTTACAGTGTAACGTACAAATCCGGTTTTGATACGTCTCAGTTTAGCAGCAACATAAAGCCGAACCCAAGTATTCCTGAGACATATAAAATAAATCTTTCCGTAAACCCGTTTACGCAGTACGGCTTTGAGTTTACAGGCTGGCTGTGTGATGTGGACAGCAATGTTTATGAGGCGGGCACGGTTTATTCGCTGAGCAAAAACACTGTATTCACAGCGCAGTGGAAGCGCATATCCTATGATGTTACTTTCCATCCGGGAGCGGGCGGCACAATAGGCGATGACGACAATGAAGATAAGCGCACAGTAGATATTGATACGGATTGGTCCAGCGTTGCTCCTCCTAAAGCAACAGCAGATAATGAGCACTATTTTGACGGCTGGCAGAATGCGGAAGGCGTAAAAATGCCTTCATCCGGAAAAATAGATCAAAACTGGGATCTATATCCCATATTCAAGGCCAAGAAGCAGATAGAGCT
>CAYXBW010000009.1:2969-7676 GCA_964463305.1 uncultured Christensenella sp. | reverse complement strand
AGTAACACCCAAACCCATAACAGTAACGCCAAATGAAGCAACAAAGGTGTACGGCGATCCCGATCCTGACAGCGTTGGCTATACGGTTGTGGACAGCCAGAACAATGATATAACAAACAGTATGCCAAAGGGCGACAAGCTTGATGTAACAATAGCCCGCGGCGAAAAGGACGGGGCAAAGGATGTAGGCGAGGACGTTGGCAACCACGTTATAACAATAGTTTCCGGTGCAAACCCGAACTATACTATAACTTCAGGAAACGGCACGCTGAGCATAACCCCAAGAGAGGTTGTTATTACAGCAAACGGAGCCTTGTTCTCCTACACAGGCAGTGTACCGGTGTTCACTCCGGCCATAGTTTCTGTGGAGTACCCCAAGGGCGCGCCCACAATTCAGGGAATCACAGCGCCTGAGGCTTCGGCCACATGGACGCCTACGGCTGAGAGGGGAGAGCATCCCGTAACGGTTGTTTTGCCTGCTGATTCTGCGGCGAACAAGAACTACACAATAACAACTATTAATGGCAAGGTAATAATAAAGCAGTCTGACGCCGAAATAATAATAAACGTTGCAGACCAGAAAATCACTTACGGAGATACAGAGCAGGCCCCCGCTGTTACCGTTATGGTGGGAGGAAAAACGCTTACTCCTGAAGAATACGCTGCACAGGGCATAAGCTTTGATGTTGTACGTGAGGACGCAGCAAATAAATCTGCGGGCACATATAAATACAGCGTTGAGAATCTGGTTAAAGACAACTTTATGGGAAAGGTTGAAATTACCGCGGGCAGCCTCACTATAGCGCGCAAGCCCATAACTATAGCCGCTATAGCAAACGGTAAAGTATACCGCGGCGAAGAGCCTAAGCTGGAAGCGAAATTGCAGCCTGCTGATGGCGCTGTGGGCACAGACACACTGATATATTCTGTAATTCGCGATACTTCAGAACAATATCAGATGGTGGGAACCCACAAGGATAATATAAAGGTAGATTATGTTGATGAGGGCGTAAACAAGAATTATCTCATAAACGCCGTGCCTGCAGACTTCTCCATATCCAAGAATATGGAGCAGATAATTGTATTGCAGCCGGATGACGCCAGCAAGATCTACGGCGATGTTGACCCGACGTTTACAATGAACAATGTTCAGCTGCCGGATGATATTCAGCTGGAAGCCGGTACGGACTATACGCTGAGCCGCAATATAGTAAGCGATAACGGCCAGTTTGATGATAAAGGCAACTATGCTATCACTGTTAAGCTGACGGATAGCGGTATAGCAAAGCTGGCAAACTATGAATACAAACCGGTAGACGGCGTGTTCACCATAAACCAGCGTGAAGCGAAAGTGACGCTTAACAGCGGCACAAAGGTATATGGCGATGCCGATCCGTCTGATCTGCTTACAAAAAATACTGTAGATAATGTTTTTCCTGATGACTTAAAAGAACTGAACTACAAGGTAACTCGCGATGAGGGCGAAAACGTAAAAGACGGCGGTTATGCAGTAACGGGCGTAGACAACGGAAGCGGAAACTATTTCATAACCTTCGTACCGGGTACACTCACCATAACAAAGCGCACTATAACGGTTACGCCTAATGATGATGATAAGATCTATGGCGATGCCGACCCGGATTTCAAGGGTGATGTTGTGGTAGAAGGAACCATTCCGGGCACACTGCCTGGCGGCGGTACACCGGATGCGCCCCAGTTTGATGTTGAGCGCGGCGAAGGCGAAAACGTGGGCAAATACCCCATCATAGTTAAGCCGGGTGCTGATAACCCCAACTATGATATAGTACAGGGCGGCGGAACTGGAGAAGACGCTCCCCAGCTTGAGATAAAGCAGAAGGAAATAACAGTAACAGCGCCCAAACGCAGTATAACGGTGGGCGATGCTGTGCCGGATCTGGAAGAGCTAAAGAATTTTGTTCTATACAATCCCGGACTGGTTGGAAACGATGTTTTGAACTTCTCTCTCAGCTATGATGGCAATGTGGACAACACCAAGATAGGTGATACCGCCATATTGGTAAATAAGGGAGAAAACCCGAACTATGATGTTACCACACAGAACGGTAATCTGAGAATAGATCCTATAACCGTAACAGGACAAATAGTTGTAAATGACGGATTTAAGACCTATGACGGAGGTGCGGAACCTGAAGTATTCACCTCTAAGGATAATGTAAAGGAACAGGGCGTAGTATATGAGCTGGTACGTGAGCAGGCAGACAACCAAAACGTTGGTTCGTACAAAATCAACGTGGTGTTCCCTGAGGGCGCAAACCCGAACTTTGACACCAGCAAGATATCTATACAGACCGGAAACTATGTTATAAACCAGAAGCCTATAGACGTTTGGGTAGATCCGGCAACAAAGGTTTACAGCGCGGCTGATCCCAAGCCTTATACAGTGGTATCTGACGGTCTGGTGGATAAGGACAAGACGCTTTTGAAAGCAAACGTTATCCGCGAGGATGAGGGCAAATATGCTGAAGGCGGAGAGAATGTGGGAGACCACCCGCTTACTCTCACAATAGTAGATGATGCTATAAGCAAGAACTACAAAATAAACAATTTGGGTGGAAATCTTAAAATAACACCCAAGCCCATAATAGTTTCGGCAGAAAACGAAACTATGGTATACGGCACAACGCCCGAACCGGCCCTCCGCCCCAAGGTGGAAGGTTTGGTAAAGGGTGACGAACTCAAAATAAACTTGGCTCGTGATCCGGGCAAGGATGTGGGAACATACAATATAAACGTTACGGTAGATCCCGCCTCCAAGTCTTATGGTAACTACACCATAACAACGCAGCCGGCGAGGTTTGAGATAACGCCCAAGCCCATAACTGTTAGGGTGAACGACGCAACAAAGATATACGGCAACGCAGATCCCGCTTTCTATGGCACACCTGATGGTATGCTGCCGGGTGATGTTGTGAATCTCAGATTCACACGCGCGCCGGGTGAAGATGTTGGCACATATGCTATAAACGCTGAAACCGTAGATGCCAAGAGCAACTACACCGTAACAAGTGTAACTCCCGGCAGGCTCACAATAACTCAGCGCCCCATAGCTATATCTCCTATAGGTAATGGCAAGGTATATGGAGACAGCGATCCGGTAATAGCCTCCAGCATAAGCGGCGGCACGGGACCGATAGCACCAAGCTACAGCATAACGCGTCAGCCGGGTGAGAATGTGGGCAATTACGTTGTATCCGTAAATCTTATAGGCTCAAACAGCAACTATACAATAAGCACAGGCAGTGCAAACTTCGTTATAAGCCCCAGACCCATAACGCTGGCGGCAGATGACAAAGTTAAGACCTACGGAGATGCAGACCCGGAGCTTACATCAGCAATAAAAGAGGGTAATCTCATAGGTACAGATACACTGGATTACACAATAAGCCGTGAAGCTGGTGAAGATGTGGGCAGCTATGCTATAGAAGTGGCCGCCGGCACAAACCCGAACTATGCGGTTACCACAGCAAACGGCGTGCTCACTATAGCGCCTAGAGATGTGGATGTTGTAATAACGCCAAACAACGCAACAAAGGTGTATGGCTCAAACGATCCGGCTCTCACGGCAACCGTTACGGGAACCGTAAACAATGACCAGCTCAATTACACGCTGGTTCGTCAGCCGGGTGAAAATGCGGGCGGATACACAATAAGCGTAGAACTGGGTGCAAACCCGAACTATAGAATATATGCGGGCGAAGGCGAGTTCACTGTAACACCCAAGGCAGCCAGCATAACCGCAGACAGCTACAGCAAGACGGCAGGCCAGGCAGATCCGCAGCTTACAGCGGTAGCTAAGGGCGTTATTGGCGGAGACAAGCTGGAATACACAATAAGCCGTGAAGCCGGCGAGGATGTGGGCGTATACGCCATAAACGTAGCGCCAGGCAGCAACCCCAACTATAACGTTACCACTGCAGCGGGTGCACTTACTATATCGGCTCTGCCGGTACCGCCCGTAACTCCGGGCACAACGGAAGATCCTCCGGTTACTCCGGTAACTCCGGCTCCGGCCGATCCCGCAGCGCCGCCAACTCCGGCGCCTACAGAACCGGTACAGGCAGCAACTCCGCAGCAGACGGTAAATCTGGCGGGCAACACAACTCCCTTGGCTGATGCTGCGCCTAATGGCACGGTAGACCTGAATAACGGACCGGTACCGCTTGCGTCCAACTGGTCTTCATGGGCGCTGCTGAACCTGATATTCACAATACTGACGGCTATACTGGCTGCTATAATGCTTATAACCTACTTTGTAGGCAAGAAGAAGGAGCAGGATGAAGCGGGAAGTGCCGAGGTTAGAATGAGTGAATACGAGGCGGAAGAAGAGGAAACTACCTTAAAGCGCAAGGGCTTCATAAGATTGCTGAGTGTGCTGGTGGCAGTGGCCGCTATAATAATCTTCCTTGTAACAGAGGATATCACAAGGCCTATGGTGCTTACAGACAGATGGACGGCATTCATGGGTGTGATAGCCATAGTGCAGGTAGTTGTGATGTTCTTCTCAAGAAAGACGCGCGACAATGACAGCGACAGCGAGCAAATGCAAAAGGAAGACGTTAAATTACACAATGTGTGAGTCTCAAAAAATTGGAAGGCGTTTGCTAGGCGCCCGAAGATATGAGTTTGAAGAATAAAAAATCCCGAAAAAGCCGGCCGCAAGGTCGG
>CAYXBW010000009.1:0-2869 GCA_964463305.1 uncultured Christensenella sp. | reverse complement strand
TGTTTAGTGCGGCATTATAGCGGGCATATCTTCGCGCAATATCAGTTTAAATAAAGCGCGGGGCAGGGGTGATGTGCAGCGGCATATGTGACAGCATCAGCCCAAGAGCGGCGGCAAAGGGTCAAAGGGACTGACTGGTGCCGCAGTGGGGGGAATAGGGGCAGCTGCCAATAAGAAGGGGCGCCAATATATGCCCGTACCAAATACATGGGTAAAAAGCGCAAAAAAAAACAGCTCCCGAAGTTTGAACGGGAGCTGTCTGGGCTATATCAATATTTTTGATCGTTGGAATAGCTGAAATCTTCGTTGTATGACGGTTCGCTATCTTGCGGTGTATAAGATGCCATCATACTGGAATTACTGTCTCTAAGCTGAAACTTTTCCACAAGCGATCTAAGCAGCTGAGATTGGCTGGACAGCTCTTCTGAGGCGGCTGCGCTTTCCTGAGCTGTGGCGGAATTGGTCTGTACCACGTTGGATATCTGATCCACGCCCAGATTTATTTGCGCTATTGCATTTGCCTGCTGTGTGGAGGCTATGGCTATACCGCTGATGCTCTCAGAGGCGTCGGCTATGCCCTCCATAACGGTATTGAGTGACTGTGCAGTCTCTCCCGCTATGTTTGTGCCGTTTTCCACTGCCTGCAGCGAGCGCTCTATAAGCAGCGAGGTGTTCTTTGAGGCCTCGGCGCTCTTTGAGGCAAGGTTTCTAACCTCGTCTGCAACTACAGCAAAGCCCTGACCGGCGGCTCCCGCGCGTGCTGCCTCAACAGCGGCGTTAAGCGCCAGTATATTGGTTTGGAAGGCTATATCTTCTATTGTCTTTATTATCTTGCCTATCTGGCTGGAGCTTTCGTTTATTTCATTCATAGCCGAAAGCATATCCTGCATACGGCGGTTGCTTACAGAAGCCTCCTCGCCAACCCTGCCGGCCTTTGTGTTTGCCAGCTCTGCATTTTTGGCGTTTTCCTGTATTTGGCCGGAAAGCTCTGTTATAGTGGCGGCAAGCTCTTCCACGGAGGAAGCCTGCTCTGTAGCGCCCTGTGCAAGCGCCTGCGCGCCGCTGGAAACCTGATTTGAGCCGCTGGAAACCTGATCTGAAGATTGGTTTATCTGGCTTAAAGTATCACTCAGGTTCGTGTTTATACGCCTCATAGAGGTGAGCAATTCCTGGAAATCTCCTATATATTTTTCTTCAGCGCGAGATTTTATATTGAAGTTGCCCTCGGCCATTGCGCCAAGCATATAGGCCTCATCAGATATTATGGTTTTAAGAGTATCTGTGAGTGAACGCATATTATCTGCCAGCAAACCAAGCTCGTCCTTGGATTGGTAATCAACCTTGGCTTCAAGATTTCCGCGCGCTATCTCAATTGCCGCCTTTTCAATTTCGGAAATAGGCCGCTTAAGCCCCTTTGTGAGGTACAGCGCCAATATGATGGTAACAATGACCGCAACAAGCGATATTATTATCATAAAATATGTGGCCTGTTGCTGCTGCAGCTTTGCATCGTTATAATACATTTCCGCATCTTTTGCCGCTGCTGTGTTTATTTCTTCTATGTAGCCGGTGGCTTCTATCAAAGCGGGCATGAATTCGTTAAAATATACTGTAGTGGCTTCTTGGTTTTTGGAAGCCAGCGCATACTCAAACACCTTTTCACGCGCCTCGGCATTTTCCTCCACGATCTTTGCAATATTGTTAAGGGGAGTGGGGTCGCCCTTGTAATTTTCCATGAGGTAGGTCATGTCCTTGCCCATGCTGTCAAGATCGTTCTTGGCGCTTTGCACATATTTTGCTGTAGCTTCAGCATCTGTAGACATTACTGAGTAGCCTATGTTTTTGGCTATAGACTGAACAATGCGAGACATATCCTGCGCTTTGTTTTCTATCATGTAGCCATCTTCATGGAACAAAGTGAAGCTGTTTCCTATGCTGGAAAGGCACGCTATCGCGATTACCAGTACGGCAGCAACCATTGCAATTATGATAGCAAATGTTAATAAGAGCTTTTTACCGATTTTGAGATTTTTCAATTTCTACACCGTCCTTTTACTTTAATGATAGTTATTTACATGCAAAAATACCGCCGATCTGGTATAGCTTACCGGCAGATATTAGAAAAGACTATTGAATTACAGAACAAACCAATATACTCCGACCCCATGAAACCACCCTAAAGAAGCAAACCAAGGCTTAAACCTTTGGTACAGCCGTAATATAATTAACTAAGTTATAATATATCATAAAAATATAAAAAAAACAGTATAATGTAAAAATATTTACAAGCATTTTTGCAACGCGTACATTTAAGGTCAATCAAAAAAGCGCATTGTATAATTGCGCTGCCGCGTTTAGGCATAAAATAGAAAATTTTATTTATATTTGATATGCATATTTGATTTAATTATAAATATATATTAAAATGAAAGCATCACTTAGAACCATATAAATATATGCTGTTGATTCTAAAAACGCTATGCTGTAAAGTTTATGGCATAAAAAACGATATATAGTAATGAAACATAAAAATATTACACAAAAAATATGCAATAAAAGCATTACAGGGGAGAGACAAATGAGTAAGGGTATCAAGTTTAAGAGTATCATCAGTGTGGCTCTTGCGGCCATTTTGGTGTTTGGCCTCGCGGTGACTGGTTTTGCAGCGCCGCCGCAAACCGGATCGGCAGCACAGGAACCGGCGGCACCAGAGCAGGCGGAACCAATAACGCCCGAAACGGCCGAAACGCCGCAGGAGGCACAAACCGCTGCGCCGGAAGTGCAGCAGCCTGAACCGGCTGCACCTGAAGCCGCGGCAGCGCAGGAGCCTGTTGCGGGTATGGCGGCAACTACATATACGCTTACGGGT
>CAYXBW010000008.1:19213-37123 GCA_964463305.1 uncultured Christensenella sp. | reverse complement strand
ACCGGAGGTTTCTCCTCAACCGGAGGTTTCTCTACCGGGGGAGTTTCATTTCCAAATTTTATTATATCCGAAACCATGACTTTTTTGTCTTTCATTGTGGCGGTATCCTTCAGCTTGGCGTACATCGTGCCGTTTTCTATGGTGATGTATTCCACCTCGCCGGTGATCTTCTCCGTAATAAAGTTGCCGGATTCATCCAGTTTTGAGGTGGCAACCTCCGCCGTGATAGTTTTTCCTATCAAATTTGCGGTCTGCGCTATTAGAGCCTGCTGCTCAACGCCGCTGTCTATAACGTATGAAACAGCTGTCATAGGCACCTTGAAATTACCCACTACCAGATAATCCATGCCGCCTGAGCGCGTAACGCCCGAAACCAGACCTGTTATTTCCTGCCTTGCGCCCGCTCCATCAGTTACCGTTGCCGCAACGTATTTCCCTATCATGGAATACGCCTTTTGGCTGGAGACCGCGCTGTTCATTTCCTGCATCTGCTCCAAAGAGGAGAACTGCGCCATCTGCGCTATCCACTCTGTGTCGCTGGTTGGCTCCAGCGGATCCTGATTAGACATCTGCACTGACAAAATCTGCAAAAATTCGTTTTTGCCCAGTTCCTGTTTTGGCACCCTGTTTTGAGCGTCTCCCATATTGGAGGTGGTGCCTCCTATCCCATTTGCGTTTGCAAAGGATGTTGGTGTTGTAGCCATAAAATATTTTTCCTTTCTGTGGTGCATGCTTTATGCACTAAATTCCACAGAACCTCCTTGCTCTGCAAGTACTTCATAATTGGACAGTTCGCTTGAATATGGCGTTATAACGCCTTCTATTGCATCTTCCGGTAGTCTTCCCTGACTGCCGCCTGAACCGTTTGATCCATAACCCTGTCCCGTGTTGTTTGTATCTTGTTTGCCTGTAGCGCTTGCCATCTGGTCGTATACCACTTCCATCTGAACAACGTTTATGCCGCGCTCTCTAAGGCTTTCCTGTATTTGCGCAGCATCGTTTTGTATCATCATGTGTACGTCTTTGCTTCCCGTAACCAGCTTGGCTATGAGGCCTTTTTCGCCTGATGCCAGCATTATAGAAAGTCCGCCCAGGTGTTCAGGCTTTAGCTGAAGGTAGAATTCCGTTCTTTCCTTCGTTACAAGGCTCCTCACCTGATCCACTATCTGGGTCTGCACGCTCTGCCTGAGCTGGAACTGCTGCTCTGGCCTTAGCTCCTGCATGCTTGCCTTGAAATCCACCTTGCCGTCCTGCGCTATTGCCGCCGTCATTGGCTGCGTATGCATTGGTGTTTCCTTTGGTTTTGCAAAGGCATCCGCTCCGTCGCTATCCTCTTTTGGGGTAAGCGATTCGCTTATTGCCGCTTCCTGCTCGCTGCTTATGCTTTGCGGAGCCGCCGTTTTTTGGCTGTCCGCCGTGCTCTCCTTTTTGAGCGCCTGCGAAGCCTCCTGCATTGCCTGCTTTGCAAAGCTCTCCGCCGCGCCCTCAGCCGTCTTTGCTTTGGCTTCGGCCATGGGCTGCTGCTCTACTGGCTTTTGCGCCGTTTCAGCCGCCTTGGGCTGTGCTGCCTCAGGCTCTGTTTGCTGCTCTGCTTTGGGCTGAGCTGCCATATCCGCTGCCGACTTAGGCTGTGCCTTGGGCTGCTCTGCACCGGCTTCCGGCTCTGCTATAGTGATTTGCGCAACCGGCTCTTCCGCCTCCGGCATTACCTCTGCCGCAGCATCCATTGTGGATATCAGCTCTGTCATTGCCTCTTGCGGAGCCGCCGCCTGTACCACCTCTGCGGGAGCCGCCTGCAATGCGTCCACCGTAAGTACAGCCTGCCCTGTCTCTTCTGAGGTCTGCTGCGTCAGCTGCTCTGAGCTGAATATGGGGATGGCAGCAAAAACATCCGGCAATACCTCGGCAGTCTCCTCGGTCTCGCCAGACTCCGTATCTGTGGCTTCGTCAACCGGTTCTTCCACCGGCTTGGCCTCAGCCGCCTGTATCTGCTTGTTTCCCCTGCCCTCAAAGCCCGCTGCGCGATCAGCTCTGCTGTCATCTGCCGACCTTGCGGCGCTATCCAGCTTAGACAAAAAATCTTCTGTTTGTCTGCCTGCCTGCGGCTTTTTATCCGGACTTTTTACGGGCAATACTTCTAAAATATTATTTACTGGTGTCACTGTTTCACCTCCTCCCGATATATCGCTTTAATATATATCGGTACTTTTCAAATAAACATTATGTCTAATTTATGAATTTCCGTCAGAAATTAGCCGAGTTATAACGACCGCCTTCTCAACATCCAGTGCCGCCAGTATCTTGGCCGCCTTTTTTTCATCCATTTGCCGCAGTATATCCGCTATCCAGGTGTTGTCCGTTGTGGCGTTCATTATACGCGCCGCGTCATCCACCTTCATGCCCTCATACATCTGCACTATCTGCGCCTTGTCACCCGTTGCGCCCGCTGCGCCGCCGGTTGTTCCTCCTGCGGTGCCGCCGCCCGTTGTGCCGCCCGTACCGCCGGTTCCGCCGGTTCCGCCGCCCGTACCGCCAGAAGAGGTGCTTTCCTTGAGCTTGGCTTCCTGCTCAGCAAGCTGGGCTTCTTTTTGCGTAAGCTCCTTTTCCTTTTCGGCCAGTTTTAGCTGCTGCTGGTTCACGCCCTCCTGCTTGTCTATATATTCCTGCTTGGCGGCAATAGCCTCCTCATACTGAGCATCTTGCGATATAAAGAAGTTTACCACCTTTGTTTTTACATCAAACAGATTAAAATAATATATTGCCGCTGCCGCCGCAATTGCAATAAGCAAAACAAGAGCCACCACAAGGCCCTTCCTGCTCTTGCCGCCCTCCTTGCCCTGCCTTGGTTCCCGCTGCTCCTTAGGCTGCCTTTCCTTTTTCACCCTTGGTGCCTTTTCCTTTTTTACCTTGGGCGGCTTGGGTGTCTTTGCCTTTTTCACTTTGGGCGGTTTGGGAGCCTTGGCCTTTTTCACCTTGGGCGCCTTTTCCTTTTTTACCTTGGGGGCTTTTTCCTTTTTTTGGCGGGGCTGCTTTGGCTCTTTTGGCTCCTTTGGCTTTTTGGAGCCAAACAGACCCTTCTTTGGGGCTGCCTGCGACTCCTGGCCGCTGCTTTCTCCCGTCAAAATCTCTTCCTGCGAATTTTGGCTTTCGTTGTTATCTGCCACAATATTCTCTCCCGTCTATATTCTGCACGCCGCAGCAGGCTTTACAGCCTGCCCTGCATGAAATCTTCCACTTCTTTTTCGTTGAACTTATTCATCTCCGCGTTGTACTCTATCTTTTGTTCGTCACGCATCCTATCCAGCACCTTGCGCTCGTTTATAAGCTTTAGCAGCTCGCCCCTGCACAGGTTTATTTCCACCTCGCAGCGGGCTATCAGCTCCCTTATATTTTTCATTTCCTTCATCAGAAACTGAAAATAATCTCCGTAGTTTTTGAGGTCAAAGGTGCTTATTCCCTTGCGGCATTTCACAGCGTACTGCGCCTTTTGGCCGTTAAACTTATCTATGCTGTCCTGCAGCGCGTCCATAAGCTCTGAAAGCTTTTTATCAAGGGCGGCAAGCTCCAGCCGCTTGGCATCTTCTTCCTTCTCCTTTACCTCGTAAAGTTTTTGCAGCGTAAAAACAAATTTTTTCATTTATACACGCTAACTCTCCTTGTTTACTATGGCACGCATCATTTCTATTGCCTGGTCAAAGGAAACGTCTTCTCCTATGGCCTGCTTCAGCATATCCAGTATTGGCTCATGCAGCAGTATTGCCCTGTCCACACGCGGATTGCTGCCCTCTTTATACGCGCCTATGCTTATGAGGTCAAGCACATCGTTGTATTCGGTCATCATATTTTTTATGAAGCTGGCCATCTCCCAGTGTTCCTGCGCCACTATATCCACCATAAGACGGCTTACGCTTGCCAGCACGTCTATAGCGGGATACTGGTTGTTGTTTGCCAGCTTTCTTGAAAGCACAAAGTGTCCGTCTAGTATACCGCGCACGGTGTCTGAAATTGGCTCGTTCATATCGTCGCCCTCCACCAGCACGGTGTATATGCCCGTTATGCTTCCCTTTTTGGAGGTGCCGGAACGCTCCAGCAGCTTGGGCAGCTTGGCATACACGGAGGGCGGAAAGCCCCTGGAAACGGGTGGCTCACCCACAGTCATTCCAATTTCGCGCTGCGCCATTGCAAAGCGTGTAAGCGAATCCATCATAAGCATAACGTTTTTGCCCTGATCACGGAAATATTCGGCTATAGCCGTGCCCACCATGGCCGCCTTGAGCCGCAGCAGCGCGGGCTGATCTGAGGTGGCTATAACCAGCACAGACTTTGCAAGCCCCTCTTCTTTGAGGTCTTTTTCCACAAAGTCCAAAACCTCCCTGCCACGCTCTCCCACCAGCGTTATAACATTTATATCCGCGCTGGAGTTTCTGGCTATCATGCCCAAAAGCGTGCTTTTTCCCACTCCGCTTCCGGCGAATATGCCTATCCTCTGGCCTCTGCCCATAGTGAGCAAGCCGTCTATGGCGCGCACCCCCACGGGCAGCGCCTCCTTTATGCGCACGCGCTCCAAAGGGTTTGGCGGGTAGCTTTCTATTGGGTAGCTGTCTTCTGTGTTTAGCGGGCCAAGATCGTCCATAGGGCGGCCCAGCGCGTCAAGTATGCGCCCTTTTAGCCCATCGCCCACCGCCACGCGAAATTCCTCTCCGGTGGCCACCACCTTGTTGCCTGTGCCTATTCCCGCCACATCGCCAAAGGGCATCAGCAGTACCTTTCTGTCTTTAAAGCCCACCACCTCTGCCAAAACGGTTTCATTGCCGCTATGCGGGTATATTTTGCACACATCGCCCATCTTTACCATAGGCCCGTTTGATTCTATGGTTATGCCCACCACCTTAGAAACTGTGCCGCTCATCTCCATAGAGTCAACGTTTGAGATCAAATTTTTAAACTGCGCTATTTTATCGCTCAGCATATTTATTTCTCCGTTAGCTCCTCGCGCATGGCGTAGCCCATACGCCCAAGCTGCGTACGTATGCCAGAGCATATATTTCCGTATTCCGTTTCCACCATGCAATCTCCGCTCTTCAGCGAAAGATCCTGCTTTACCTCAACGCCCGAATTTCTCAGCTCTTCAGATATCTCTGAACCGCCACCGGCAAAAATGCGTTCATATTCTGCTTTGCTTACTTTTATTATTATGTTGTTCTGGTGCTGCACCTTGGAAAGCGTATCTCTCACTATGTTTATGAAAGCATCATCCGTGCGGTCAAGCTCCATTTTTATTATGCGCTCCGCAATAAAAAGCGATAGATCAAGCACGCTGTCCTCCATCTGCGAATATATCTCATCCTTCGCCGATCTCAGAGCCATCAACACGTCCTCAACCTGCCGCTGCTGCGATTCCTGCTCGCTCCTCGCTGAAGCCATTGCCTGCGCGTAGCCCTCATCGTAGCCCTTGTTTAGGGCTTCTTCCGCAATACGCTCTGCCTCTTTATGTGCCTCTGCTATTATATTTTTTGCCTGATCCCGCGCTTCTTCTATCTGCCTTTCCAGCCGCTCTGTCTGCTGCTGCAAAAGCTCCACGCGGGTCTGCCGTTCATCCTTTTCGCGGGGGGCATCTTCTTCCGCCTCGCCCGTATCCTCCCGGTTTTGCTCTATCATATCCTCAAAGCAGGGCAATTCCACAACGCTGGCCTTGTTCAAAGACTCGGCGATCAGCGAATTTTTATCGATCCTAAACAATGATGGCATCTTCCTCACCACCCCTTGCAATCTCTATCTCTCCGTCATCCTCCAGCTTGCGGATCACGTTAACAAACTTTTGCTGGGCTTCCTCTACGTCGCGCACGCGCACCGGCCCCATATATTCCATATTTTCTACGATCATATCACGCAAACGAGTGGATATGTTCGCATATATCTTCTGGGCGATGGCGTCTTCCTGGTTTGTTCCCTTGAGCGCCATTGTGAGCACATCGTTGTCCACCTCACGCAGCACGCGCTGTATCGCCTGATCTGTAAGCTTTACGATGTCCTCGAATACGAACATCTTTCTGCGTATCTCGTCCGCAAGGGCGGGGTCGTCCATCTCTATCTTTTCCATGATGTACTTTTCCGTGCTGCGGTCTATAGCGTTCAGCATTTCCACAATAGTGTCCACGCCGCCCACAGAGGCGTTCTCTTCCTGGCCTATGCTGGACAGCTTATGCTCCAGTATACGCTCTGCCTCTTTTATGTATTCAAGCGAAACCACGTTCATATTTGCTATACGCTCCACAACGGAGGGCTGCACATCCTCCGGCAGGCGGGAAAGCATTTCCGCCGCCTTGTGCGGGTCCATATAAGAAAGTATGAGCGCTATGGTTTGCGGGTGTTCGTTTTGTATAAAGTTGCCAAGCTGCGTGGTGTCCGCCCTGCGAACAAAATCGAACGGGCGCACCTGCAAAGACGCGGAAAGCCGCCTTATAAGCTCGTCAGCCTTTTCCGCTCCCATTGCGTCCATAAGCACTTCACGCGCGTAGTCTATGCCGCCTTCAGATATATAGTTTTGCGCCAGACAAATTTCGTAAAATTCTTCCAGCACACTGTTTCTAAGCTCAGTATCAAAGGCGTCCAGCGAGGTTATGCTAAGTGTTAGCTGCTCTATTTCATCCTCAGATAAATGCCTGTATATCTCTGCGGAGCTTTCTTTCCCCAGGGCAACCATCAATACTGCTGCTTTTTCACGCGGCGACAATTCTGCCAAAATCATCTACCTCCTGTAATCTTCCATAAGCCAATTTCGCAATATTTGGGCTATACCGTCCGGGTTCTTCTGCACCAGAGACTGCAATTGTCCTAATGTACTGTTCTTTTCTTGCTCCAATATGCTATCAAGGTCTATTTCCTCATCGGCCACAACGTCAACCAGCGGCATATTTGCCTCTCTCTCCGCCTGTTCGCGCATCCATTGCAAACGCTGCGCCTCCAATTCCATTTCCTTCTTTCTCTTTATAGAGTTAAGTATAAGCACTACCACAAGCAGTATCACACCAATGATAGCCGCATAAGGTATTATAGACTGTATCAGCTGGTTTCGCTGCATAGCTTCCACTGCCGCTTTTTGCTCTTCAAGCTGCTGCTGCATAAGCGTATTTTCAGCGAATGTCATGGGCGCTACCGTTATGTTGTCTATGGGTATGCCGGTGGCCGTGGCCGCCTGCTGACGCACGCTGTCCACAACATTGGCTATCTCATCGCCGCCGTTTATAAGTATGGTGGCGGATATATTTGTTATATCGCCCTGCGCCTTTTCTATGAGTTCTTTTACTTCGTTCACCTCATAGTTGTACTCTTCCTGTATAGTGTAGTAATCTGTATTGTTTATATTGTTTATGACCTCCTGATAGGTGGGCGCGCCGCCGTTTGCGTCCATTCCGGGGACGCCCTGCGCATTTTGGTCGCCATACATCAGCTCGGCCATTTGCTTGCTGCTTGTTATTATGCCCTTGTTTTCGTCCGCGCCCGTGTCTGTTGGCGGAGAAAGGGTTATAGATTCGGTTGTCTGTTTGTCAAAATCCAGCTTCACATTTACGGCAGCAGAAATATTTTCCATGCCGAAAACGGGAGAGAAAAGGTTCACCAGCTGATTTTTCACCACGCTTGAGGTCTGCTGCTCCAGCTTTATCTGGTTTGCCACCGCTCCTGAGCCGCTTTCCACGCCGTCACTGCCGTATACGTTGTTGTTTTGGTCAACCACCACAACGCTGGCTTCGTCCATTTTGGGAGTGGAAGCTGCAACCGCCTTTTTTATGGCGTTAGCGTCCTCCTCCGTAAAGGTCTCCCCCGGTTTAACCTGCACCATAACGGTGGCAGAGGATTCCTTTACTCCCGCATTATCAAGAGCATACTGGCTTGCCGTAGCCAAATTCAAGAGCACAGTGCTGCTTTGCACCTTGCCCATTTTGTTTATCATGTTTGTGAGGCTGGTCTGCATCTCAAATTGCTCTATGAGCGCCTTGTCTTTATCTGTAGCGCCAAAAGCCAGCGCCTTGTCCAAATAAAGACTGCCGTAATTGTTTGTGCCGCCCGCGCCGCCTATCTGTGAAGCGGGGATGCCTTCTGAGTACAGCTGGTTTTTGATGTTTTCCACCTGATCTGCAGGCACTAGAATAGTGTTGCCCGGCGCAGATTTTACATCCTCACCCAGCTCATTCAGCTTTGCGTAAACTGTTCCAACTTCCTCATTTGTAAGACCGGAAAACAAGACAGCATAATTTACCTGTGACGAGGTATAACCCACCACAGCTATCAAAACTATTGTAAGCGCCACAATGGCGAAGATTATTATTTTTTGCGATATACTGGTTTTTTTAAAGGAGTCTAGCCCCTTCTTAAAAAACTCACTAAAATTATTCAGAAGAATATGCCTCCTTACGCCTTATCATGTCTAGCCCAATCATCTATTGTGCAGGCGCACTATACGTTCCACCGTCGGCTGCAATGCGCTGCCAGGCAACCTAATGCAACCGATACCCCCTAGGTCTCAAACAGCACACTGTAACATTTTAGCACCTTTCGCTGAAATTAACCAGCGGAATATTGTAAAAAGTATGCCAGCGGAACAAAACAGCATCTTGCTTCCAGTTCATCATCCATGAATAGCTTCCAACACATACCTTTTGCCGCCTGAGGCGGCAGATCTATCAAGTTAATATACGGTTTATATCCAATATAAGCGCAATTCCGCCATCGCCCATAACACTGCATCCGGCGATACCCCTTATGCGGCCGAAGGTTTTGGATATGTAAAGCGGCATTGGCTTTATTACCACCTGCTGCTCTCCCAGCAGCCTGTCTGCATACAGGCAAGCCGCGCCAACTTCGGTCTCCACCAGTATCATAATACCGTCATTGAAGTCCTCCACGGCGTCACGCACATTAAAGAACCTGTGCAGACGTATTATGGGGTAGCACTCCCCGCGGATCATTATCATTTCATTGCCGTTAGGATCTGTTATTATCTTATGCAGCTTTGGCTCCAAAGACTCTCTTATTGACAGAATGGGCACAATATACAAAGACTTGCCCACCGTTATTTTCATACCGTTGAGTATAGCCAGCGTAAGCGGTATGTGCATAGTTATGGTGGAGCCAACTCCCGGCTCGCTCTCTATCACTATGCTGCCGCCTATATTGTCTATATTTGTACGCACAACATCCATGCCCACGCCACGGCCGGAATATTCTGATACCACATCATTTGTGGAAAATCCCGGAGCCAGCGTGAAGCCGAACACCTCAGAATCTGATATCTCGTTTTCCGCCTTGGTGGTAAGCCCGCGTTCAAACGCTTTTTCATATATCTTGGCACGGTTATAGCCGCGCCCGTCGTCTTTTACGCGCACAACAACATCTCCGCCAGAATTAAGCGCCTCCAGCGTAACTGTGCCCTTTTCCGGCTTGCCCGCCGCCAAACGTTCCTCCGGCGTTTCCATGCCGTGATCCATAGCGTTTCTTATAAGGTGCAGCAAGGGATCTGAAAGCGCGTCTATAACGTTCTTATCAACCTCTGTGTCCTCACCTATTATTATCAGCTCTGCGGTTTTGTTTGTTTTTTTGTTTATATCGCGCACTATGCGCTTCATTTTGTGGAAGGTGGCCGCAATGGGCACCATCCGTATAGACATAACTATATCCTGAAGCTCGTCTGTGAGCTTTCTCAATTGACGCGCCTGCTTTTCAAAGTTTTCCAAATGCAGATCAACAATATCCGGATTTTTTGTAACCATTGACTCAGTGGTAACAATTTCTCCCACCAGGTTCATCAGCTTATCTATTTTATTAACATTTACACTTATAAAGCTCTGCTTGGAGTGCTTATCATCCTTGGCAGCCGCCTGCACAGCCTGCTTTTGCGCCGCTCCCGCGGTATCTATATCCGCCTGGCGCTGCTCTGTGCCCGCGCTTGCCGCGGCTGCCGCTTCCTGCGGCATTTCCACTTCCTCCAGCTCTATGCTCTGCAAAAACATTGTTTCCATAAGCTTTTGCCGCACCAGCTCTATATTTTCCGGCCTTGCTGTAAACAGCATGAAAAAGCCGTTTGTTATAATATCCTCATCACAATTTTCGTTTAGGTCCGCCGGCAGAGATATCATGCTGGAATAAAGATCCTCCAAAGACATCACCACGCCGAATGTGCGCACCGTTTCCATTTGGCAGCCGTCTTCAAAAAACAGCCGCAGCATATAATATTTATCTTCGTCCTCAGGAGATAGCCGCTCAAACATCTCACGCGTAAGCGTTATTGCGGATTCGCTTATTGCCGCCGTTTCGGCTTCATCTGCCTCTTGGGCAGCCTCTTGACCCGCCGGTTCGTTTGCGGGTGCCTCAGCCTCTTCGCCGTTTAGGCGCTTCAAAACCGTGCGCACCTCTGCGCTCAGCTCGTCCGCCTCGCCATCCGGTGTGCCGCCCGCCTCTATTTTTTCCATCTCTTCTTTAAAGAAGTCAATTGCGCGCAATACCACATCAAAGGTCTGCACCCAATCTCCTTCTGAAGGTGACTGCTCGCGAATTTTCGAAAACAAATCCTCGACCGCGTGCGCCAAAGATGTCATTGCATCGAAGCCCATCATAGCAGAGGAACCCTTTATGGTGTGCATAACTCTGAATGTCTCGTCTATCTGCTCCTGCTCCAACACAGCATTTTTTTCCGCACTCAAAAACAACTCTTCCAACTGCTCAAGTAGTTGGCTGTTTTCAAGGACATATATTTCCAGCATGGATTCGTTCTCTCCCACCTGCAAAACACCTCACTCACAAATAAAATAAAATATCCCGGATAACCAGGCTAATTCAAAAATCTAAGCGCTGCTCTTACTTGAACTTGTTCAAAGCGGAAATTATTATCTCCTCTTTGAAAGGTTTTACCACAAAACCCTTTGCTCCCAGCATAACCGCTTCTTTTACCATAGCCTCCTGGCCCAACGCTGAAACCATTACGCATACTGTCTGCGGCCTGATTTTCATTATTTCCCTGAGCGCGTCTATACCGGAAACCTCTGGCATTGTTATGTCAAGCGTCATTATGTCCGGCTCCAGCTCCTGGCATTTTGTTATGGCCTGAGCGCCGTTCTCCGCCTCACCAACAACCTCAAACCCGTTTTTGGTCAACATGTTTTTGATCGTCAGTCTCATAAAAGCAGCATCGTCTACTACTACTACTTTTTTCATACTAATCCTCCTAAAGCTCGTTGTATTTATATATCGTCAAACGCATTAAAGCACGTTTATACCTTTACCCACAGTTTTAACTGTTAAACCACCATCTTGCGTGTTAAGCTCAATAGTTCGCCCGTAGGAGCCGCCCAGATCTTCGGCCACTATGGGTATGCGCAGCTTGAGCACCGCCATTTTGGTGTTGAAAGCGTTCCTGTCACCCACCTTTAGCGCGTCATTTTGCATTATGTTGCCAAACATGTGCGCGCCTCCGGCCAGCTTTGCCACCATGGTGACCTTGTTTGCGCCCGCCTTGAGCATTTTATTGTATAATTCAACAACGCCCGTATCTGCAAATTTTGCTTTGTTAATTGGCCCGGACGCCGTCTTTGAGTCGGGCAGTACAACATGCACCATCCCGCCTATCTTGTTTGTTTTATCATAAAGAACCACGCCAACACACGAACCCAGCCCAAGCGTGGTTATGTTTTGGGGACATTTAACAACATCCAATTCTGCCATACCAATGATAATCGGTTTCATATCTACATATATAACGCTTTCTTTAAATCTTCCAAAGACTGAATAGTGGGTATAAGGAAGAAATGCCCGTGTATACACTCTGCCGCGCCGCCAAACTTTGTATCCAGCAGGAGCACAGAATCACCTATTTCCCCATACACCAAAACAGGTACGTTCATTATTGCCATTGACATATCTGCCGCCATTTCAGGCACGGAAGGAATTATGGACATGCTGGTCATTTCAGATATTGCCGATATAAAAGCTCCTGACAAAATATTGCAGACCTCTTTCATAAGATCGAAATCTTCAAGATTTATGCCATCTTCTACGCTCACATCTTGGTTCATCAAAACTTTTACTGTCTCTATGGCGTCATCTATTTCTAGCGCCATAAGTATGTAGCCTTCCATCTCGCCGCTCATTCGAACCAGGATGCCCAAAATAACATGCTCCGGATCACCCACTATCTTGGTCATCTCAGAGTAAGGTATCATCTCACATCTAGGTACTTCTATATGAACGGTGGAGCCGATCATCTCCGAAAGCGCAGAGGCTGCGTTTCCCGCTCCAATGTTCCCTATCTCTCTTAGAAGGTCTAGGTCTTTTTCATTAATATTCATAAAAAGCGCTCCCAACGTTCGTAAACCTTAGTTATTTTTCGTTATCCCGCCCAAACAAAGACCAGATTTAGGTTATTCCGGCAAAAAACACGAAAATGTGTTTTTATGAGACTAATTGGATATATTCGGTCATCCATCCAAAAAAAAGCATAAATCTATGGTCTCACAGAATAATAATAGCCTATTTTATATAAGAAATCAATAGACTAAAGCTCTTATTTTCAAGGTATGCATAATATGATATACCTTACCTGTTAGACAGTAGTTTTACTGTTTTGTACAAAAAATGCCATATGAGAATTTGACTATATGGCAATTGCAGGCTCTATTCATTGTCTTTTTCAGGTTCTGATTCACCCTTTAGATGCGACAATTCAACTAAATTCACATTCACGCTGGCGGCCATCTGGTTTTCCAGCACCACCTTTTTTAACGTTTCATATCTATATATTCGCATACTCTTGGGGGCGTCTATACCTATTCTTATACGATCAGACTCTATATTCAGCAGAGTGACCTTTATATCATCCCCTATGAGTATCGCTTCATTTACCTTCCGCGTCAGAACCAGCATCCGCACCATCCTCCTTGCCAATACTCTTGTAATATTTCATCAGGGCATCGAATGCCGGATATTTTATGGGCAGCGGCTTATAATCCATCATCACCTGCGTACCCAGCATATCCTTCACGTTGACAAGCAGCGGCGCCATGAGGTTTACGGTCATCTTGGAAAGATCCTCCGGCAAAACCATTATATTCAGCACTATCATATCTTCTTCGCTGTGCGTTTTTATTATTTCCAGCTCATCGTCGTTAACTTCTATTTCGTATTCCGGTTTTATTACAAAGGGGTTTATTATGGGAAGCGAAATATTCGCGTCCTCCACACTTTGCAGCCACTGAATGGGGTCTGTCTGATCGCAGCGTATTATTGTAAACTTATTTAAATTTGCAAAACCCGGCAAACCGCCGGGAAATGAAATAATACTCTGCTCGTCTATATCTATAGCGCCAAATCGGGATGAAACTACTTCCACTGTTTTCTTCCTCTCATTATGCTTTTTTATTTACCTTTTTGCCTCCGTCATAGGCCACGCGGTCTTCCTTTACTGAAATCTTTACCTCGCTGCGCCCTGAAAGCCTTATTTCCACAGAATGCGGGGTCACCCGTATATCCGGAGCGTATTCATTGTCCCACTCCACCTGCAGCTCTCCTGTTGACCACTCTACCCGAACATAGCCCGGATCCCAAGATACCTCCGGCAGAGACTGCGGCATCATTGCCACGTTTATCTCCGGCAGCTCGCTTTTCATCTGCTGCAGCGAAAGCTCTGCTATAGGGTTTGCGCCTTTTTTGCCAATATAGTTTTGAACCTGCAGCATATAGTTGCCGTTGCTTACAAAATTTTGTATGGCACGGTCTACATTTTGCCTGCTCACTTGATTGAGGTATTGTTTTAGCTGCTCTGGAGAACGCCTGCCTGATTCTGCCCAAACCTTGCTCCAGTTGACAGACATGGTGGGAGCCTGACGCTCCACAGTCATTTGGGGAGCGACTCTTTTTGATCTAAATCTCCGCATTTTATTGGTGATCTCAAGCGAAGCCCGTGTAGAAGTTATATCCAGCCTCGGACGGCTTGTTTGTATATCCAATGTCTTCAACGAAAGCCACCTCCCTATCAAATATTATTACCAAAATGAATAGGCATGTCAATCCTTTTTTTTGATAACAACCCTTGAGCTAAAGCGTTTTATACCTCTTTCTTTAAAAATTTATATGCGCGGTATGCATATATCTATACATACCGCGTTTATTTTTTTATATTACCTTAAAAAGTCCATAAGCGTGGGCTGAATTATTTGTGCGCCCGCCGCCAGCGCCTGCCTGTATATGGCCTCGGCAAATTTATAATTCATTATTACCGCCGCCTGGTCTATATCCTCTATATCTGTTCTCACCGCCTCGGCGTTTATGAAATCCATAGAGTATCTATTGTCCATAGTATCAAGCTTTACCGTTCTGGCTCCAAGCTGTACTATGTTTGTTATTATATCGTCCTGCTTCCTTTGAAGCGAGGTAAGGTGCTTTGAAAGCTTATCCGGATCGGCGCCGTTTTCCAAATCATAGAGCAGGTTGTCTATTACTTTGAAAAGGTTTGTAGAGCCGGTGCCCACAACACCTATGCCGTTGAATGTGGCGTCCATTGTTATTTCAAAGCCTATCTCAAAGCGTATGTTCTCCGCGCCCGCATCTCCCAGCTTTGTTGTTACACAGCCCGCGTTTGCAAGCTCTGAGGTTAGCTCGCTCTTGTTTGAAGAAATAGTGCCAACATTGGCTATGGCCGCAGCCATCTGCGCCGCGTCTGCCTTGTTTGCTATGGCGCCGCCCGCCCAGGTTATCTCTCCCAGCCCGTATGCCGTAAGGTCTACGCTTGTGGCTCCCTCAAGCGATACGCTGGTGATCTGCTTGCCCTTGGCATCTTTCACCACAAGAGATGTGGGGTCGTTTGCGTCCACACTGAGCGAATATTTGCCGTTGGCTGAAATGGTGCCTGTCCACGCGGGATTGGTTATACCGGCGGGAGTAGTGCCAAAGGCATTGCCAAATACGGCTCCGTCAGCATTGAGCGTACCCGTCCAGCTTACCTTGCCAAGCCCTTTTGCCGTGAGATCCAGCTCATAGTTTCCGCTGCCCGCAGGTACTTCCTGCGCATCAGCAATATCGGCCTTGGCGTACTCTATGCCGCGCTCGTCTTTAAATACCAGTTTATTGTCTGAATCTACAGACATAAAATATTTGTTTTTGGCCGTTATTGGGCCGTCCCATTTTATATTTGTAACGCCGCCCGCATTTTGGAAAGCATAGTTTGTGCCCGTTTCGCCCAAAACTATATCATGCGTGAGGTTGTAAAGCTCAGATTTTACTTCGTTGGTGCCGCCGTTTGAAATAGACCAGGCAATTTCCTTTGCCGTTATCTTATTCGGGTCTGCATCGTTTGTGGGCGGACTGTAGTTATAGTTTATAATGCCCAGACCGTATTTTGATAGATCTATTTCGTTTTTGCCCATCTTGGGGTCATCTATCTTCACTGTTATAGAGTCTGTGGCGTCATCCTTGTTTGTGAATGTGAGGTTGCCCGCGCCATCGTCTGTTATTGAATAGTTCTTTGGCGGATCTATGCTGCCCCGCCATACCATATCTGTAACGCCCTCGCCCGGAGACGGAGCAAACACATTAACATCTCCAAAGCCCGCGCTCATCACCGGATCTCCGCTTAGATCCATGCCGTTGTACAGTATTTTGCCGTTGTCCAGCACCTGGAACGGTTTTCCCGCAACATTGTAGCCGCCAAATATATATTTATCTGCAATTGCAGTGTTGCAGCTTTCTATAAGGTGGTTTTTGAGCTGCTTTATGAGCGTGGCTATGTTTTTGAGGTCGTCCTCATTTTTAGTGCCGCCCGCGTCAATGGTAGCCTCATATATGCGCGTCACTATGCTCTGCATATCTGTGAGCGTGGTCTCCGCCTGCTGCGTCCATTTGCGCGTATTTGTTATGTTTAGCTGATACTGCTCTATCTGCCTTAGCTGATTGCGCGCATAAAGGCTGTTCAGAAGCCCTATGGGGCTGTCTGAAAGGCGCACCATCTTTCTGTTGCTGGCAAGCTGCGAGCTATATTTGTCCATGCGCAGCATTCCGCGGTTTATATCGCTGAGCACGTTATCCATCATCATTGAGTTTGTTATTCTCATGCCGTAAATCCCTCCGAAAATCTATACGCGGCAGCACCTTGCAATATTTTTCGCCGGTTTTTGCCGCCGCCTTGCCAAAGTTATGCCGCCACAGGTCTGCCGCCCGCCTTACCGTAAAGCGCGCAGAGCCAAATCATTTGCGAGCTACTAGGAGCGTCCCACCAGACCCATTCTGTTTATAAGCGTGTCCAGCTCCTCGTCTATAGATGTTATCATACGCGATGCAGCTCTGTATGAGTGGCCAAAGCGTATCATATTTGTCATTTCCTCATCCAGCGAAACACCGCTTATGGATTTTCGCTGCTGGTCAAGGTGAGAGCGCATAACGGTCTGCGCGTTCGCCGTGGTGTGTATATGATCCAGCCCCAGAGATATGCTGGATAAAAGCTCACGATACTTGCCGTTCAGGTTGTCCGGATTGCCCTTGTCGTCCTTTGCATAAATGAGGTTTGTAAGCTTCAAAGCTATCTCGGCATTACCCGTTTGGTTATTTTCTTCTCCCTCTTTGTTTACAGGCTTGCTGGAGCAGGCTATGTTGTTCACGTCCGAACGAACTGCGTCACTCAAACGGAAGTTTTTGGCATTTATTGTAGAGTAATCCTCTTTGCCTGCCGCATCCAGCCCCACATTAAAAAACAATACATTATCTACAGAGGGCTTTTCCTTTGTTCCGTTCGTGTAGCCCGTTTTGTGCACCTCGTTTATTTTTTTCGCAACATCCCGCACTATATCATTGAGCTGGTTCACCACAAAGGGTATGCCCGGTGTCTTGTCATTTTTGCCGTCACGAATATCCATATAGCCGCGCAGCGCTCCGTCTGTTATTTCAAGCTCTCTGCCCGTGCTGTTTCCCTCACTGTCCGCCCAATATACACCGTAAACATCACCCTCACCGTCTATTGCGTTTTTAACGTCACGCTCCACCGTGAGCTTGTTTACTCTGTCATGGCGCACCAGATTTTTTCCGCCTATTTGAACCACCATTTGGCCGTTCGTATCTTCATAGGCCTCCACCTTCACTATGCCTGAAAGCGTATCCAGCAGCACGTTGCGCTGGTCGCGCAGATCGTTTGCCTTTGCCCCTGTCATTTCAAAGGCATATATCTGATTGTTTAGTATACCTATCTGCTCTGCAAGATCGTTTATTTCACTTACAGAAATTTTTATGCTTTCATCCAGTGTGTTCTGCTGATCCATAAGCTTACTGTAATACAGATTTATGGAGTCTATCATCTGCTGGGCGCCCGCTCGCGTATTCTCGCGCATCTCTTTGTTTGAGGGGCTTTCCACCAGCGCGTAAAGCGCGTTGTAAAAATATGCGAATGTGTTTGTGAGGCCGGTGGATATATCCTTTTGCTCAAGCTCGTTATTGAACAGTGATTCCACATATTCAAAATACTGCTCTTTTGTTGTCCACTGGTTTGCGGTAGCGTTTTCCTTTCTGTATTGATTATCCAAAAAAGGATTGCGTACCTGCTCTATATACATGGTGCTTACACCGCGACCTGATGTGGCGCGCCTGTCTACCGCTATTAGGGTATCTCCGTAGCCGGGAGGCATCGCCTTTGTAACAACGCGCTGCCTTGTAAAGCCGTACGTGGTGGCGTTGGACATATTGTGCCCTGTAACATCCAGCTGGTTCTGCGCTGTAAACATACCAGTTTTTGCAATTTCAAGTCCGTAAAATGTTGATCTCATATTTTAAAATTCAGCCTTTCCTGCCTATCATTTTTTAGGTTGTACGCACTGCACCGTATAGGCTCGGTACTCTGAAACAAAATTTTGGCAAAACTCCCGTCCGCGCTTTGGCAGCTCC
>CAYXBW010000008.1:13017-19113 GCA_964463305.1 uncultured Christensenella sp. | reverse complement strand
GCGCTTTGGCAGCTCCCACTGATGCTTCGGCTGCCGCCCTGCTCTGCGCTTTGGCAGCTCCGCTGATGCTTTGGCTGCCGCCCTGCTCTGTGCTTTATTTCCCCTGCGCGCCGCTCATATAATGAATCGGCTTTATGCCTCGCTGTCCAGTATGCTGCGCGGGTCTATTGCCCTGTCACTAAGCGTGCCGGAATTGCCGTATATGTTGCTTACTTCCGGCTCTTTCAGCACTGTATTTATCATATATTCCATATATTCCAGATGCAGCTCTATAAGTGATTGGTTTTCCGCATTCAGCTTTTTCTGCTCGCCAATCATTTCTTTTAGATCCATAGCCGCCTTTTTCAAGGCATCATGCTGAGCCGGCGTGGCCATTTTCATTATATCTTCAAATGAGCTTTGCTCTTCATCTCGCCCCAAAAGCTCTTTTACAGCTGCTGTGCGCTCATCTTCAAGATCTGTAGCCCTGCTCATGAGGCTCCACTCTTCTTTAATTATATCGCTAACTTCCTGCGCTTCATTAGCTATCAAATGCTTTTGTTTCAATTTAGACATATCATACAGCTCGCCGTACACGCTTTTTAGCTCTTCCAGCAAAGCTATAATTTTATCTATCATCCTTTACCTTCTTTCGTAGTATCCCTGTAAAAACAGCATACTGTCTGCCAGCTCATCAGACTTGACCTCATAAGAGCCGCTCTCTATGCTGCTTTTTATTCCGTCCATCTCTGCATGGGGTTTAGAAAGCCTTTCCGCTACGGCGCTTTTAGCGTTTTTGAGCGCATCAGCAAATAAGGTTGCATCCTTGGAGAATGCAATCTCATCCTGCTGCATCATCTCCACCGCAGGCCCCACCTTGGGCTTTCCCCTCAGCGCCTTGTATTGTTCTAATCCCGCTACCGGAAACGTACTGTTAACCTTCATAACATCGCACCTTTTCTTTCCATTTCTATGTGCGGCTATATCGCACCCGCCCATTCGTACTCTTCTGCCCATGCAGGCGGTGTGCCTGCGCATTTTTGCCCCGCTTTACCGCTCTGCCCGTTTTATTATGTTATTTCCTGTCAAGATTTATGTGCAGCTTATCCGCCACCTTCTTGCCGCTCAGTTCCTTCTTCTCTGCAGCTTCACTGTGCTTGGGCGCCAGCTTGCTGTCCAGCGTTTCTGTAAGCTTTTTTTTGCAATCTTCGCACATGGTGCCCGTTTGCAGCGGCTTGCCGCACTTCTCGCAAAGCAGCGCACCGGATGCAGACCTAAGCTGCAGCCTGCCCTCCCGCAAAAAACGCATTATTGTTTTAACAGAAACCTCCGTCTCTTCAGATACCTCTTCTATACCCGCATTCGGATTGTCGTATATATACTTTCTAACACTCTGAAACTCATCATCCATCCTTTTAAGGCAATCAGGGCATATTGGCCTGCCAATAAAATTGAACAGCTTGCCGCATTCTTTGCATTTTCTAACATTATCAAGCATAATTCACTATCCCCCGCTAATTCTTTTATCTTCTTATAGATATTGCTGTCTCGTCCATGGTGTCTGCCGTGGTGAGCGCACGGGATGAGAATTGCAGCATACGCGTGCTCCTTACCAATTGAGACATCTCGTCTGCCATAACCACGTTAGACCCCTCGTGATAACCCTGCTCTATGCTGTATGTGCCCGCAAGCGCCGCCTGAGCCGCTCCGGAATTTTCTGTTTGGGCAAACATATTGCCTGATATAAGCTCCAGCCCGCCGGGGTTTGAAAAACTGAATACTCCCAGCCTGCCAAAGGGCTGCTCTATAACATCTTCTCCGCCCTCTTCGTTTTTGACGCTTGTTACCCTAAATATGGAGCCGTCTGCCCTTATGGAAAGCTGACCGTCCTGAGGCAGCCTTATGCGCTGCCCGTTCTGATCAAGAACGTAGTTTCCGCTGCCCAGTATGAGATAGGTGCCGTCCGCTTCCACGCTCTTTCCAAAGGCGCCGTCCTTGGTATATGCCACCTGCCCGTTTTGCTGCCGCACCGCGTAAAATGTGGTGTAGCCGTTCTGGTTTGTCATATAGCAGCTAGTTTCCGTGCCCTCCACGCGAAAGCCTGTGCCAAAGTTTCTCACAAAGCCGGAAACCAGCGTGCCCACGCCCTCGCGCATGTTGTATTGCTCCTGCGGCTGCTCCATACGCAGCATTGTTTGGTAGAGCGCGTCTTTAAAGTCGGCTCGGTTGCTCTTGTAGCCGTTCGTATCTATGTTTGCCAAATTGTTGGCTATTGTATCTATTCTCTTTTGCTGCGTCGCTATTCCCAGCGAGGCAGTGTATGTGCCCTGCATCATATGTTTAATTCTCCTTAAAACTTGGCTATATCATTTACGGTGCGCGAAAGCGACTCATCCGTCATACGCAATATTCTCTGGCTAGACTCATATACGCGGTTTGTCATCAGCATATCTGATACCGCTGCCGCCATCTCCACATTGGAGCCTTCCACCGCGTTCTGCAAAATATTGTAGTTTTGCGCCTGCTGCGGAGCCTGGTTTCCCAGCGGGGCAAAGAGGTTGTTTCCCTGCTTTCTCAGCACTCCCCTGTCTTGAAAATCTACCACCTGCAGCCTTGCGCGCTGCTGCCCGTCAACATATATTGTGCCGTCCGCAGTGACCTGCATCCTGTCCGGACCGCCCGGCCCCAAATTTATGCGGCCGCCGCCCTGCCCCAGCACATAATAGCCCTCCTGAGTAAGAAGGTCGCCCGCGGCGTTTGTGGAAAAGTTGCCCGCGCGGGTGTAGGCTATGCCCTGCGGCGTCTGCACCGTAAAAAAGCCGTTGCCCTGTATCATCATATCTGTGGCCTGGTTTGTGGTCTGTATTGGCCCCTGCTCAAAATCTGTTATAAGCTCATCCACATAAAGGCCTGTGTTTTGCGGGCCTACATACTGCCTTGAGGCAAAATCAGGGTCGTGCAGCCTATCCAGCATCATATCTCCAAAAGAGCGGGTCAAAACCTTGTCTCCCTTGTAGCCAATAGTGTCGCCGTTTGTGATGTTGTTTATTACAACATCCATCTTGGCACGCTGCGTGAGCATTCCCGTACCGGCAATGTAAAAACTCCTTATCATGCTTTATCTCCCAATCTATAGCTATAGATATTCTCATCTACTTTGTCTATCGTCACATATGGTGCAATACTTTAGTGTTTTGCGCGAATTTATGCGTTATTTTTTTGCATCGTCATACTGACCGAATTTTCTCATAAGCTCTATTTCGGTTTTGGATACGCCGCGCCTTCTTGCGGCAGCCTCCACATCCTCCGGCTCTTCCTCTGCCGCGGCTTCTTCTTCTGCGGGGGGCAGCTCATCCCCCTCGCCCACCGTTATATCTATGGGCGGCTGCTCTTCCGCCCTCTCACGGCTTATGCGCTCCCGCTCCTCGCTTATAAAGCCAAGGCCCTCACGCAAAGCGCCCAGTGCGTGCATATCTGTTTCTATGCGCCTGAGATTGTTTTCCATGCTCTCACGGCTGGTTTCCACATACTGCTTGAAAGCCTCTATCATATCCTCCACCTCAAAGTAGAGCATCATTACCTTTTTTTCCTTCTCGTCTATGCCCTCTTCCTCCTGCTTGCGGTTTTGCTTCATGCCGCGCAAAAACAGGGCTATAAGCAGCGCAACCAGCCCGAAAACGAACAATGCGAATAAATAATATTCCGCGCCCATAAAAAAATCCCTCCGTATAATGTATAATACCACGCAGCAGCGCGGTCTCTTTTATGGCGATCCGCCAAATGGCGGCCCTTTGCGTTTTTTTACCTGCTCAACGCAAAAAACGATAGCAGTATCAGTATAACATATATACCGTCTTTGCGCCGCATTGCGCCAAAAGCCCTATATGCAAAAAAATTGCACATGGCAGCCGCACAAACCCGGCTTTTGCCTATGCAATTTTTTTATTTCCGTTCAAATGATGCACGGCGCGTTACGCGTCTATGTCTATCTCAAAGCCCACACCGCCCGCAAAAAGCCTTTCCTTCTCGGCAGATTTTGCTTCGGGCGGCTTTGTTTGCTGCTCTTCATCCTCTTCTGCGTGCAGCTTTCGCCTGCTCCACAGCATTCTGGCCTCTTGATCTGTATATTCGTCCTTCTCGTGCTGCTCGTCCTTTTCGCGCTCCACCCGCCTGTACTCTGCCTTCTCCAGATCCACCACAGAGTTTTCTTCTTTTACTACACGCTCCCTTTCAAGCTGAGCCTTAAATTCCTTGCGAGATTCCGTATCCGCTACGCGCTCTCCCGCAAACTTGGCAACATTTATGGTTTGCTGTATCATCATCTGTGTATCGATTCCGCGTATCATTACGCCACCTCCCTTCGGCTTCTCTTTCAGCCCCTCTGTTTATTATATCGTCAAAAAAGCATTTTGCTTTAGCGTGTGTGACGCTCCGGCTGCCCTTTTGCCGCCGATCTGCCCGGCGGGCTGCATTTTGGCTTCACTTGCCGTGCGCTTCTTTGGAATATGAGAAACTGGTGGATGCTATTTCTTGATTTTCGCGGAAATACGTTACGTATTTATTTTCCTGCCGCACCTGCAGCACACTGTTTCCCATAGAAAGCTTAACGCCCACGTTCACCTCTTCAGATACGTGCACCTTGCCCTCCACGCCGCTTTGAAAAAGCTCTTCAAGCTGCGCCATCTCTATGAGCAGCTTTTGCTTTTCGCTGTTCATCTGTGCCAGCTTGCTTTTTACCTCCAGCACCACCTTGGGGTTTGCCCTTGGCCCGTTTGGCTTTGACGTTGCCTGCAGCGCAAGCTCCATCCTGGCTATGCCCGCGGTTAGCTCTTTTAGCGTTTCCTCCACCTCTCTATAGCGCATACGCTTTTTGGGCGATATGCCTATTTCCACGTTTGTGACCACGTCCGAATCTGCGCCCAGCACCTTGGCAACAATATACTTGCCCGCGCTTGCCGTGCCGCCAATTATGGCTCCCTTGCCGTGCGAAACGTCTATATAGCCCTCGCTCATAAGCCTGCTGTGTATGGCGCACTCCGTAATTATGGCATTTTTGGCATCCAGCGTGGCGCGCTCCACATACTTTGCGGTTATGCTGTCACCTGCAGAAAGCACTGCCTTGTCTCCCCCGGCCACGCCCGCCTTCAGCGTTATGCTGCCGCCCGCGGTGAGCTGAGAGCCTTCCACCAGCCCGTTCACAGTTATGTTGCCGCTGGCCTTTATTATGAAGCCAGTGCCTATGCTGCCGCCTATATCTATATCCCCGGCAAAATCTATGTTGCCCACGCTCATATCCACATCGCCGGGTATTTTTACGGAGGGAGATACCTCAAAGCCCGTTCCCGCGCGTGAAAGCCTGCCGTCTATAGCTGCTATCAGGCAGCTCTTGTCCTCTGAGAGCACTATGTTTTTGCCGGTGCGCCACGCGGCCTCCTTGCCCGGCTTTTGCGGTATCGCCTCGCCGGTCACATCAAGCCCCGGCTCGCCCGGAGTTGGCTCTGTGCGCGTTATCAGCGTTTGGCCCTTCTCCACCTTCACGTATTCCATAAGCTCGCGAAAGTTTATTTTGCCGCCGTCCTCTGAGCCGCCCGTGCGCTCCTTCAGCTCAAAGTGCAGCACCAGCTGCCCGTTTTCACCATCCACCGGCTCTCTTGCCGTGGCAATGTGTATCTGTTCAAAATATTTTTGCTGCTCCGCCGCCTCGCGCACCGCCTGCGTATCCATCAGCTCCTCGCACAGGCCATGCTCCTCGCGCAGCTTTTCGCACAGGCCGTCCGGCGTAAAAGTTTCCCCGTCTTTATCCGGCGGGTATATAGTCATAAAGGCTTCTTGTTTTTTTCCGGTAATATCCACGCTCAGGGTGGCATCCAGCAAAACCTCCTGCTGCGGCGGGGCAATTTGCTCTGCCTCCACCGGCCCCCCCTGCAGCATGGCCTCAAGCGCAAAACTGTTTACACCCGTTATGCCCTTGCGCTTTATATAATCCGCAGCCTTTTTGGGATCAACCAGCGCACTGTTGCAGGTAAGATATACGCCATCCTCTTCATAGTAAAGCTCCAAGCCCTCTATGCCGGAGTGCGATTCTGTAACGATCACCTTTTTTTCCTCGGCCGCCTG
>CAYXBW010000008.1:1896-12917 GCA_964463305.1 uncultured Christensenella sp. | reverse complement strand
CTGCCTGTTCCGCCGTCTGCGTTTTTACTTCTTCTGTCTGATTGTTGTCTACTTTCATATTGTCATCCTGCTCAGCCATAATAACCCCCTCCGGCGCTATTCAGCGCGTATTCCGTTGCGTTTTGTTTATATTTTTCCCGCATACGCCAAATAATTTGGCAGGCGTTTATGAGCAAATATACTTCTGCCTTTGCCAAAAAGCGCCGCATCCGCTGTTGCTTGAGCTGCGTTTTTTAGGCTGCGCATACAAAAAAATTTTTAAAGATCCGTAAATCCTATTTATTCAGCGCACGCTCAAGCGGTGGCAAACCGCTTTTGTATGCGTTTGATAGCTTTGGAATGTATTTGAGATACTCTTGATTCACTTACGCCCAATATGTGGGCTATCTCCTTCAAAAGCATTTCCTTGTTGTAATATAGATCTATGACCGTTTTTTCAGTTTCGGGCAGTTCTTCCAGTATTTCGGTAAGCACGCGCAGCATCTCTTTTTTCTCAAAATGCCGCTCCGGCATTACCTCCTCATCGTCATCGCTCAGAGTATCTATCACCTTTATTGGCTGCTCTGTGGAGCTTGATGACAGCACGCTCTCAAAATATATTATGTTGTACAGATAGTCGTTTTCAAGAGCCTCTTTCACCTGCGTCTCGCTCAGCTCTAAAAGCTTTGCCACCTCGGCCTCGCTTGGCTCTATGCCATCCTCTGAAGAAAGCGTTTCATAGGCGCGCTTCACCTTTTTTATGCGGGAGCGCATACTGCTTGATATCCAGTCCTGCCGCCGCATATAGTCTAATATCTCGCCCTGAATGCGCTTGCTTGCGTACGTTTCAAATTTTACGTTGCGCATGCTGTCAAACTTGCTTATGGCATCCATAAGCCCAATAACGCCGTTTGAAACCAGATCGTCATAGTCGGTTTGGTTTTTGTATGTGGGCATCATCCTGAGCACTATTTTTCTCACTAAATACAAATAGTGCAGCAGCAGCTCATTTTTATTTTCCACGCTTGGGTCTGCAAAATAGTTTTCCCACAGCGTCTCTATATCTATATTTGCTTCAACGGCACCAGTTTTGTTCACGAACCCTCCCCGAAGATACCAATATCCCCATGATGAATTATAGTTTTCGCGCCACCTGCTGTTTGAAAATAAAGCGCCTAATCTTTTTAAGCTGCCTTTCGTCCTCTGTATTAAATCTAATACCTATGCGGTAAATGTAAACATCATCTTTTTTCCAGTCTATGCAGCGCATCACCTTTGCGTCAAAAACGTATTCCTCATCTTCCATCACAAACTTGCACTGCACCACGTCACCGGATTTCCAGTTTCTATCATCTGTGGTGAAGCCTATGCCCATTTCCGATATATCCATACCGCGGCATTTTATATATTCTGTGCTCTGCGCAGGCTCGCCGTTTTTATCCCACATTTTGCGCATGTATACATCAAACGCAAAGGGCAGGCGAAAGCTTGAACGGCGCTGTATCTCCTGTATGTTGGATATTCTTGACAGCCGCGTTACCGGCAGCTTGTCTATTGTGTCCCTTCCCTCAATTTCCGCAAGAAACAAAAAACAGCGTTCGCCCTTTAAATATACCGTGTCAAAGGCCTGCCTGCGCCAGCGATAATTCCATATGTCTGTAAAAAAATCCGCCGCCCAGATGGTATTGCCATCCACCATTTCTATATGCGTTGTTATGCGCTTATCATCTGCTATATCTATCTGCAAAATGTCGCCCACCTGCATAGGCAGTATTGTTCCCGTGCTGTTGTTTTCGTTTATACTCATTTAGTGTTACTCCCTCGACCTGCAAGTCTGCTGAAAAAGCCCTTCAGCCCCCGCGTTTCGTTTTGTGTAGCCACCCTTTCCGCTATGCTGTCTGCCATCATTTGTATCTTTGTGGATAGTGGTCTTGACGGATACTGTATAGTATAAGGAACCAAGGAAGATATAGATTCCGTCATTTTATCATCAAGAGGCATATAGCCAAGCATTTCCACATCATAATCCAAGTGCTTTTTCACCACACTGGAAAAATTTTCAAAGGTGTTCATTGCCCCGCTCTCAGAATCGGCCTTGTTTATAAGTGCACATATTTTGGGCGGTTCGGCAATTCCCACTGCAGATTTTATGACAACATAGCTGTCCAGTATGGATGTTGGCTCTGCCGTCATCACCAGTATGGTGCGGTCACTTGCGCTTATAAGGTTAAGTATATTGTTATTCAGCCCCGCGCCCGTATCTATCAGCACATAATCCACCATACCGTCCAGCGTCTCCAGCTGCGAGAGCACGTTTTTTAAACGGTATTCGTCTATATGCACCAGATCCATGAGGCCTGCGCCGCCCGAAATATGCCATACAAAAGGAAAGCATTCCTCCATTATTTCGTTCAGCTTTTTTTCTCCTGAAAGCACATGGCTCATGTTGTAGGTAGAGTTTGCGCCCAGCAATATATTAACATTGGAAAAGCCGAAATCGGCATCCAATATAAGCACCTTCTTTTGGCAGCGTGACAGCGCTATGGCAAAATTTACAGAAAAACTGGTTTTGCCCACGCCTCCCTTTCCACTGGTGATGCAAAATACGGAGGTCTTTTTCTCGCCCTCAGAAGCGGGCGCGCCCCTATCTTCAAGCACCACCGTTTTGAGGCGCTGCTGTGCCATTTCCCTTAACTTTGCGGCCTGATCCATAGGGTCATCAGCCTCCCAACACGGCGTCGGCCACCTGCTGCGGGTCTATCTCCACTATGTCGTCCGGCACGTTTTGCCCATTTGTGATGTACGAAAGCGGCCTGCCGCTCTCCTTTGCCGCGTAAAGCAGCATGCCCCGCGTGGGCGTTTCGTCTATCTTTGTAACTATTAGGTTGTGCACCTTTAGGAAGGAATAGTTTTCCACTATTGTTTTGAGCACCCGCTCTGAGGTGGAGGCACTTACCAAAAGGTATATATCGTCCACATTGCCAAGGCGCACCAGCTCGCTTATCTCATTCTGATACTGCTTGTTGCTTGAAAGCTTTCCCGCTGTATCTATAAACACTATATCCTTGCTTTTAAACGCCTCAAGCGCGTCTGTTATCTCGTTTTGCCTGTATATGGTTATCATTTCGGTGTTTAAAATATCGCAGTAGGCCTTTAAGTGCTCCTTTGCCGCCACGCGGAAAACATCCGCATTTATAACGCCTATATTCAGCTTTTCCTCATAGAGGAACTTTGCCGCCAGCTTTATAAGCGTGGTTGTCTTTCCCACGCCCGTTGGCCCTATAAGCATTACCACCCTGCGCTTGAACTTGGTGCACTGCACCGTTTTGGCATTGCCCAAAAGATCAAGTATGAGGCTTTTCAGCACCTCTTTTGGGTCTGCATCCCTGCTGGCTATTATATCTTCCGTCTTTACGCACAGCTCTGTTGCAAGCGCGCGCTCTACATCGCTTTCCAGCAGGCGGTTATAAAGCTCCCGCACCTCGCTGGAAAAATTTGCGTCCACGTTTTGCGTGTAGCTTTCCATCTTTCCCGCCAGACCGGATATCATGCCCTTTAGCTCGTCTATACTCTCATCCAGCTTCTCTATCTTTTTAAATTTCTCGCTTTGCTCTTGTATGTTTTTCTCCACCATTTTTTCCATATTGCTGGCAACAGAACTTATGGAGGCGGGTGTAACGCCCGCTGCCGCCGCGTTTATAACGGCGGGGTTCACGCCCGCAGCAGCATTTATTGCCGCGGTGTTCATGCCAACCGCCGCGCCCATTCCCGCAGCGCTTGATATTGCGGCGGCGCGCTGCCCTTCAGCGGCAGCCATGCTCATATTCACCAGCGGCTTAAACTTTGCTGTGTCCATGAGCGGCGAGGCAGTTTTTTCCTTTGGCTTTTCTTCATAGCCCGCCACCACCTCTATCTGCTTTTTTGAAAAAAGCCCAAACAGGCCGCGCTTTGTGCGCACAAATTTGCTGCTCAAAATAACCGCGTCCGGCCCTATTTCTTCCTTTATTATTTTCAATGCGTCCTGCATGTTTTCCGCATAATACTTCTTCAGCTTCATAAAACCATTCCTTTCGCAGCTACGCGCCCAAGGCTATCACACCGTCCGAATAGACCTCCACATTTTGATCCAGCTCGTTGTATGAGAGCACTATGAGATCCGGTATCATCTGAGATGTGATATTCTTGAACTGCCGCCTCACAAGCGGCGACGTAAGCACTATGGGCGTTATGCCCAGCTTTGTCATCTTCTCTATTGCATTTTTCAGGCTCACGTATATGCGCTGTATCTCCTCTTGATTCAGAGCGACATAGGTACCCTGCTCCGTCTGTTTTGTTTTTTCGGAAATAAGCTGCTCAAGCGCGGGGTCAAGCGTTATGACGCGCGCCTTGTTTGTGGGTATGAACTGCTTTGAAATGGAGCGGTACAGCGCTTTTCTCACATATTCTGTGAGAAGCTCCACATCCCGCACCATGGCGCCGTAATCTGCCAGCGTTTCAAGTATGGTTCCCATATCGCGTATGGAGATGCCCTCCTTCAAAAGGTTTGCCAGCACCTTCTGTATCTCACCCAAAGAGAACAGCTTGGGCACTACCTCCTCCACAAGCGCGGGCTGGTTGTTTTTCAGGTTGTCTATAAGCATTTGCACCTGCTGGCGCGTAAGCAGCTCTGAGCTGTGCCGCTTTATTGTTTCGGTGAGGTGCGTGGCTATAACGGAGGGCGCATCCACAGTGGTGTAGCCCAAAAGCTCCGCCTTCTCGCGCTCCTCTTCGGGTATCCATATGGCGGGCAGCCCAAAGGTTGGCTCCACCGTTTCTATGCCCTGCAGCTTGCCCTTTACCTCTTCTGTGGAAAGCGCCAGTATGTGATCCAGCATCACCTCTCCGGCTGCTACCTCCACGCCCTTTATCTTTATTACATATTCGTTTGTATTTAGCTGTATGTTGTCCCTTATTCTTATAATGGGAACTATTATGCCAAGATCCATCGCGCACTGGCGGCGTATCATTACCACGCGCTCCAAAAGGTCTCCTCCCTGGTTCGCGTCCACCAGCGGCACCAGACCGTAGCCAAGCTCTATGCCAATAAGCTCTATCTGCAAAAGCGAGGTGACGTTTTCCGGCTTGCGCTTCTCTGCAGCCGCCACCGCGGTCTTGTCCACTTCCTCCTGCGGCAGCTCGGCCGGCTTCTTTGCCGCGCGCTGCAGCATGAAACCGGTAAATATCATAAGCCCCGCAATAACAAAAAGCGGCGCCTTGGGCAATCCGGGTATCATTGAAATTATTATCAGCATCACGCCCAGCACGTAAAGCAGCATGGGCTGGCGCGTAAACTGGTCTATCATGTCGCGTCCCAGATTTTCCTTGGACGCGGAGCGGGTAACTATTATACCCGTGGCCGTGGATATCATAAGCGCGGGGATCTGGCTCACCAAACCGTCACCTATTGTGGCGGTGGTGTATACGTTCAGCACCTCGTCCGTGGTCATCGTGCCCGACATCATGCCTATTACGAGGCCGCCCACCGCGTTTATAACGGTGATAAGTATGCCCACTATGGCATCGCCCTTAACGAATTTACTGGCACCGTCCATAGCGCCGTAAAAATCCGCCTCGCGCGTTACCTTTTCGCGGCGCGCTTTGGCCTCTTGCTCGTCTATTAGGCCGGAATTGAGGTCTGCATCTATAGCCATCTGCTTACCGGGCATAGCATCCAGCGTGAAGCGCGCGGAAACCTCCGCCACGCGCTCTGCGCCCTTTGTGATTACCAAAAACTGTATAACTATTATAATAAGGAATATTATTACACCAACTATTATATTGCCTTCCGTCGCAAAGGAGCCAAAGGCTTTTACCACCTCGCCCGCATTTCCGTTTTGGCCTAGTATGAGGCGGGTGGTGGCAATGTTAAGGCCCAGGCGGAAAAGTGTCATTATGAGGAGCAGCGTGGGGAAAATGGAAAAATCCAGCGCCTCCTTCACGTACATGGACATAAGCAGTATAAGAAGCGACATAGTAATATTTACTATGAGCAATACGTCCAGCAGCATAGTTGGCAACGGTACTATTATGATAAGTATTATAATCAGCACTATAAAAGCTACCGATACGTCTTTTACCCTCATCGCGTTCCCCTGGCTTATATTTGGCAGATACATACATGTATTTTATGCCATACTCTTTTTATTGTAATATAAATTTGTTTTTGAGTCTACTTTTTATACCAATTCCATAAAAAAACATTGTATAATTTTATTATACATCAAACTCCACACACGCTCTTTAGTGCGCGCTGGTCACACTATTTTTGTATACACCCCGTCACTTGCGGCGGTCGCGGCTCTGCCCTATATAAGCACCGGGCGGCATATCACGCGCGCTCACCTGCGGTTTTTCATGCGGAATATCTGCGCCAGTATCTCCGCCACCGCCTGATACATCTCCACGGGTATAAAATCACCTATGTTGCAGTAGGCGTATATACCGCGCGCCAGCTCTCTGTTCTCCACTATTTCCACGTTGTTCTCCGCGGCTATCTCCTTTATTTTCAGCGCCACGCGCTCCTTGCCCTTGGCCACCACCACGGGCGCGTCTCCAATTCGCTCATCGTACTTTAGCGCTACCGCGTAATGCGTGGGGTTTGTAATAACCACATCCGCGTCTGGCACGCTTTGCATCATGCGCATCATAGACATTTCGCGCTGCTTTTGCTTTATTTTTCCCTTTATCTGCGGGTCACCCTCCTGATTTTTAAACTCCATCTTTATTTCGTACTTGCTCATGCGCAGGTCTTTTTCGTATTTCCAGCGCTGGTACATAAAATCGGCAAAGGCTATTACCGCCAAAACAAGGCATATCTGCAGCGCCGCGTCAAATATCATTTCGGCTATGTTCTGAATTGCCCCCTTGTAATTATCTATCATCATTGTGGGAAATATATACAGCTTGGAAGATATTTGGTTGTATATTATAAGCCCCACCGCCACCACCTTAAGTATGGCCTTCATAAGCTCAAAAAGCGCGCGCGTGGAAAAAAGCCGCTTGAAACCCTCTATCACGTTTATACGCTCCAGCTTTGGTTCCAGCGCCTTGGTGCTGAACAAAAACCCCACCTGTATTATGTTCACCAGCACCGCCGCAATAACCGCCACCACAAATATGGGCAGCATAATATTCAAAAATCCGGTCACCATGTCTGTGCTTATTGGCATAAAGTTTTGCATGGTAAGCACATCCCCGGTCATTTTTCTGCCGGAGAGATAGCTTGTTGTGAAATTCATTATGTTTTCGGCTATTGTGGGCACAAAGGCCCTCATAGCCATAAACATTATAAGCAAGCAGCCCGTTGTTACAAGCTCGTTGCTTTTTAAGACCTGGCCACGCTCCCTGGCATCCTGCCGTTTTTTAGGGGTGGCCTCCTCAGTCCGTTCGCCGGTGCCGCCATCTTCGGCCATTTGCCATCACCTACCCCGTCAACGTGGAGAACATCCTGTCTAGCCCCTGGAACATGGAAGCGAATATTGTGTTTGTAAACACCACATAAATTGGCATCATTGCCACCAGCACCATAAAGCCCAACACTACCTTTATAGGTATACCTATAGAAAAAGCGTTCATCTGAGGCACAACGCGCATAAGCACGCCAAAGCAAACCTCGCCCAAAAGCCCTGAGGCCACTATGGGCATAGCCACTATTATGGCCAAAATAAACGCCTGTATAAACAATTCCACCGCCACCCAGCCTATCTGGGCGCTTATTTGCACACCGCCCACAGGCACCTTTTGCACCGAGGTATACATCATCTCTATGAGCCTGTGGTGTCCGTCTACCGCAAAAAATACCAGCAGCGTTATTATGTTCAGCAGATTGCCCGTTACGGGAACCTGCAGATTGCTTTGCACATCAAAAACATTCACCATACCAAAGCCCATCTGCATGTCTATCATTTGGCCGGCCGTGAATGAGGTAAGCGTTATGAAAAGATTCAGCACATAGCCCAGTATTAGGCCAAAAAGCAGCTCCTTTATGCACAGCAGTATATATATGAAAATATCATCGTTATAATTTAGCGGCACAAGCTGGGGTATGGATATATAAAAAAGAGCGGCAATACACGCACAATAGCCTATTTTGGCCACCATGGGTATGTTTTGCCGCCCAAATATGGGCGAACTGAATATCAATCCCGACACCCGCAGAAACAGAAGCAGAAAATAATCCCAATCTGTCACGAGCGCAGCAAAAAAATCTACCATACTTTCCTCATATGGGCGCGTACACCGTTACCGCATACTCGTACATCCTAAATGTAAAATCCGTGAGGTTGTTCAGCATGAAGCCGCCGAATATCAGCAGCGCCAAAAGAATGCCTATAATTTTGGGCACGAAAGTCAGCGTTTGCTCGTTTATCTGCGACGCAGCCTGAAAAATAGAAATAATTATACCAATTACCAGCCCCACCAGTATAGGCGGCAGAGATACTTTTAAAATGGTAAATATAGCGTCCTGCATCACCGCTATTATCAATGCCTGTTCTATGCCAAATCAACTCCTCACACTTGCCGCTATTTTGTATGCACGCAGCGCACCGCCTGTTATACTGTGCGCTCAGAATGCATAAAGGCGTGCGGGCATCATGAAAAAATGCCTCACCGCCCCTTTACGCGTCGCCTTTTGCCAAAGCGCCGCGCTCAAGCTAGTTAAACCCTCTTATGAGCGTGCTTATAGTTAGAGTCCACCCATCCACAAGCACAAACAAAAGCACCTTAAATGGCAGCGAAATAACTATAGGCGGCAGCATCATCATGCCCATAGACATAAGTACGCTTGCCACCACCATATCTATAACTATAAAGGGAATATATATAAAGAAGCCTATAGTAAAGGCACGCTTTATCTCGCTTGTTAAAAAGGCGGGTATAATAGTACTCATGGGAGTCTCTTCCAACGTTTGGGCAGGCTCTTCCGCCATGCTGTTAAAAAGGTTTATATCGCTTTGGAAGGTATTGCGCAGCATAAAACCGCGAATGGGCACCTCTGCCTCGTCTATTGCCTGCTCAAATGTTATCTGCCCGTTGACGTATGGGTCTATAGCCTCCGTTTTTACCGTGGAAATAACGGGAGACATAACAAAAAACGTAAGGAAAAGCGCCAGCACCACAATTACCTGATTGGGAGGCATCTGCTGCAGCCCAAGAGCGTTTCTGGTGAAAGACAAAACTATCACTATGCGGGTAAACCCGGACAGCATTATTATTATGGACGGCGCAATGCTGAGTATGGTTAAAAGCCCCACAAGCTGAAGCGATTGCGAACGGCTGCCCAAAAGCTGGCCGAGCGGGCCTGCGCCCTCGTCCACCGTTTCGCCGTTTACCGCGGTTCCCGTTCCGGCCTCCGTATTTGCTGCCCCGCAGCCGCTTATCACAACAATAGACAATATAAGTACGATCACGAAAATAAGAAGTTTTTTCTTCTTCAAAACCGACAACGTCCCCCTTGGCCTGAACCGGCTGCGCGCCCCCTGCGCCATCAGCCGTATCTACTTTTGCTCGCTGCTGTCATCCTGTCCGGCAGACTCTTTCCCGGTTTCCAGCTTTTCTTTAAGCTGCGTGTTAAAATCCTTCGGCGGGTTTTTCCCTCTATGAAAAAACCTGTAAATACCCTGCTTCATATTCATTCCAAGCTGCCGGAGATAATCTCCAAAACTGCTCTCCGTTGCAGCATAAAAGGCGGCATCGTCCGTATCCGCAGACCTCTCCGCCCCGTTTATATCGTTATTTGCGTTTTCTGCGGCCGCATTGCCCCGCGGCTGTGCGTATTCACCCGCCACATCCGCTTCGCCTGCCTCACTCGCCGCGCCCGCTTCGCCTGACCTTGGCTCCGGTTTTGGTATCTTATCCAGCAGCTTTATTTCCTGATGCGTTACGCCCAGCATATAATATTTGCCTTCAAACTCCACCACGGCCAGCGTTTTGTCCCTATCAAGGGCAATTCTGTCCACCACGCCCAAAAGTCTGCCCGGCTCCGCTTTATTTGAGCTGAACCAGCGCGAACCGCTGCCCGGCCTTTTTATGCCGCGCTGCAAAGACTTCTTGGCAATCAGCTTTGTAAGAAAATATATGCCAACAACTATTGCCAGCAAATAAATAACTAGCAAAGCCACGCTTTGGGCGCTCACCACCTCCGGCGCAAGCTGCTGGCCCTGGTCTAAAACAATGTTTTCCCCCAGCTTCACCGGCCCTATACCTGCATCCTCATTATCTCGTTATATGCGTCAACCACTTTATTTCTCACCTGAACGACCATGTTTAGCGCCATTTCAGATTTTGTGCCGTTTATCATCACCTGCGCAAGATTATCCACATTGCCGGATAAAAGCGCCTGTGTGTCCACCTGCGTAACGCCGTAAAGGCGATCCGCCTCGGCTATAGAGTTTGACAGCATATCTTTAAAGGAAGCCGCGCCCTCCGCCTTGGTCTGGTTTTGATCCAGCATACTGTATTGGTTTCGCTGAATTGAAAGGTTCAGCCCACCTGCCAGTTTATCTATCATTCACATATCCCCCGTTATTTTCCTATTTGAAGCGCACTCATTGCCATGCTTTTAGTGCCGTTCAAAATGGTGATGTTTGCTTCATAAGAGCGTGTAGCGGACATATAGTCTACCATTTCCTTGGCAATATCAACATTTGGTTTGCGCACATAGCCAAACTCATCCGCATCTGCGTGCGCGGGGTCATACTCAAGCTTGAAGGGCGTTTCCGTATCATCATATATGCCGGTAACGCGCACTCCCGCACCCGCCGAACCCTTTATAGAGGTGTTCAGCGTGTCTGAAAACCGCGGAGCACCCTTCTCTTGAAACAAAACATAACGCCTGCGGTAGGGCTGCCCCTCCGCATTTCGCGTAACGTCTATATTAGCGACATTTTCTGATATAACGTCCATTCTGAGCCGCTGTGCCGTAAGCCCCGAAGCGCTTATATCCATAGATGATAAAAATGCCATCACTACCTCCTGAAATTTTGCTGACGCCCTTGCGCCCT
>CAYXBW010000008.1:0-1796 GCA_964463305.1 uncultured Christensenella sp. | reverse complement strand
TGACGCCCTTGCGCCCTGTTTGCGCACCTGCCGCCCGCTTATCTGCCCGCCTTTGCCGCGTGCTTATTTGCCCCTGCTTACTGGCCCTTTATTGCCGTTCTAAGCTGGTTGAACTGTCCGTTTATCTTAGACTGGAGCGTGTTGTACCATATCATATTTTTGGCATAATCTGTCATTTCACGGTCTATATCTACATTGTTTCCGTCCATACGCTGTACAGTGTTGTGCTTGTATATCACTTGAAAATCGCTTGAAGCGTCACTTGCTGCCATATGCGTGGAGCGGGTGCGCTTCAGTTTATAATCGTCACCCTCCAGCGCGTTTTTATACAGCGTTTCAAACGCCACCTCAGACGCTTTAAAGTTTGGGGTGTCCACGTTTGCTATATTGTTTTGTATAACGGAATTTCTAGTCCATGATGCGGCTATGCCGTTTTCCAGATTGCCCAGCCCCGAAAATATATTCAAACCGCCTCACCTCCACATTTTTTGTATATCAAATCCATTAGGCTAATGTTACTCTCAGCCCCTTGCTTTGTCAAGAAAAAAAGCAATTTTTTACAGCCCCGCGTAACCCACCAAACGATCCACAACGCCCACCAGATCACCAATATCCGGCTTGGAAAGCTGCTCGTTCGCGCCAACCTGCTCTCCCTTTAGGCGCATTTCCGGCGTTACCAGCGAGGAGAATATTATTACGGGTATATCCTTCAGCAGGCGGTCTTCCTTTATGCGGCGGGTAAGGTGATGCCCGTCCATCTGCGGCATTTCTATATCTGTTATCACCACGTCCACGCTTTCTGAAAGCTCGCCCGTTTCATCATTTTTGATGGAAGAAAGATAGTCCCACGCTTCCTGCCCGTTATCAAACTTGGAAACATTTGCATAGCCGGATGTGTGCAGCGCTTCCAATATCATTTTGGAAAGCAGCTTGGAATCTTCTGCAATCACCACGTGGTGCTCGTCTCTTGTGCGCTCGCCCATTTCGTATATCTCGTTCATCTTAAGGCCGGTTTCCGGCGCGATATCCGTAACTATTTTTTCAAAATCCAGTATTGTGATAAGCCTGCCTTCAAACTGCGCAAGGCCTGTTACCAAGCCCTCGTCCCCGCCGTATATTGTGGCGTCCGGCTTTTCAATGTCTTTCCAGGATATACGGTCTATACCCTCCACGGTGTGCACGCGGAAAGCTATGTGCATTTTGTTGAAGTTTGTTACTATAAAAAGGTCTTTTTCCTGCGGCCCGGTGGTATCCAGCCCCAGATATCCCGGCAGGTCTATTACAGTGATTACAATATCGCGCGGCTTGAATACCCCCTCCACCGACGGATGGGAGTGCGGCATGGGCGTAACTACCTCGCTCATCATGATTTCCCTTATTTTGGCAACGTTTATGCCAAAGGTATTGCCGGAGATCGTGAACTCCATTATCTCCATTTCATTGGTGCCGGTCTCAAGCAATATTTCCTGCTTATCACTGTTTTTTACCGCATTCATATCATAATACCTGCCTTATAATATTTATTTGATGTAAAACCGCGTCTCCCGCGCATATCAAACATAGTTTTATCTTCCATATATTATATCACAATATATCGTCAATGAAACATATAAAATTTTGCATGGTCAATTTTTTAATAGTCTGTAATGTTTTGCTGTTACATATATTCACCAGTGCGTTCAAACCCATGTATTTAACCCTGTTACGCGCGCCGTATCTGTGATATAATTTATACATATTTATATATATCGTTCAAAGACGGGAGAAAATGATATGGCTTTGAAAAAAAATGTGCT
>CAYXBW010000007.1:21379-37189 GCA_964463305.1 uncultured Christensenella sp. | reverse complement strand
GCCTGCGCATAAGAAAGCGAATATTGGATCACACACAGCGCGCCAAATCCAACAAAAAATAGAGCGCCGGCGCATTGACCTTTTTGGGTGCACGGCTTTGCTATTATAAAAGGAGGCAGGCATATGTCTAAGAGAATACTTTGCTATGGCGATTCAAACACATGGGGCTTCGATCCCGACGGTTCGCCCGAGCTTGCGTACCACAATCGTTTTGCCCGGGAGGTTCGCTATCCGGGAGTGCTGCAAGAGTTGCTTGGGAGCGGCTACCACGTGATAGAAGAGGGGCACAACGGCCGCACCACCGTGTGGGACGACCCCATGATGCCCTACAGAAACGGCATAAAGTATGTGGAGGCCTGCATTGAGAGCCATGCGCCGCTTGACATTATAACTATAATGCTAGGCTCAAACGATTTGAAGCCGCGTATAATAGGTCGCGCCTTTGACAGCGCGGACGGGCTTAAACGTGTAGTTATGCGAATAAAGCAAAACGCGGTTTGCGGAAGAGATGGAAAAACGCCCAAAATATTGCTGATATCGCCGCCCGCAGTGAGCGAGGGCATAGCACAAACGGGCTTTGCAGATGAATTTGGCACGGAGGCTCATGCCGAATCGCTCAAATTTCCGCGTTTCATAAAAGCGGTGGCGGAGCAGCAGGGCTGCGCTTTTCTGGATGCCGCTCAGTACACAAAGGCGGGCAGTGACGGCCTGCACATAACGGCGGCTTGCCACACGCGCCTCGCGGAGGCCATAGCGGAGGCAATAAAGGCCATGTAGCTGTACATTCGGTATAATAAAAACAACTATATAACCGTAACGGTTAGCCAGATTTAGGTTAAATAACCGCGACCTTGCCGGGGGCGGTTATTTTTTTGTAAAAGCTCATAGGGGACTATTAGGATTACTGTAAAAAATGATCAAATATTCTATAAGCCATCACACTCCTTTCCTCTGCCGAAAGCAGGGAAATGTAAGTGTGACTAACCGTTTATACTTGTTGTTCTAAAAAACATCATAAAGCAGCGCTATGTCACACCAATTCCATATAAAAAGTGCTTGCGCTTTTTATAGCGCGAAGAGCGTCTGGGATGGCATGAAACGCGTTCCGCGCGGATCTTGCGCAGAACATGCCACGCCGCAGGCTCGGCGCTTCCTAATTAAAACAGATATTTTAATTAGGAATTAGTATCCGTAAAAAACAGCGGGAACAAATTAGTGTTATATAAATTTTTCACTATTGTCATAACTGCAAAATAATGCTAATCTATGTTTGATAATAATAGGGGAAAAACGGAGGTTTTATGGAATTTCTGGTAGCAGGCATAACATCTATCACATGGCAGATGGTCGTTATGTATATTGTGGGCGGGTTGCTCATTTTTCTTGCCATAAAAAAGAAACTGGAGCCGGCGCTGCTTCTTCCCATGGGATTTGGCGCTATACTGGTAAATATACCGCTTTCCGGCGCTATAGATCAGGTGATGGTGGGCATGGGCACTGTGCCCGGCATACTGGATTGGATGTTTGATGTGGGCATAGAGGCCTCAGAGGCTATGCCGCTTTTGCTTTTCATAGGCATTGGCGCAATGATAGACTTTGGACCGCTTCTAAAAAACCCCAAGCTGCTTTTCTTTGGCGCGGCGGCGCAGTTTGGCATATTCTTCACCATAACGGCGGCGGCGGCGCTTGGCTTCAGCCTTACGGACGCGGCATCAATAGGCATAATAGGCGCGGCGGACGGGCCGACCTCCATACTTGTTTCGCAGGTGCTAAAGAGCGGCTACGTTGGCCCTATAGCTGTGGCGGCCTATTCGTACATGGCGCTTGTGCCAATAATACAGCCATTTGCCATAAAACTTGTGACCACCAAGAAGGAACGCGCCATAAAGATGGAGTATGACGGCAAGGATATACCGCAGATCACCAAGATACTCTTCCCCATAGCCGTCACCATGATAGCCGGGCTGGTGGCTCCCGCTTCCATAGCGCTGGTGGGATTTTTGATGTTTGGAAATCTGCTGCGAGAGTGCGGTGTGCTGGGTTCGCTTTCAGAAACGGCGCAAAAGGTATTGGCAAACCTCATAACGCTGCTGCTGGGAATAACCATAGCGGCAACCATGAAGGCAGAGCAGTTCATACAGTGGCAAACGCTGCTCATAATGGGTCTTGGCCTAGTGGCTTTCGTGTTTGACACTATTGCGGGCGTGGGTTTTGCAAAGCTCATAAATCTGTTCAGCCGCAAAAAGATAAACCCCATGATAGGCGCGGCGGGTATTTCCGCCTTCCCTATGTCTGCGCGAGTGGTGCAGAAGATGGGGCTTGAGGCAAACAACCAAAACCACCTGCTTATGTTTGCGGTGGGCGCGAACGTTTCCGGACAGATAGCCTCCGTTATAGCGGGCGGCGTTATACTTGGTCTGGTTCCCGCGATGCTCGTGTGAGCGGCGCGTATATAATATAGAGGTAAACAGATATGAACGAAATAGTAGTTTTTCAATCACTTGATCTAATGTGGAAGGGAATGCTTTCCATATTTGTGGTAATAGCCGCAATATTTTTGGTAACTCTTTTGATACGGCGCGTAAAGGGCAAAGACGGCGGCGAGAACGCTGAAAAGTAATTGCAATGTATTCTGAAATACTGCGTGAAAAGTGTATAACAAGCTTTGGAACAACACGGCTCCCGGAGGGGTTTTCGCCCTTCCCGGAGCTTTGCTTTGCTATAAGCTTTATGGCGCCTATCTCAAGAGCCGTTATGCGGCAGGTGGCTGAGGTGGGGCCAACAAAGCTGTACTTTCACAACTATAAGGTCACCAATACGTTTCTTGACAACATTGCGCTGCAAATAACGCTGGATATAAGAAACGCGGGCTGCGATGCGGCCTACGTGCCTGCCTCGCAAAGTGATTCAGCGGACGGCCTTTCAGCCATACTCTCTCATAAGGCGGTGGCGCGGCTGTGCGGCCTGGGCGGAATAGGGCAAAACGCTCTCTTTCTATCTTCAGAACACGGTCCTGCGGTGCGGCTTTCAACAGTGCTCACGGATATGCCGCTTCCGGGGGGCGCGAAAGAGGTAAACCCGTGCACGGGCTGCGGTGCCTGCGTGAGGGCCTGTCCCTGCGGTGCGCTGTGGGGGAGGGGTTTTGAACCCGGAATACCGCGGGATGAGCTGATAGACGCTAAAAAGTGCAGTATATATATGAAAAAACACTATATGGATATTACGCGCGGAGACGCCTGCGGGCAGTGCGTGGCGGCCTGTCCCAAATGCTATTGAATAGTTTGCTTCCTTGCCAGACGCAGCGCTCTGAGTCTCATGCAGCTCTGTATAAAAAAGATACAGATTTTTTTATACAGAACAAGTATGAAAATTTAAAAAATATGACTATGTTTTATTGTGTATATCCAGGGGGCAAACGAGCCAAAAAAGTGCTTTGCAAAAGCATTTGTGAACAAATTGTGACCAACTGTAAACCACAGCATGTTGTGGTTTGGATGCTGTAAAAGTCTAAATATTACAAATATTAAGTAAATATTAAAAAAAACTTTACTTTTTTGACCTTATGGTATATAATACTCCTCAATGAAAAATGCGCTCTTGCGCTGGCTGAGGCTTTTTTGCAAAATTTGATAGTGTTTTGCAAATATGAGAGGCAATTTTAAACAATAAAAACGGGAGAACTGTATGGGTAGAAACTTGCGATATTTTAAGCATGTTATGAAGAAGACAGGACTTACTTTAAAGAAAAAGACATCAGGTTTTATAAATAGCTTCTTTCATGAGGACAAGGACTACAGAACACACAAAAATTCATTTGAACGCAGAAACGGCGTGGCGGGCAGAGAGCCAGGCACTGCACAGTATTCTGTTAAGGCTGCGCGCCCCCGAGATATAGAGCCGGGCATGGCAAAACAGTCAAAGAGGAGAGGCATGCGCAGGCTGCCCGTATTGGTTACGGCTGTTGCGGCGGCAGTGCTGGTGCCCGTTATTGCGGTATCGGCAAATGCCAGCGCAAACAACAGCATGCCAATGTTTACAAAGCAGACAAGCGTTACGCAGCCGGGAGCACCTGTGGATGATTCCATAACGGCAAACGGCACCATAATGAGCAAGAGTGAAAACGGTACGGACGAGGCGGCGGTAACGCAGTCAGCCCAGTCAAGCCCGGAGCAGACCGGTGAAGCAGGGGTTAATGCTGCTCAGCCGGATGAAGCCGCGCAGGCCGAGGCCAGCATACAGGAAGCTCAGGCACAGCCCGAACCCACGCCAGAGCCGAAACAATATTTGAGCGTGGCTCCAGATCAGGAGAGCGCGGATGTAGCCAAGCTGCAGCAGCGCCTAATGGATCTAAATTACATGGAAATAGACGAACCCACAAACCTTTACGGTGTGCAGACACAGCTTGCGGTCAGCTATTTTCAGCGCAAAAACGGTTTGGATATGGATGGTGTAGCGGGCGAGGCCACACAGGATATGCTGTTCTCAGACGAGGCAAAGCCTTATTCAGTAACGGTAGAGGCAGAGGGTCTTGATGTTGAAAACATACAGCAGCGCCTCGATGAGCTGGGCTATTATGTATCCGCTTCGGGGTACTTTGGTACGGAAACGGAAAACGCGGTCAAATATTTTCAGCGTATGAACGGTCTTACAGATGACGGAAGCGTAGGCCAGTATACAAAGGAACTGCTGTTCTCCAAGCAGGCAGAGCCATCACTGGAGTACGCGGAGGAGCAGGAAGCCAAAGAAGATTCCGGCGATTCTGATAAAAAAGAGAGCTCTGACAAGAAGGAAAGTTCTGATAAAAAAGAAAGCTCCGGCGGCGGCGGTACTTCCCACACTGCCGATCCGGGCAACGCGCAGGCATTTGTTGATGCGGCTGTTGCGCAGGAGGGCAAAACCTATGTATTGGGCGGCAAAGGCCCGGACGTGTTTGACTGCTCCGGTCTTGTATATTATGCGCTCAACGCAAGCGGCAATAAGGTGGGTTATATGACATCTGGCGGCTGGGCAAATTCAGACTATCCCACAATAAACAGCATAAGTGATCTGCAGATAGGTGATGTAATATGCTTTACTGGTCATGTGGGAATATACATGGGCAACGGTACAATGGTAGACGCATCCTCCTCTAACGGCAAGGTTGTCATAAGGGGATTGGGAAACTGGGCTCACAGTAATTTCATAAATGCAAAGCGTCCGCTGTAAGCTTTAAAGCAGGAACAATTATCAGGGTTGACCAAAAATATGGTCAGCCCTTTTTGTTTTATGCTTTTTATGGTATTATTATATATTAGCGTAAAGTTTGATGTGGCGGGTATAGTATATACCCACGGAAAGGAAACATATGTTGATGCACAGGCTGGGGCTGGACGTTGGCTCCACTACTATAAAGATCGTTATAACGGACGGGGATGGCAATATACTTTTCAGCAGATATAGAAGACACTTTTCCGACGTTAGGGGAGAACTGCTTAAATTATTTGAAGAAGCCGCCGCAGAGTGCGGTGATATTAAGGTAAAGGCCGCAATAACCGGTTCGGGCGGGCTTACCGTTGCAACATTGCTTGATATGGCCTTTGTTCAAGAGGTGGTTGCCGGGGCAAAGGCCACGCAGCAATTCATGCCGGAGGCTGATGTGGTGCTGGAGCTGGGCGGCGAGGATGCTAAGATAACATACATGAAGCCTGCCCTGGAGCAGCGCATGAACGGCACCTGCGCGGGCGGTACGGGCGCATTTATAGACCAGATGGCAACGCTTTTGAATACAGACCCAATGGGAATGAACGAGCTTGCAAAGAATTACGGCACCATATACCCCATAGCGGCGCGCTGCGGCGTGTTTGCAAAAACGGATGTGCAGCCGCTTTTAAATGAGGGCGCGGCAAGGGAGGATGTGGCGGTATCTGTATTCCAGTCGGTTGTGAACCAAACAATAGCCGGCTTGGCGCAGGGCAGGCCTATACGCGGCAACGTGGCCTTTTTGGGCGGCCCGCTCCACTATCTTACCGAGCTGAGAAAACGCTTTATAGAAACGCTGGGTCTATCCGGCGAGCAGATAATACATCCCGAAAACTCACACCTCTTTGTGGCGCTGGGCGCTTCGCTGATGGCGGAGGGCGAGGGCTTCTTCGTGCGGGAGCTGCCGGATATGCTTAAAAGCGCAACTGAAGATGAGCACGAGACCCGCCGTTTGAAGCCCCTTTTTCAATCAGAAACGGATTATGCGGAATTCAGGCAGCGGCACAGTGAAAAAAGTGTGGTGCGCGGCAGTCTGCAAAAACATTCCGGACCATGTTATCTTGGCATAGATGCGGGCAGCACCACCATAAAGGCGGCAGTGATAGACGACGAAAACCGTTTGCTGTACCATTATTATCATTCAAACGAGGGCAGTCCGCTGGATGCTGCTGTGCTCATATTAAAGGATATATACGCACAAATGAAGCCGGACGCATATATTGCCGGCTCCTGCGTAACGGGCTATGGCGAGGCCATTATAAAAGAAGCGCTCTCCATGGATGCGGGCGAAATAGAAACAATGGCGCATTTTCGTGCGGCCAGCTTTTTTAATGAGGATGTAGACCTCATTATAGATATCGGCGGGCAGGACATGAAATGCCTGAAGATAAAAAACGGCGTGGTGGATGGCATTATGTTGAACGAAGCCTGTTCCTCAGGCTGCGGCAGCTTTTTGGAAACTTTTGCGCAGTCGCTTGGTCTGCCCATAGCAGAATTTGCAGCGGAGGCGCTAAAGGCGGAAAACCCCGTAGACCTGGGAACGCGCTGCACGGTGTTTATGAACAGCCGCGTAAAGCAGGCGCAAAAGGAAGGCGCAACGGTGGGGGATATCTCCGCCGGGCTTTCATATTCCGTAGTAAAAAATGCGCTGTATAAGGTAATAAAGGTAAAAAATCCGGAGGAGCTGGGCAAAAATATAGTGGTGCAGGGCGGCACCTTCAAAAACGACGCTATACTGCGCGCATTTGAAACAGAGCTGGGCCGGCTGGTGGTGCGGCCGGATATTGCAGAGCTTATGGGCGCTTTTGGTGCGGCACGTATAGCCAAAAAGCAGATGCTGGGCAAGCGCTCTGCCATAATTTCGCGCGAAAAGCTGGGGAGCTTTGCGTATGCTGGCAGCCACGCGCGCTGCGGCAAGTGCGAAAACCGCTGTATGCTTACCATAACCACCTTTGAGGACGGGCGAAAGTTTATATCCGGAAACAGGTGTGAGAAGGGGGCGGGCATAAAGCGCGGCGGTGAAATGCCCAACTTGTTCGATTATAAATTGCAGCGTGTGTTTGGCTATACGCCGCTGGAAGCTGAAAATGCGCCGCTGGGAGAGATAGGCATACCCCGCGCGCTCAACGTATATGAAAACTATCCATTCTGGTTTACGCTTTTAACAAAGCTGGGCTTCCGTGTGGTGATTTCAGATAATTCATCCCACTCCATATTTGAGCAGGGCATGGAAAGCATATCTTCGGATACCGTTTGCTATCCTGCCAAGCTGGTGCACGGCCATATAGAGAATTTGGCAAAAAAAGGTATAAAGCGGATCTTTTATCCCTGCGTCCCCTTTGAGCAAAAGGAATATGAGGGGGCGAACAACCACTATAACTGCCCGGTGGTCACCTCCTACCCCGAAGTGATAAAAAACAACATGGAGGTGCTGGGCGATGAGGGCATTGAATTCATAAACTTTTTTGTGGCGCTTGATGAGGTTGAGTTTATGCCTGAAAAGGTTATGAAGGAATTCGGGCGCTTTGGCATAACGGAAGAGACTGCAAAGCAGGCCGCGCAGGCAGCCTATGAAGAGCAGGCAGCCGTGAAAAAAGATATAGAACGCAAGGGCGAGGAAACGGTAAAATGGCTGCAGGAAACCGGCAACACGGGAATTGTGCTGGCTGGCAGGCCTTATCATATAGACAGGGAAATAAACCACGGCGTGCCGGAGCTTATAACAAGCTATGGCCTTGCCGTTTTGACAGAGGACAGCGTGGCGCATCTTGGTAAGCTGGAGCGGCCCATACGCGTTATGGATCAGTGGGCGTACCACACGCGGCTGTATGAAAGCGCCGCCTTTGTGGCAAAGACAAAATGCCTGCAAATGGTGCAGCTAAATTCCTTCGGCTGCGGGCTGGACGCTATAACAAGCGATCAGGTGAGCGAGATAATAACGGCGGCGGGCAAGATATACACGCTGCTCAAAATAGACGAGATAAGCCACCTTGGCGCGGCGCGCATACGTTTGCGCTCGCTTATAGCCGCGTTAAAAGAAAAGAACGAGGACGATTATACGCCCAATGCCACGCCCGTATACGAGCGCAAGGTGTTCACGGTGGAAATGCGCGAGAAGGGCACCATTGTGTGCCCGCAGCTTGCGCCGCTGCAATTCCAGTTTTTAAAGCAGGCGTTTGATCCGACCGGCTACAACTTTAAGGTGCTCACAGAGGTGACAAAGGAAGATATAGACGTAGGGCTGAAATACGTCAATAATGACGCTTGCTATCCCACCATAATAGTGGTCGGCCAGCTTGTGAACGCCTTTATGAAGGGTACGCTTGACCCGGATAACACGGTAATAATGCTTACGCAAACGGGCGGCGGCTGCCGTGCCTCAAACTATTTGGCATTCTTGCGCAAGGCGCTCAAGGAGGCGGGTTACCCGAATGTTGTGGTGGCCTCCATAAACTTCTCCGGATTGGAAAAAAGCCCCGGGCTAAAGTTTACGGGCGGGCTGGCGCTGCGTCTTTTGATAGCCATATCTCTTGGAGATCTGCTGCAAAAGGTGGTGCTGGCAACAAGGCCGTATGAAAAAAACAAGGGCGAAACAAACGCGCTGTTTGACACATGGGTGGCTAAGATACAAGACATAACATTGAACAGCCGCTACTTTGGCTACCGCAAGGCGGCGAAGCAGATGGTGCGAGATTTTGAGGCAATAGAGCGCACGGGCGAGGTAAAGCCGCGCGTGGGCCTGGTGGGTGAGATACTTGTAAAATATCATCCGGACGCGAACAACCACGCTATGGAGGTCATAGAGATGGAGGGCGGGGAGTGCGTTATGCCCGCGCTCATGGAGTTTTTCACGTACAGCCTGTACAGCACAAAATTCAAGCACGAGGAGATGGGCAAGAGCAAGCTTATATACAAGGCAAGTATGTTTGGCATAGGGCTTGTGAACTGGTTTAGAAAACCCATACAGCGCGCGCTGAAAAAGAGCAAATACTTCACGCCCTATGCTGATATAAAGCACCTTGCGGGTCTTGCGGAGGAGCTTATATCAAACGGCAACTGCACGGGCGAGGGCTGGTTTTTGACGGCGGAGATGCTGAACCTCATAGAGGAGGGCGCGCCCAACATAATTTGCGTGCAGCCCTTTGCCTGCCTGCCCAACCATGTGGTGGGCAAGGGTATGATACGCGCCATGCGCGACCGCTACCCGCAGGCGAACATAGTGGCGGTGGATTACGACCCCGGCGCAAGCGAGGTGAATCAGCTCAACCGCATAAAGCTCATGATATACTCCGCCTTTGAGAATATGAAGAATGAACGCGGGGAATGATTTTGCTTGCAGGTGATGCAACAATAGTTTTGCGGTATTGGTGATCATGCTTAAAAGGCTGAGATGAAAAAAGACGAAGCATCCCGTAAAAAAGTGTACGGGGTGTTTCGTTTTAACACGGCTTATGAAAATGTGAACAGATGTTTACATTTTTCGGCTAGGTTTGCTTTGATATTTTATGATATTTTTATTATAATAGTATTGATATGCAAAAAACAGAATAATAAACCGTTTACGAAGGGAAAGCATGCAGGAGTCTGATCTTATAAAGCAGGCACAAAAAGGCGATGAAGATGCGTTTTGTGAGCTTGTTTGCAAATACGAAAAAAGAATATACAATATAGCGTACAAATTTTTGCGTAACGAGTATGATGCTCAGGACGCGGCGCAGGATGCCATTATAAAAATGTACTCAAACATTCGCAAGTTTTCGTTTCAGTCTGCTTTTTCAACTTGGATGTATCGCGTGACTGCAAATACCTGCCTTGATTTGCTGCGCAAAAAGAAGCCGGATACCGATCTTGAAGATTTTGAGCGCTATGCCGTAAGCAGGGACGGAAATCCTGATAGCGAAACAATAAACCGTGAGCTGGGGGAAAATATAAAGCGGGCCATACGTATGCTGCCCGAAAAATATATACCAATAATTGTGCTCAAGGATATGGAGGGCATGAAGTACGAGGAAATTGCCCAAATACTGGGTATATCCGTAGGTACTGTGAAATCGCGGATATCCCGCGCGCGGGAAAAGCTGAGAGATATACTGGTGGCGCACAGGCTTATGTGACAAAAGAGCCGGCAGCGCCAATTTTTTTGACTGCAGAGCATTTTGGTGGCAGGCGCAAAAAAAATATAAAAAATTTTCCGAAGTTTGTAATAAAACTCGGCGGGCTGAGGTTATTATTATTGACAAAGAAAATAAAGGAGTGAACTACATATGAAAAATACTATTATAAAGAAAACAATACTCATAGCGGGCGTGACGGCGGCGCTCTTTGCCTTTGCGGCTTGCGCTCCGGCGGCGCAGCAAGCCGTTGCCTCGCCAGCTGCCTCGCCCATACCGGCAGCAACTGCGCAGGCTGATACGGGTGCAGCACCCGTAAAGGCGGAGGGGGAGGCGGCCACAATGCAGGTGAGTACCTCGGAAAGCATAAAAGTGAAGCCAGACCTTGCCTACGTGGATTTGGGCGTTACGACAACGGCAATGAGCGCACAGGAAGCGCAGCAGCAAAACGCGACCGCCGCAACAGCAATGCTGGAGGCGTTAAAGGCGCAGGGCATAGCGGAGGAAGATATCAAAACCACGTACTTGAATATATTTCAGGATTATCAGGACCCCACAAAATACACTATGGAAAATACCTTCAACGTGACCATACGTGATATAAACAACGTAGGCAAGGTGATAGACGCGGCGATAGGCGCGGGAGCGAACGCAACCAATTCTCCGCGCTTTGATATCTCAAACAGGGACGAAGTATATGTGCAGGCACTGGGCAAGGCAATGCAGTCAGCGGGCGCAAAGGCGCAGAATATAGCCAAGAGCGGCGGCTATGAAATAACCAGCACAAAATCTATAGTGGAAAACGGCACCAGCAGCTACGCAGGCAGAATGATGGACGGCGTGGCGGCGAACGAGGCGGCGGCAATGGCGCCCACGCCGGTAGCCCCCGGCGATATAGAGGTATCGGCCAGTGTAACGGGAACTTACTATATAAAATAAAGCATAAAATGATACAGAAAAGGGGCTTTGGCTTAATGCCGAAGCTCTTTTTCTGGTATTGTTATAAGGCGGGGCGCGTATTTATAAAACGGTCTATACTGTGAACTTATTGTAATAAAATTGATAATAGCAGGCTATTATGATAAAATAATCTAAATTAATCAAGCGGGGCGCTGCTGATACACGGCGCTGCTGAGAGCGTATTAGGCGGCGGCGAAGCGCTTGCGGAAGATGCTGCGCAGGCGCGATACATAGGCTTTCAAATGCTTGCGCGCGGCTGCTTTTATTGCAGTTTGGCAGAGGGCTGCCGGGCACGCATTGCTTTCGGTTGCTATGCGTAGCGCTTCATTGTATCTGCGCTATGCGTTGATGCAAATTTGTTGTAATGAGCGGAGGGTACATGACAAAAACATTGCTGGCTATAGACGGAAACAGCCTTATGCACAGGGCGTATTGGGCTTTGCCCCAAATGAGTGACGGAGAGGGGCGCCCCACAAACGCGGTATACGGTTTTTTTACCATGCTTTTTCGCATTGTGGAGGAGTATTCGCCCAGCCATATAGCCGTTGCATTTGATATGCATGAGAAAACATTTCGCCATCAGCAATTTGCAGAATATAAGGCGGGCAGGCGCAAAACGCCTGACGATCTTAACCAGCAGTTCGCCATACTGAAAGACGCGCTGAAAATGGCGGGTGTGGGTTACATAGAGGTGCCCACATTTGAAGCGGACGATATAATAGGCACGGTGGCAAAGCACTGGGGCATGCAGACCTATATTTTCACGGGCGACAGGGATGAGCTGCAGCTGATTGCGCAGGATACCTGCGTTGTTTTAACTAAAAAGGGCGTTACAGAAACAAAGCTGATGACGGAAGCCGCGCTTTTGGAAGAGCTGGGCATAACGCCCGCGCAGATAACCGATCTAAAAGGGCTTATGGGCGACGCTTCAGATAATATTCCCGGAGTGGCGGGCGTGGGAGAAAAGACTGCGCTAAAGCTGCTGCACGAATATAAAACGCTGGAAAATCTTTATGACAATCTGGATAAGCTGCCCAAAAACAAGCTGCTGGAAAAGCTGGAAGCTGGCAGAGGATCTGCGTTTTTGTCTAAGGAGCTGGCCACTATACATACTGATATAGAGCTAAAAGAGCAGCCGGAGCAGTTCGCGTTCAGCGGCTTTGGCGGCGAAGAGCTGAAGACTATGTTCGAGAAATACAGCTTCAAAAACTTCATGAAGCGTTTTGATTTCTCACCAGAGCAGGAAAAAAAGCAGGCAGAGGCAGAACGCGTTGTAATAGCGCCTGAGGGGCTCAGTGTGCTGGAGGACGCCGTGGAATTTGCGTTTATGCTGGACGGTGGTTTTATATTTGCGGTGGACGGCGAGCGAGAGTATATACTTCCGCAAAAGCAAACGCTTATAGATGAGGGCTACGACTACCGCGAGATCATGGCTGCGGCGGCGCCATATTTTAGCGGGCGGCGCGTAATAGCACATGATGTTAAAGGATATATGCACAAATTTGCCGAATTTGGCATAGATATACGGGACTATTTTGATGTTATGCTGGCAGATTGGGTGCTTTCTCCATCTCACAGCAAGTATGATATAGAAAACGTTATGAAGCGCGCAGATATGAAGCCGGGCGCAGCCAATATATTCCGCCTTATGGAGACGCAGCGCACGCAGATAGAGCAAAACGCGCTGGAGGGAGTGCTGTACGATATTGAAACGCCGCTGCTGCGCGTGCTTTTTGACATGGAGCAGGCTGGCTTTTATGTGTGCGCGGATACGCTGAAGTCTTTGGGGCAAAAATATGACGCGCAAATAAAGCAGTTGACAGAAAAAATATACGCGCTGGCTGGTATGGAGTTTAACATAAGCTCCACAAAGCAGCTTGCGGAGGTGCTGTTTGAAAGGCTTTCCCTGCCCGTGATAAAGAAGACCAAAACGGGCTATTCCACAGATGTTGAGGTGCTGGAGAGGCTCTGGGGCAAGCACGAGATAATAGGCTACATAATGGAATACCGTCAGCTTACCAAGCTAAAGGGCACCTATGTGGACGGGCTTATATCCCTCATAAAGGGCGGCTACATACATACCACGTTTTTGCAGGCGGCCACAGCAACGGGCAGGCTTTCCAGCATGGAGCCGAATTTGCAGAACATACCCATACGCTCCGCGCTGGCGGATGAGATCCGCGAGGCGTTTTTGGCGCCGGAGGGCACCAGCATAGTTTCGGCGGACTATTCGCAGATAGAGCTGCGAATACTGGCGCACATGGCGGATGATGAAAACATGAAAAAAGCCTTTTTAAACGGAGAGGATATACACGCGCGCACGGCTGCCGAGATATTGGGCAAGGATATAGCGGATGTAACAAAAAAGGAGCGTTCTGAGGCCAAGGCGGTAAATTTCGGCATAGTGTACGGCATAAGCGATTTTGGCCTTGCGCGAAACACGGGCATAACGCGCAAGGAGGCTGCAAGATATATAGAGCGCTATTTTGAGGAGTTTTCAGGGGTGGCGCGCTATATGGAAGATATCAAAAAAAGCGCGCATGAGGACGGCTTTGTGCGCACCATGTTTGGCAGGATACGCTACATACCGGAGCTTAATTCGGGTAACTTCAATATACGCTCTGCAGGAGAGCGAGCCGCGCTGAACACGCCCATACAGGGAACGGCGGCTGATATAATGAAAATAGCAATGAACCGCGCGGCAAAGCGGCTCAAGGAGACAAATTCGCGCATGGTATTGCAGGTGCACGATGAGCTTATTGTTTATGCCGCGGCGGGCGAAGAGGATATAGTGGGTGATATACTGCGGGAGAGCATGGAGGGCGCGGCGGCTCTAAGCGTGCCTTTGAATGTGAATGTGGCAGTTGGGAAAAACTGGCTGGAGGCAAAATGAAGAAAATAATAGGGCTTATGGGAAACAGCGGCTCAGGCAAGAGCACGGTGGCAAAATATTTGCGGGAGCGCGGTGCGAACATTATAGACGCAGACGATGTATCGCATGAGGTGTGCGAGCCAGGCAAACCAGGGCTTGAGCAGGTGAAGGAGCGGTTTGATTCATACTTTTTCAATGATGACGGCAGCCTGAATCGCAGGCGGCTGGGAAGGCATGTTTTTGCAGATAAAAAGGAGCTAAGAAAGCTGGAGGATGTGCTGCACCCCATTATAATGATGGAGGTGAAGCGGCGTATGGACAGCGCTACAGAAGAGCTGGTGGTTATAGACTGCGCACTTTTGGTAAAGATGGGGCTGCACCATCTTGTGGATGAGGTGTGGCTTGTTAAGGCGGATACGGATACAAAAATAAACCGCATATGCGGGAGGGACGGCATACCCTTTGACCAGGCCATGAGCAGGTTGAGGAATCAGGAACCGGACGATGATATGATACAGTACGCAGATTGCGTGATAATGAATAATGGCTCCAAGCAGCAGCTTTTGGAGCAGGTGGAGGAATATATTGGGGCATAGCTCTGTGGGCCGCAGGCGAAAGAAAACTGTGGCTGTGGTATTGGTAATAATATTGGCGCTGCTTGTTGCGGTTGGGGCATACTTTGTGTATGAGAAGCTGGAGGGCAAAAGCGCCTATCCTTTAAGGTATGAAGAATTTATAGTGAAATATGCGGAAGAAAACGGGTTAGACCCGTATTTTGTGGCTGCGGTAATACATGCGGAGAGCGATTTTGATCCGCAGGCTGTTTCGCGCGCGGGCGCAATAGGCTTGATGCAGATAATGCCGCCCACGGGAGAGTGGATAGCAGAAAAACTGGGCGTGGAGGGCTTCAATAAAGATATGCTGACCGACCCGCAGACCAGCATACGTTTTGGGTGCTGGTATCTCAAGTTTTTGAGTGATAAATTTGAGGGCAACAGGCAGCTTATTGTTGCGGGCTACAACGCGGGGCACAACCGTGTGGCGGAGTGGCTCAAGGACAGGGACATTTCAGACGGTGAAAGCCTGAAAGACATACCCTTCAAAGAAACGGAGGGATATATCAAGAGGGTGGAAAAATCGTATGATAAATACAAGGAGTTTTATGAAATCGGTTAAAGGAATAATTGCGGGGGCGCTGGTATGCTGCACTCTGCTTTTGTGTGCCTGTGGCAGTAAAAGCGCGCCGGAGGATACGGCGGCAAGCGCTTCGCCCTCTGCAAATACTGTGGAGGAGATAATAAAAAAACCGGGCGGTGATCTTTTTATTGCCATGCCCGCCGAAATAGAATCTTTCGACCCGCTGAGAGCGCAGAGCGACGACCTCATAAACCTGCTTACACTCATATATGAAACACCGCTCAAGTACGACGTGAACGGCAGGCTGCTGCCCAGTCTTGCGGAGAGCTGGGAGGTGGATGATAGCGGTACGCAATTCACATTCAAACTTAGGGATGATGCGTATTTTTCGGATGGTACAACAAAGCTAACTGCGCAGGATGTGATATACAGCGCGGGCAGGGTGTTGGCGCTGGACGGACTCACGCTTAACGTGGACGCGGCGGCTACGGA
>CAYXBW010000007.1:0-21279 GCA_964463305.1 uncultured Christensenella sp. | reverse complement strand
GCAGGGTGTTGGCGCTGGACGGACTCACGCTTAACGTGGACGCGGCGGCTACGGACGAAAACGCGGCGGACGGTGAAAACACAGGCGACGGCGGAAATGCGGACGGTGAAAACTCAGGCAGCGGCGATACGCAAGCGCCTGACGCGCCGGACAACGGCACCGGTGCCGAAACCAGCCGCTACTTGCGTTTCAGCAAATATGTGCAAAGCATGAGCGCGCCGGATGACAATACCGTGGTGCTTAAAATGAAGGAGCCGGGCAATGCCGCGCTCAATTTTATGACCTTTCCGGTAATGAACGAAACCCTTTCGGGAGGGGATGTTCCTATTGGCACCGGACCGTATAAGGTACAGGAATATAAACCGGGCGAGGAAATGTCGTTTGCAAGAAACGATGCATGGTGGCAGCAGCCCCCCTATATAGAAAAAATTGTGGCAAAGGCGGCGGAGGGATATCAGGCGGAGCTTGACTATGTGGAGGCCAGCATAATAGACTTTGCAACCACGGATGTGCTGTATTCCACAAAATACCGCAAGCCGGGCAAAACGCAGGTCACAGATTATATGACAAATTATTACGATTGCATAATACCCAACCTCATAACAGACGAGCTGAAGGATGTGAATGTGCGGCAGGCTATTTCATACGCACTGGATAGGCGGGAGATACTATCCACCGTGCTTTTGAACCACGGTGTGCCCACAAACCTGCCCATAGCGCCAGACTTTTTTGCCTATGATTCGCGCTACAAAATAAGTGATTTCGACAGCGGAATGGCGCGTGAGCTGCTGCATGAATCGGGTTATGTTACAGACGAGAGCGGAGAGGGCAAAAAGCTGAGCCTGAGCCTGATCGTGCTGGATGAGCGAAACGGAGCCTATAAAAAGGAGGCTGCCAAGGCCATAAAAAAGCAGCTGGGTGAGCTGTATATAGAAGTGAATATAGAGGAATTGCGCTATGACGACTATATAAAGCGGCTGGAGGGAGGAAATTACGACCTCGCATATTGCAGCTTTTACTTGGATATAGTGCCGGAGCTTTCATTCATGTTCGATCAGGGCGGCAGCGGAAATTACGGGCATGTGCAGAGTGAGGAGATAACAAACGCAATAGCCGCCTGCTCCAAAGCAATAACGGAAGAGGAAATGACAGTTTCCTACAGTGAGCTGCAAAAGGCGCTTACAGAGCGCGTGCCGCAGATCGGGCTTTATTTCCGCATGAACTCCATAATAAGTGATGAAAGCGTAAAGGATATAAAGGACGCGCGGCAGAATATGGTTTTTAACACAATTTCGCAATGGTACAGCGAATATTTTGCCGAGGTGGAGCACAAGGATATAGCGCAGGCAGCAAGGGAAGAGGGAGCGGCGGCGGAGGCTTCCGCGTCTGCTTCTGCGGACGCATCGCCAAGCGAAACGCAGCAGCCGGAGCAATCTACAAGCGAGTCCCTCACGGAGCCAAATGCGGACGCTTCCGCATCGCAGGACGCGGGCGGAGAATAAGCAAACTGTATGGCGTAGAGGTATATATTCGCTGTGCCTTGATCAGGCATAAGTTTTTAAATACGGCAAGAGAATATTCATAATAAGCTACATTAACAACAAAAACGGCCTTTGGGCCGTTTTTGTTAGGTGTTTGTTTATAAATGCTTTAAGCGCGCTTTTCTTTACGCGGATTTTATGATCTCCGCCCGCTCAGTTTTTGGATATGCGGGTAAGCGCAACGGCGTGTTCCTCGTCCGCTATTGCGTGTACGTCCGTTTTGCTGTTGTTGAAGTACAGAGTGGTGTAGCCGTTCATGCCGCTTTCGCTCTGCGGCTCCGTATGCGTGGGGGTGCCAAACAGCGATGCCGCGTATTCCGTACCGTTTATGGTTACAAGTACGGCGCGGTGCTCCCATGTTTCGCCGCCGCCAAAAATTTCTGTATATTTATCGTAGTCTTCCTGAGAAACGGTCACCACTTGCGCGCTGTTTTTTCCGCCTATGCGCTTTAGCTTGAAGTCTATTTCCGTGTTATAATCTGTAACCTTTACGGTATCGCCCACCGCAAACATTTTGTTTATATTTTCCCAGGCAGAAAGCACGCCCTTGCCGTGGTTAGTGCCGGTATACGCGCGGCCTATAACTTTTTTGAAATCAGGATTGGCGCTGTTCCTTTTGGCTTCGCTAGAAAATATGGCCTGCTTTGTGGCGGTGTTCACTTCACCGGTGGAGGGTATTTCGTTCAATTGCTGAAATTTGCGCACCGCTTCTGTGGTCATATCGCTAAATTTGCCGGTGGGGCGGTAATTCAAATACCCAAGCTCGTTCAGCTTGCGCTGCACGGCGTATACCTCGCTCCCCGCATCGCCCTTTTTCAGAGAATCGGCATCTGAAGAAGCGGCAGAAAGCAGCATTGGCGCTGACATCAATATTAAAATTATGAATATGGCTATCTTTTTCATAGCTATATTCTATAACATTTCAAAGTAAAAATATATGAATTTTTGGTAAACGCGAAAATTTGGGCAAGCGAATAGGCTGGTGTTACATACTTTTCCAAGCGGCGGTTGAAGTTGAAGGCTGGGCATTATATAATGTAACTATGATTATTTCCAAGCTGGAGGAATGCCGTAAAAATAAGGAGCGAATAAACGTCTCTATTGACGGGGAATTTGCCTTTGCCTGCTATAAAGAGGTGGCGGTGGAGCGCGGTGTAGCCGTGGGAAAGGAATTCAGCCAGACGGATATAGAAAAAATTAAGTATGCAGATGGTGAAATGTATGCAATAAAGACGGCTATGAGTTACGTGGCCGCGCGCCAGCGCACCAAAAAAGACATAGAAAGAAAACTTAAAGATCGTGATATTGCGGCGGAGCACATAGAAAAAGCCGTTTCGATGCTGGAAGAATATGGTTATGTGTGTGATGAAGAGTACGCGGAGGTATACGCGCGGGAGCTTGCAGAGCGTTACCCCAGGCGTATGGTAAGGCAAAAGCTGATGCAAAAAGGCATAGAAAGCTCTCTTGCCGAGCAGGCGGTGAAAAATATAAACGATATGCCGCTGCTTGCGCGGCTGTATGAGCGGTATGAGGAAAGGTACGCCGATGAGGAGCAGCCAAAGCGCGGGCAGAAAATTGTGCGCGCGCTAATGCAAAAAGGCTTCAGCTATGGCGATATACAAAGTGTAATGGAAAACGGATACTATGAGGAGTGACATTTTAAAGCTGCTTTTGGAGGGCAGGGGGTATATCTCCGGCGAACAGATAAGCGGCAGTCTGGGTATTTCGCGCGCGGCCGTATGGAAGAACATAAAGCAGTTCAAAGAGGACGGCGGTGTGGTGGAGGCTCAAACAAACAGGGGCTACAGGCTGGTTTCGCTGCCGGACAAACTTAAACCAGAGTATATAGGCTGCCACACGCAAAGGGACGTAAGCCGTCTTATATGGCTTCCCAGCGTGGATTCCACAAATGACGAGGCAAAGCGGCGGGCGCGCGAGGGCGAGCCGGGCGGAGCAATATTTGTGGCGGAAGAGCAAACTGGCGGCAAGGGAAGGCTGGGGCGAAAGTGGGAATCTCGGCCGGGGGATTCTGTTATGCTCAGCTTTTTGCTTAGGCCAAATATAAGGCCGCAGCAGGCTCCCGCCTTCAATATAGCGGCGGCACTTGGTATAGTGCATGGTATAGAGCGGGTGTGCGGCATATCAGCAGGCATAAAGTGGCCAAATGATGTGGTGTACGGTGGAAAAAAGCTGTGCGGCATATTGACAGAGATGACCTCAGATATGGATGCTGTGGAGTTTGTGGTGTGCGGCATGGGCACCAATGTAAATCAAGCGGATTTTCCTGAGGACATAGCGCAAAAAGCCACATCGCTCCGCATAGAAACAGGCGAGCGTGTAGACAGGCTGAAGCTGTGTGCTGCATATATAGAGTGTGTAGAGGATATTTTTGAAGCCTATCTGCAAAACGGCATGGAGGCCATAATGGAAGAATACCGCCGCCGCAGCGCAATACTGAACAGCGAGGTGCGCGTTATGGGGCTAAAGAAGGAATATGTGGGAGTGTGCCGGGGTTTTGATGATGACGGCGGGCTAATAGTGGAATGTGATGACGGCCGGCGGGTGTTCAACGCGGGCGAAGTATCTGTAAGAGGAGTAAACGGTTATGTATGAGGGCAGTATAACGGATGTTGCCGGGTTGCTTGTGGGGCACGCGCAGGACACGGTGGGTTTGACGGGTGTTACGGTGGTGCTTGCAAGAAACGGCGCGGTGTGCGGCGTGGATGTGCGGGGCAGCGCTCCCGGCACGCGCGAGACAGATTTTATGTCTCAGGGCAAGACGGTGGAGCAGGCAAATGCCGTGCTGCTGGCGGGTGGAAGCGCTTTTGGGCTTTCGGCGGCGGACGGCGTTATGGCTTTTTGTGAGCACTATGAAATGGGTGTTATGACGCCCAACGCCTTTGTGCCCATTGTTCCGGCGGCTGTAATATACGATCTGGGCTATGGCAAAAGCGATGTGAGACCCAATGCCGGCATGGGCTATGCGGCCTGCGTGAATGCGGGCAAAACGGTGCAGCAGGGCAGCATTGGTGTGGGCATAGGCGCAACTGTGGGCAAGGCCATAGGGATGCAGTATTGCCAAAAGGGCGGCGTGGGCACAGCCAGCATCACTCTGGCGGATGGCGTTACGGTGGGTGCGCTGGTGTGCGTGAACGCCTTTGGAGACGTGGTGAAAAAGAACGGCAGCATAATAGCCGGAGCGTTCAAGGACGGCAAGCACATAAATACGGCTGAATACATGATGAAAAACGTTGTGGATACCAGATTTTTGCAGCATGCCAACACCACAATAGGCGTGGTGGCTACAGATGCAAAGCTTACAAAGGATAAGGCGGCAAAGCTGGCGCAGGCCTCGCATGATGGTCTGGCGCGTTCCATAATTCCCGTGCATACGGAGATGGATGGAGATACAATATTCGGCCTTTCTTACGGCGAAAAGCAGGGCAATTATAATAATATCTGCATTGCGGGCGCAGAAGCGATCCGCCGCGCGGTGGTGAATGCCATTATGGCAATCATAGCGGATGGAAGCAAAAAATGATAATAGGCACGGGAATAGACATAATGCTAATAAGCCGCATGGAAAAAAGTATGCAGAGCGCTGCCTTTGCAAAAAAGGTGTTTTCTGCGGCGGAGCGTGAGTATATAGAAAAAAAGCGTGGTGCTGCGCAAACCGCGGCGGGTATGTTCTGCGCAAAGGAGGCGTTTTTGAAGGCGCTGGGAAAGGGCATAGGCAGTATACCGCTTGCCGATATAGAGGTGCTGCACACGGACGCGGGAGCGCCCTGCATAAATTTTGATACGGATAAAAAGATCCATCTCAGTATATCGCACATGGGCGATATTGCGGTAGCGCAGGTAATTTTGGAGGAAATATAAATGTATAATGTTCTGACGGCAGATCAAATGCGGGGCGTGGATGCGTACATGATAAAAGAAATGCGTATTCCCGGGCTGCTGCTAATGGAAAATGCCGCTATGGGCGTGTGCCGCGCCATAATGAAGGAGACCGCACCCTGCGTGGTGCGCGTGTTCTGCGGCACGGGCAACAACGGCGGAGACGGGCTGGCGGTCGCGCGTATTTTGCTTTTGAACGGCTATGACGTATATGTGGCTCTGGCGGGCGACCCGTCAAAGCTGACTGAGGATGCCGCCGTAAATTTTGCCATGTTTGAAAAAATGAGCGATCGCACTCTATGCTTCACAGATATTTTGGAGCTGGATAGCTGGAATGCGCCCAAAGCGGAGCTGGTGGTGGATGCGCTTTTCGGCACGGGTCTCTCGCGTGAGGTGTACGGTTTTTACAGAGATGTGATAGAGCGCATAAACGGCAGCGGTGCGCGCGTTGTTAGCGTGGATATCCCCTCGGGTGTAAATGCGGATAACGGCGCTGTGCTGGGCGACGCTGTTGTGGCGGATATCACCGTTACCTTCCAATACCCCAAAGCGGGTCACTTTCTGTTTCCGGGCAGATATTGCAGGGGAAGGCTGGAGGTGGTGCGAATAGGTGTGGATGAGGATTGTACCATACCTGCGTCCGGCGGCGTTGTGGCGTACACAAGCTCGGATACGGCCATTTCCATGGAGCGCAGGGAGCTTCACGCAAACAAGGGCAGTTATGGCAGGCTGCTTGTTATAGCAGGAAGTCAGGGCATGGCGGGTGCGGCAGTGCTCACCTGCCGTGCCGCTTCACACGCGGGCGCAGGCCTTGTTACGCTGGCATCCACAGAGGAGGCCGCCTGCGTGGCGCAGAACAACGTACCAGAAGCCACCTGCAAGATACTCAGCGCAGAGGAAGGCAGGCTGGGCAGGCGCAGCGTATTTGACATTGCGCGCATAGTGAAGGGCAAGACCGCCATTGCAATAGGCCCGGGGCTTGGTGTGGGCGAGGGAGTCACAGAGGCGGTGGAGCACATAATAAAGGATTACGCGCTCACAAAGGTTGTGGACGCGGATGCCATAAACGCAATAGCAGGAAGGCCGGGAATATTGCTGGAGCGGGCGGGAGAGATAATACTCACGCCGCACCCGCGTGAATTTGCGAGGCTTATAGGCAGCAATACGCAGCATGTACTGGGAGATTCGCTGGAGCTGGCGCGCTCTTTTGCGCAAAAGTATGGAGTGACGCTGGTATTGAAGGGAGCCACCACAATAGTGGCAGCAGCGGACGGGCGCGCGGCGCTGGTGGCGGCGGGCAGCCCCGGTATGGCCAAGGGCGGTAGCGGAGATGTGCTTACAGGAATAATTGGCGGCTTTGCCGCGCAGGGCATGGGTGCATATGAAAGTGCGCTGAAGGGCGTATATATAGCGGCAATGGCGGGCGAGGCGGCGGCTACTGAGCGGGGTGAATACTCCACCGGTCCTATGGATACCATAGCCCACATAGGCGGCGCAATAGGCGATGCGCTGAAAAACGGCTCTGTACGGCATCATGAAGCGTGGGAGCAGGCGGTGGGAACGCAGGCAACGCAGAGCGCCGCAATAAAAGAGGAAGATGTGGAACAAACCATAACGGGAGCGCCGCCCCTGTTGGAGCGAAGGGCGGAAGAAGAGCCTGCGGCTAATACGTTTGAAGAAACGCTGGTGGGAGCGCCGCCTCTTATATCTGAAAAGACGGCAGAGCAGGCACTGGCCGAGATAGAGGCGCATGAGCGCACACAGGAAATAAACAGAGAAAAAATAGAAGAGGCGGGCAGGGCTGCCAAAGCGGAAGAACAAACCAGAAGGAGGATAGGCTGAAATGGGAACTGTAAAATGGGCAATTTGGGGTACGGGCCACATATGTAACGAGTTTGCGCAGGGGGTTTTGCAGACGGGCAACGGAGAGCTGTGCTGCGTACTTTCGCGCACGCAGGAGAGGGCGGAGGAATTCGCAAAGAAATATGGCATAGCCAAGGCATACAGCAATGCGGACGAAATGCTGGTGGATGGCGGCGCAGATATAGTATATATTGGCACGCCCAATCGTGCGCACTATGAAAATATAATGAGTTGCATAAAGCATAAAAAGAATGTGCTGTGCGAAAAGCCAATAGTGATAAACATGCGAGAGCTGGAAGAGATCACAGCGGCGGCAAAGGCGGCGGACGTTTTTTTGATGGAGGGAATGTGGACACTGTTTTTCCCTGTAATAAAAAAGGTGAAGAGCTGGATAGCGGAGGGGCGTATAGGCAAGCCGCTTAGGGCAAGCATAAACTTTTCTATCAATTCCAATCTTGAGGGCTGGAGGCTTGGCGCGGAGCAGGCGGGCGGCGCATTGCTTGATCTTGGAATATACTGCCTCACAATAACCGATCTGGCGCTGGGGCTGGAACCGCTGGAAATGAAGAGCACAGCTTTTGTGAAAAACGGTGTAGATTTTGCAAACAGCGTAATAATGAAATATTCAGACGACCAAATTGCCACATTCTCCTGCGCGCTGGATTGCCTTAGCGATAATAAGGCTATAATACAGGGGGAAACTGGCTATATAGAAATACGCCGCAAATTTTGGTGCCCAAGCAGTGCAGAGCTTTTTAAAAACGAACCCACGCCCTCTGTTTCAAGCAGTGTGGAGGTATTTGAGGATGCCTACGGTTCCACGGGTTTCCAGTATGAGGCAGAGCACGTGGCAGAGCTTATATTAGCCGGCAAAAAAGAATCTGACGTTGTGACCCACAAAAAATCTCGCCAGCTTACAGATATAATGGAAAAGCTGCGCAGGGAGTGGGGCATGAATGTAGACTGAAGCCGGCAAAGCTGTATTTACTACCGGCAGTGAAAGGTATGTCTCAAAACGAGACAGGCTGTATTGCATTTAAGACAGATATAAAAAAACCGAACATTGCGTGAGACGGCAAAGCATATTATAAACAATAAAATATTTGCCGTCTTTTTTTATAAAAAACCACGGCAATCACCACAAATTTAAACGAAATGGGTAAGGCTGGAAGATGAAATTATACCTTGCGGGTTGATTTTATATATATAGTATTATAATATAGATATCAGGGGAAAAACTACTATATATTGGAGGTATTCTATGGAGAAGTTTTTTAAACTGAGTGATAACAAAACTAATTTCCGAACGGAAGTTATAGCGGGCTTCACTACTTTCTTCACAATGGCTTACATCATCTTTGTGAATCCGGGGCTGCTTTCTCAAGCGGGCATGGATTTTAACAGCGTTACAATGGCTACCTGTATTTCGGCGGCCGTGGGCACTCTTTTGATAGGTCTTATGTCAAACTATCCCTTTGCGCAGGCTCCCGGCATGGGGCTTAACGCATTCTTTGTTTTTACCGTAGTATTTGCTATGGGCTGGCAGTGGGAAGGCGCGCTGGCGGCTGTTTTTATTTCGGGCGTAATATTTATAATAATAACGCTATCGGGCGTGCGCGGCAAAATACTAAACGCGGTACCGCGCGACATGAAATACGCTATTGGCGCGGGCATAGGCCTTTTTATTGCCTCAATAGGGCTTAAAAACGGGCAGATGATAAACGTTTCAGAGGCGGGCTTCTTTATAGGCAGCCTCACAAATCCGCACATGCTGCTCTGCATAATTGGCCTTGTTTTAACTATCATATTGATGCTGCTCAAGGTCAAGGGCGGCATACTTATAGGTATAGTGGTCACCGCCGTTATAGGCATGATAATGCCGGACGGTCAGGGCGGATATATCACCAATGTTTCTGGTTTGCAGCTCACGCCGCTTGCACTAGGCGGATTTGCCGTATTTGCCCTCATGCTGCTGTTTGTAATAATATGGGGCGTCAGCAAAAAGAAGATTGCAGGAATACTGGCGGGCGTGTGCCTCGTGGGAACAATAGCACTGCTTATAGCAAACTTTGCCACGGGTGAATCCACTATGTCGCTAGCTCCCACATTTATGAAGATGGATTTCGCCGCCATGTTTGTAGGGCCTACAGTAGTGGTTCAGGTGATATCTTTCATAACGGTGGTGCTGGCATTTTTGATGATAGATATGTTTGACACAATGGGAACCATAATAGGTACGGCAGAGAAAGCTGGCTACCTTGATAAGGATGGAAACCTGCCGCGCGCAAACAACGCGCTGATGGCTGATGCCATAGCAACAACAGCAGGCGCTGTATTGGGCACATCCACGGTTACAACATACGTGGAGAGCGTTTCGGGCGTAAATGAGGGTGGACGTACCGGCCTTACTTCGGTAGTGGTGTGCATACTGTTTGTGCTTTCCATGATATTTTTGCCCATAGCGGGCATAATACCCGCGGCTGCAACGGCTCCCGCGCTGCTGGTGGTGGGCGTGCTCATGATGTCTCCTCTCAAGAAAATAAACTGGGATGATTTTTCTATAGCCGCTCCCGCTTTTCTCACCATACTTCTAATGCCGCTTATGACGTCCATAACGGATGGTATAGCCTTTGGATTCATAACCTATGCTATCTGCAAGGTTTTCACAAAGAAGGCGAAGGAAGTTGGCGGAATAATGTGGTGCATAGTTATACTTTTCATAATATACTATGTAATGAGGGCTACTGTAATAGGCTAAAGGTCTTGCAAAAAAGGTCGGCGGATATGCTCCGCCGACCTTTTATATTTGCGGGGGACTGTGTTATAATGATACGGTGATAATTTGGCTTTTTATTGAGCCGGCTTAATTGTGTAACAAAATATACATAATACTGCTGTTTGAGCCGGAAGTGTTTCGGTTTACAAACTTAAAAGGAGATACTATAATGAAAGTTGCTTTAATAATGGGATCAAAAAATGACTATCCGGTGCTGGAGAGCGCGGTAAAGACACTGCGCGAATTTGGCGTTGAGGTGGAAGCGCATGTTATGTCTGCGCACAGAACCCCCGAAGCGGCGGCGAATTTTGCCAAGAATGCACGTGCGAACGGCTTTGAAGTAATAATTGCTGCGGCGGGCAAGGCGGCGCATCTGGCAGGCGTTATAGCGGGTCATTCCACGCTGCCGGTAATAGGGTTGCCGGTAAAATCCTCGCTCATGGACGGGCTGGATTCACTGCTTTCCACAGTGCAGATGCCGGACGGAATACCCGTTGCCACCGTTGCTGTGAACGGAGCCAAAAACGCGGCGCTTTTGGCGGTGCAAATACTTTCGCTGAAATATGCGGAGCTGGCGGATAAGCTGCAAAAATTCAAGGATGACATGGCGGCGGGCGTTGAGGCTGCGGACGCGCAATTGCAGGACGAACTAAAATAAATTTTATATATAGGAGTATTGAAGCAATGGTGAAAAAAGGTGAGCAGCTTTACGAGGGTAAAGCAAAGAGGGTTTACGAAACTGACAATCCGGATTATGTTATAGTGGACTACAAGGACGACGCTACCGCTTTCAACGGGCTTAAAAAGGGCACTATAGTAGGCAAGGGCGTTGTAAATAACCGTGTATCAAACCACATGTTTAAAATGCTGGCGGAAAAGGGTATCCCCACGCATCTGGTGGAGGAGATATCAGACCGCGAGACTATAGTTAAAAAGGTAGATATAGTTCCGGTGGAGGTTATCGTTCGCAATATAGCGGCGGGCAGCCTTTCCAAGCGCCTTGGCATACCGGAGGGCACAAAGCTCAAAAAGACTGTGCTGGAATACAGCTACAAGGATGACGAGCTGGGCGACCCCATGATAAACGATTATCACGTTTACGCAATGGAGCTGGCCACGCCGGAGGAGATGGAAAAAATAGCCAAGTACTCCTTCATGGTGAACGATATAATGACAGAATATTTGAAGCAGTTTGGTATAGAGCTTATAGATTTCAAGCTGGAATACGGCCGCTTTCATGATGATATAGTGCTGGCAGATGAGATATCTCCGGATACCTGCCGCTTCTGGGACAGCAAAACAGGCAAAAAACTTGATAAAGACCGTTTCCGTCAGGATCTGGGAGACGTGGAGGACGCCTATCAGGAGATACTTTCCCGTCTAATGGGCGAATAAGTATCTTAAACCGGCAGCACTGCCTTTCAGCGCGGGTTTGCCGGAAAAATTTGGATCTGTATAAAAGCGAGGGTATGTATGTCTATAAATTATAAAGACGCGGGTGTGGACGTGGAGCGCGGCTACGAGGCGGTGCGCCTTATAAAGGAGCACGCCAAAAAGACGTTTGACGGCAACGTGGTGACCGATCTTGGCTCCTTCGGCGGTATGTATGATATTGGCGGCGGGCAGATGCTGGTTTCCGGTACGGACGGCGTGGGCACAAAGCTCAAGGCGGCGTTCGCGCTAAAAAAGCATGATACTGTGGGGATAGACTGCGTGGCCATGTGCGTTAATGACGTTGTGTGTCTGGGTGCGCGGCCGCTGTTTTTTCTGGACTATATTGCCACGGGAAAGCTGGTGCCGCAGACAACGGCAGAGATAGTTAAGGGCATAGCGGATGGCTGTATGATGTCCGGCTGTGCGCTAATAGGCGGTGAAACGGCTGAGATGCCCGGTTTTTACAGCGATGGCGAATATGACATGGCCGGATTTTGCGTGGGCATGGTTAACCGTGACGATGTGATAAACGGAAGCGGAATAAAGGCGGGCGACACGCTGATAGGCATAGCCTCAAGCGGTATACACTCCAACGGTTTTTCGCTGGTGAGAAAGCTTTTTGCCATGGACGATACGCTGAAGACCGAGACTTATGAGGGCGTGACGCTGGGTGAAATGTTTTTGACGCCTACCAAAATATATGTAAAGCCTGTGCTGAAGCTTATAGAGGATGTACAGGTAAAGGGGCTGGCGCATATAACGGGCGGCGGCTTCATAGAAAATATACCGCGTATGCTGCCGGAGGGAATAGGCGCAAAAATACAGCTTGGCAGCTGGGATATGCCGCCTGTGTTCCGCCTGCTGGCGGAAAAAGCGGGCCTTTCGGATGACGAGGCCTATAACACATTCAATATGGGCATAGGCATGGTGGCGGCAGTGCCAAAGGAACAGGCGGCCGCCGCGCTGGATTCGCTAAAAGCCAGTGGAGAGAGCGCGTTTGTAATAGGCGAAGCTATATCCGGCGAGGGCGTTTCGCTATGCAGATGAAGAAATTTGCCGTGTTCGCGTCGGGCGGGGGGACTGATTTTCAGTCGCTCATAGACGCGGTGGCGGACGGGCGCATAAACGCGGAAATATGCCGCCTAATAGCGGGCAAACCTGACATATACGCAATAGAGCGCGCAAAACAGGCGGGCATACCTGTTACAGTGGTGAAAAAGGGCGATTATGCCAATGCCGAGCTGTTTGACGAAGCGCTTCTGGACGCGCTAAAAAGCGCGGCGGCGGATTTTGCCGTGCTGGCGGGTTACCTCAGCATAATAGGGCCAAAGACAATAGCGGCGTACAAAAACCGCATTATAAATGTGCATCCCGCGCTCATACCCAGCTTTTGCGGCATGGGCTACTACGGCGGCAGGGTGCACACAGCGGTGGTGGATTCGGGAGTAAAGCTTTCCGGTGCCACAATACACTTTGTGGATGAAGTGGCGGATCACGGACCGATCATAATGCAGGAGGCGGTGCCGATAATGTTTGAAGACACGCCGGAGGATGTGGCGGCGCGCGTGCTTAAGCTGGAGCATGATATGCTGCCCCGCGCGGTGGCGCTGATGGCGGAGGACAGGCTGTCTGTAGAGGGCAGCCGTGTGAAAATTTTGGGCTGAGAACAGATACAAACGCGCAGATAAAAAATAGATCTGCTGTGTATGCAGGCTTTGTTCGGTACAAAATATTCGGCTCTTGAATCAGCTTGTATTTTAGATCAAATTGCCGCTGCAAAGTATAGCGCGGCAAACGTTACGGTTTTTAATACGTATTAGTATAAAATAAATAACGGGAGTGTGAAAAATGAAGAGAGCAATAGCAGGAACTGGTTTTATGATAATGGGAGGTTTGCTCATATTGGCGGCGGCGCTGTCCGCGGCCATCTTGTCTGCCGGCATCACAGAATGGTGGAGCAATCTGGGCAAATTTGGTACGGCAATAATAGATAATATACCCGTGATAGTTATGCTGGGTGTGGGCATCGTTTTTGTTGTTATTGGCGCAATATACGCTTTTTCCACCGTTTTGGGCGGCGGCCACAGCGGCGGCTATGAGGAAGAAGAGGAGCGCGAATATCCTCGTCAGGCAAACGTGCAGCAGCACGAGCCAAGGCATTATGAGCAGCCTGCCGTAAGGCGCGGCTCTGTGGCGCGCAGAGAGTTCAAGCCCAAGGAATTTGAAGAGTTTGAGCTGGGTGATCTTGAAATAGAGCAAAAGCCGGACGAAGACGAATAAGCATATACTATGCAATGGCAAATCAGCGGCGCATAGCTGTTTTTGCAAGATATTGCGCATAACGGACAGCGTGACAGCACAGCGGGTTTCAGCCGGTTATCTCCAGCTTTCCATTCGGATTTGCTATGAAAAAGGCTGCGCGGGACTTTTGCATTGTAAGGCAGGTATTTTTGTGCGTGCGTTTTGGCACGGTAAAGGGTCTATGGGGAGAACTATAAATATTTTGGAGGGCATATAATGGCGAAGAGGGCGTTTTTGAGCGTGTTTGACAAAACCGGCGTGGTGGAGTTTGCGCGTGAACTGGAAAAATTGGGATTTGAAATACTATCCACAGGCGGTACGCAAAAGGCGCTTGCCGATGCGGGCGTTAAAGTGATAAACGTTTCAGAGATAACGGGCTTTCCGGAGTGTCTGGATGGCAGGGTAAAAACGCTGCATCCCAAAATACACGCGGGCATACTGGCAATGCGGGGCAACCCTGTGCACATGCAGCAGCTAAAGGAGCTGGGTGTTGATACTATAGACGTTGTGGCTGTAAATTTGTACCCGTTTAAACAGACAATTTCAAAACCGGATGTTTCGCTGGAGGATGCCATAGAAAACATAGATATAGGCGGGCCGACAATGCTGCGCGCTGCTGCTAAAAACTGGCAGGATGTTGCCGTTATAGTGGACGCTGCGGATTATGACAGAGTTTTAAAGGAGCTAAAAGCGGGTGAAGTTTTAAAAGACACAAAATTTTATCTCGCGGCAAAGGTGTTTGAAAATACGGCGGCCTACGATGCGCTCATAGCGGGTTTTCTGCGCGAAAAATCGGGCGCGGATATGCTGAGCGACAAGCTCACCATAACGCTGGAAAAGCAGCAGGAGATGCGCTATGGCGAAAATCCGCATCAGAGCGCGGCATTTTACCGCGAGCCGCTCAGCGTGGAGGGAAGCCTGGCAAACGCGGAGCAGCTGAACGGCAAGGAGCTTTCCTTCAACAATATAAACGACGCGGCGGGCGCGCTTGATACGCTGCGTGAATTCACAGAGACAACGGTGGTGGCGGTAAAACACGCCAACCCCTGCGGTGTGGGCAGCGGCGTGAACGTGCACGAGGCATATATGAAGGCATACGAATCCGATCCGGTTTCAATATTCGGCGGCATAGTGGCTGCCAATGTGGAGATAGACGAAAAAACGGCAGAGGAAATGGCCAAAATATTTCTGGAGATAATAATTGCTCCATCATACACTGACGGTGCGCTGGATATACTGAAGCAAAAGAAAAACCTGCGCGTATTGCGCCTGCCAAACTTAACGGCAAAGCCGCCGGTGAGCGCTTTTGACGCAAAAAAGGTGCTGGGCGGTATGCTTATACAGGATGTGAACCGCGGTTTGCTGGAGGATGACCTAAAGGTGGTAACAAAGCGCGCACCCAGCGAGGCGGAGCTTAAAAATCTCGAATTTGCGTTCAAGGTTGTAAAACACACCAAATCTAACGGCATAGTGGTGGCTAAGGATATGGGAACACTGGGCGTGGGGCCGGGACAGACCAACCGCATATGGGCGGCGGAAATGGCGCTGGAGCGCAGCGGAGAAGCGGCCAAGGGCGCTGTTATGGCGTCAGACGCGTTCTTCCCGTTTGATGATTGCGTGGAGGTGGCGGCAAAGGCGGGCATAACGGCAATAATACAGCCGGGCGGCTCCATAAGGGATGAGGATTCCATAAAGAAATGCGATGAATACGGCATAGCGATGGTGTTCACGGGAATACGGCACTTTAAGCATTGATGCATGATTCGAAGGACGAAGAAGGCGGCTGTTTCGGTGCGCATAGCAGTACTTTGCTTTTGTACGGGCAGCGCCCGAAAGCGGGCACGGGTATTAGCACCGAAAAACGAAAAAGCGAGGATATATGAAAATACTGATAGTGGGCGGCGGCGGCAGGGAGCACGCCATAGCCTGGAAACTAAAGCAGAGCAAGCGCAGCATAGAGCTTTTTTGCGCACCGGGCAACGGCGGAATAGCGGAGATCGCGCAGTGTGTGGATATAAAGGCTACCGACGTTGCGAAAATGGTGGACTGGGCGAAAGAAAACGCTGTGGATCTGGTATTCGTAGCGCCGGACGATCCGCTTTCCATGGGCATGGTGGATGCTTTGAATGAGGCGGGCATACGCGCATTCGGCCCCACAAAGGCGGCGGCGGAAATAGAGTGGTCCAAAGCGTATTCCAAAGAGCTTATGCAAAAATACGGAATACCCACGGCTGAGTTTGCCGCGTTTGATGATGCGGCGGAAGCTCTTGCGTATTTGGAAACGGCGGCTATGCCCACCGTGGTCAAGGCGGACGGGCTGGCGCTTGGCAAGGGCGTGCTCATCTGCGAAACGCGGGAGCAGGCAAGGCAGGCCGTGGAAGATATAATGGTGAAAAAGCAGTTTGGCGAGGCGGGCGCGAGGGTCGTGATAGAAGAATTCATGACCGGGCCGGAGGTTTCCGTGCTGGCGTTTTGCGACGGAGAGACTATACTTCCCATGCTGTCCGCGCAGGATCACAAGCGCGCCTACGATAACGACGAGGGGCTTAACACCGGCGGTATGGGCACCTTTGCGCCCTCGCCCAAATATACGGACGAGGTGCGGGAATTTTGCGAGCGAGAGGTGTTCCAAAAAACGGTGGATGCGCTCAACGCAGAGGGCAGGCCGTTCAAGGGCGTTATATTCTTTGGTCTTATGCTAACGCCGGGCGGGCCGAAAGTGCTGGAATACAATGCGCGCCTGGGAGACCCTGAGGTGCAGAGCGTTTTTATGCTGCTTGAAACGGATCTGATGGATATAATAGACGCGGTGATAGACGGCGGGCTGGATAAAATAGAGCTAAAGTGGAAGCAGGGCAGCGCGGTTTGCGTGGTAATGGCTTCGGGCGGCTACCCCGGCAAATACGAGACGGGCAAGCCCATTTCCGGGCTTGGCGATGTGGCGGACGGCGTGGTAGTGTTCCATGCGGGCACTAAACTTGCGGATGGTGCCTTAGCCACTGCGGGCGGGCGTGTGCTGGGCGTCACGGCTGCGGGAGCAGATATTGCCGAAGCACGCGAGGCAGCCTATGCCAATGTGCAAAAAATAAAGTTTGACGGGGCATTTTGGCGCGGAGATATTGGAATAAAATAACTGTATGGCAGCACTGCGCGAAAGAATGCCGGTGTGATTGAAAGAACGCTGGTGCACCAAACAAAAAATTGGAAAGTGCATTGTTGTTTCCGGCATTTTGGGCGCGGCAGAGCTTCTAAATATGCCGGTTTATGGCAGACCGAAAAGGTTCGGCATTGCCGCAAAAAAACTGCTACATCATATTGTATTATTTGTGATATAATAGTATAGATATGGGGTTTGGCAGTTTTTGTTTGCCGTTTTGCGGACGGGATTTCGCTGAATGTACCGTAAACGGACCGCCATGCCGATATAATTCAAATGAGAGAACGCCGGATGGCTTACTGCTGTTTTGGGCGGGTTTTTGCGGTCGTAATGGCAAGAATGCATTACTAATGCCGTAGGTATATGCGCTTCAAATGTGCAATAGAAGTTTTTTTGGAGGATGTAATGGTTAAATCATACACTGCCAGCGATATTCAGGTGCTGGAGGGGCTGGATGCGGTGCGCCGCCGCCCGGGAATGTATATAGGCACCACCAGCTCACGCGGGCTGCACCATCTGCTGTGGGAAGTGGTGGACAACGGAATAGACGAGGCCGCGAACGGCTACGCGAACAAGCTGGCCATAACTCTGCACGCGGACGGCTCGGTCACCGTGGAGGACAACGGGCGCGGTATACCAACGGGCATGCATCCGGAGCTAAAGGTTTCGGGCGTGGAGGTGGTTTTCACGCAGCTTCACGCAGGCGGCAAGTTCAACAATGAAAACTATGCCTACTCGGGCGGTCTGCACGGCGTGGGCGCATCGGTGGTTAATGCGCTGTCCCGCTGGCTCAAGGTGGAGGTGTACCAAAACGGAAGGATATATTTCCAAGAGTATGACACCAAAACGGATGCAAAGGGCAAGATGCAGGTGGGCAAACCCGTTTCTCCCCTCAAGGAGATAGGCGAAACCAAAAAACACGGCTCCAAAATAACATACATGCCGGACGATACCGTTTTCGACGATGTTGAAATGAACTACGATACGGTGAAACGCCGCCTGAGGGAGCTTGCCTTCCTCACAAAGGGGCTGAAAATAACGCTTACAGATGAACGCCAACTCGTTAACGGACGGCCAAAAAGCTCCACATACGAATACGCGGGCGGTATAGTTGATTTTGTGCTCTATCTTAACCGCGAGCGTTCGCCGCTGCACGATGCGCCCGTGTATATCTCGGGCAGCCGAAACGATATACTGGTGGAGATAGCCATGCAATACAACGCCAGCTACACGGAGAGCATATTCTCCTACGTGAACAACATACCCACCACGGAGGGCGGCGCGCACGAAACGGGTTTTAAGGCGGCGCTCACCAAGGTGATGAACGACTATGCAAGAAACGCGGGGCTGCTGAAGGAAAAGGAAGCGAACCTGGCGGGCGAGGATTTCCGCGAGGGGCTGTGCGCCGTTATAAACATAAAGATGAAAAACGTGCAGTTTGAGGGGCAGACCAAGACCAAGCTGGGCAATTCGGAGGCGCGCGTGGCGGTGGACGCAATCGTTACCGAGCAGCTTACCGCCTACATGGCCGATCTAAACAACGCGCAGGTTTCCACCAAGCTGGTGGAAAAGGCAATTTCGGCGGCGCACGTGCGCGAGGCGGCGCGCAAGGCCAAAAAGATGGAGCGCGCCAAAAACAAGCTGGAAAACTCGCCGCTGGTGGGAAAGCTGTCCGCATGTACGGGCAGAACGCCGGAAAAAAACGAGCTTTTCATTGTGGAGGGGGACAGCGCGGGAGGCTCTGCCAAGCAGGGCAGGGATCGCCGTTTTCAGGGCATACTGCCGCTTAGGGGCAAGCCGCTCAACGTGGAAAAAAAGCGCATGGATCAGGTGCTGGCAAACGAGGAGTTTCGTTCCATAATAACTGCGCTGGGCGCGGGCTTTGGCGAGAGCTTCAACATAGATAACCTGAAATACCACAAGGTCATAATATTGGCGGATGCAGATCAGGACGGCGGGCACATCCGCGCCATACTTATAACATTCTTCTATCGTTATTTCAAGCAGCTCATAACGGACGGGCACCTTTACATAGGCCGCCCGCCGCTCTACAAGATAGAGAAGGGCAAGAAAATAATGTACGCCTATACAGACAGGCAGCTAGAGAAGGCCAAGGAGGAGATAGGCAAGGGCGCTGGCGTGCAGCGCTATAAGGGGCTGGGAGAAATGAACCCGGATCAGCTGTGGCACACCACAATGGATCCGGAGCAGCGCTCTTTAATACGTGTGACAATAGAGGATCTTGCGGATGTTGAAGAGGTGGTAACCACTCTGATGGGAGACAATGTGGAGCCGCGCAAGCTATACATAAGCGAACACGCCAACTTCAACAAGCGGGACGATTTTGAGGTGAAAAATGAGCAAACAGAAGCAGATTGAGTTTGATGAACATATAATAGACACCGCGCTTAACGAGGTGATGCACAATTCCTACATGACCTACGCGGAGTACGTGACTATGGAACGCGCACTGCCGCGTGTGGAGGATGGCTTAAAGCCGGTGCAGCGGCGTATACTCTTCACATTGCAGGAGCTTGGCATAACGCCTGACAAGCCGTATAAAAAATCCGCCAGGATAGTGGGCGACTGTTTGGGAAAATATCACCCGCACGGTGACAGCAGCGTGTATGACGCCATGGTGCGCCTTGCGCAGGATTTTGCCATGCGTATGCCGCTTGTGGACGGTCACGGAAACTTTGGCAGCATAGACGGGGACAGCGCGGCTGCCATGCGTTATACGGAGGCAAGGATGTCGCCCCTTGCGCTTGAGATGCTGCGCGACATGAATAAGGACACCGTACCCTTCCGCCCCAACTTTGATGATACTGAGCGGGAGCCTGATATGCTGCCCGCGCGCTATCCCAACCTGCTGGTGAACGGTTCGTCCGGCATTGCGGTGGGTCTGGCTACGAACATTCCCCCGCACAATCTGGGCGAGGTGATAGACGGAGTGGTCACGCGCATAGACCAGCCCGAATGCACGCTGGACGATATAATGTCGCACATAAAGGGGCCGGATTTTCCAACGGGCGCGTATCTCGTGGCGGGCGACGGGCTTAGGCAGGCGTATGAAACGGGCAGGGGCAAGGTGCAGATGCGCGCCAAGGCGCATTTTGAAAACCAGAAAAACGGAAAGACATCAATTGTAATAACAGAGATGCCCTATGAAATAAAAAAGGCGGGTCTGCTGGAAAAGATACTGGCAATAAGCGAGGCCAAAAAGGAGATATTCAGCGCGATAGACGATATCCGCGACGAATCCGACCGCGAGGGCATGCGTGCCGTTATAGAGGTGAAAAAAGGCCACGACGCGGAAAAGATACTGGGGCTGCTGTATAAATACACAGAGCTGCAATCCACCTTCGGCATAAACATGATGGTGATAGCGGACGGCGCGCCCAAACAGCTGGGGCTGATGGCAATGATAGACTACTATATACGCCACCAGAAAAACGTTGTTACCCGCCGTACCCAATACGATCTTGAAAAGGCGGAAAAACGCGAGCATATATTGCAGGGACTGATAATTGCTGTACGAAATATAGACGAGGTGATACGCATAATACGCGCCGCCCAAAACACGGAGGAAGCCAAGCGCAACCTCATGAAGCGCTTTGAGCTGACGGGCGTGCAGGCGCAGGCCATACTGGATATGCGCCTGGCGCGGCTCACAAACCTTGAGGTGGAGCTTTTAGAAGCTGAATATAAAGAGGTGGTTGCGCTGATAGCCTACCTCAAATCTATACTGGGTTCTGAGGCAAAGCTTTTGGAGGTAATAAAAACAGAGCTTTTGGAGCTGCGCGGAAAATACGCGGACAAGCGGCGCACAAAGCTTTTAGAAGAGCACAAAGCGGCAATAAACATAGATGAGAGCGAGTTTGTGGTCTCGGAGGACTGCGCCATCGTGCTGACGCGCGGCGGAAGCCTAAAGCGTATGTCTCCTAAGGCGCTGCAAAAGGGCATAGAGGCAAACGATATAGAAGAAAAGCAGAAGCCTGCCATGCTGGTGTCCACAAATACGGCAGAAAAGCTGTACATATTCACCAACCTGGGCAATATGTATATGCTGGCCGCCACCAGCGTGCCAGAGGCGCGCATAAAAGACGCGGGCAAATCGCTGAACGCGCTGATGTCCGGAGTGGAAGCGAATGAGGAGATTTTGAGCATACTGGTGAAGCAGGATTTTGCCGCCGGGCTAATATACTTCGCCACGGCGGGCGGGCTGGTGAAAGCTACGCAGGCGGCGGAGTTTGATGTGCGAAAGTCTAAAATAATGGCTTGCGGATTGAAGGATGACGACGTGCTGATCT